>JAWQJJ010000001.1:0-304723 GCA_033485155.1 Methanomassiliicoccus sp.
CCGAATCTGAATAATCGAGCGCAGTGATCGTCATCCCGTTCCTGGCGAAGTACCAGGTGTCCCTTCCTTGCCCGCAACCTAGTTCCAGGACCGTCTTGACATCATGAGATCTCAGTGTCGGCAGTGCACTAACGGCTAGCTCGCTCGGTTCCTTGCCAAAGAAATCCTGAGCCTTGGTGTAGGTGTTATCCCATTGCTTCTTTTGACTGGTCTCATCTTGCATCAGAGTCACCTTTAAGAAAACGGAGGGCCGAGAGGTTAGGTGGATGGCCCTTCGCGTCGGCGTTACTTTGCCCTCGACTTTGGTATCGGACCTTCCTTCATCCTCTCCACCGCGGCAACTATCTCCTTCATCTTGCTTCCAGGGATGCCAACGAGCATCTCCTCGGGTCCGATATCGGTGGTCTTACGGCAGCCGAAGCATCCAAGCGAGATATTGACGTGGCCCTCTACGTAAGGAACGACAGTAGAGTCGGCGCAGGCAGCCTGGACCGCAGCCATGTTCACAGTGACCCGTCCACCCATGGAGAACGTGCTCGCCGCTGGGATCAGCCAGAAAACCTGCTCGGGCATCCCGGAAACGATGACCACATCGGGCTTGAGCTTGGCCTTGCTGAGCGGAGCGACAGCGGTGGCTTCAATGCTCCCTGCTTCCAGGGACGGTCGCTGAGCAATAGTCGATCTAGCAGCCTCCTGACTTTCGTACATGCCCATGTTGTAGTGGAACTCCCCCGAGACCACTTTCTCCGGTACCGGCACGATCCCCAATGATGAGGCGCCTACCGGGCATGCTTGTTTATCCCCTTGCACGACCAAGAGTTCACCCTTCCGAGCCCTCATGATGGCCTGGCAGTGCCGTATCGGCTTGTCCGGCGCCACATATCCCTCAGGAAGCGATTGCCCCTTCTTGATTAGAGTAATGGCCACCGGTTCGTTCCTTAATCCCAAGGCCTCAACGAGTTTCCTTGATTGCTCCTCGCACTCGGTCATAGATTCCCATGAATCCATGGACGGAATGAATCTTATTCCTTTCGTCGATTATTGATTACTATTGGAATTGGAAGCTCCATATCTAATCTCCATGGAACTTACCGGACTACCGGTGAAATTTGATATGGGTCGTTCCTCATCTCTTCAATTTTGGCTTGGCCACGTAGAACTCGCAGTCCGGGTAGAAGCTCTCGCCCTCGCATAGATGGTAGTCCTTGATCTTCAGGACATCGTTGCGTATGCGTCTCGCCTTGCAGTTCGAGCAGCGACCGTCGGCTGCATGCCACAGGCAGCGCACCATTGATCTTTCGGATTCTTCCATGCACGAACCCCATTGGGGAACGGCTTAACGGGAGTTATCCCTTTCGTTAATCATCTTCGGACTTAGCGGGTGGGTCAACCGGCTATCAATAAAAGACGGTTCATCGCCATTGGAGTGTTCCTCGGACCCCGACACTCACATCGCTTGCTCCCACAGCCGTTCCTGGGAAGTCGATGCAAAAGGTTCTCCTCGACTACTTGCCTGACCCAAGAGAAAATGAACCCGTAGACCTCTTCACCGTCGTGGACCGCAGCACCAAGCTTCTGCTGATCGCCCTGTTCGTCGCTCTCACCGTCCCTTTGACCTTGGCCATCATCGTGTTCGCCGACGTGATGGAGGCCACGGAGCTGATCGCTCAGGCCCTGCTCCTCACCGCGATGCTACCGCTGATCGTCATGTCGGTGTACATGTGGGCGACGGGAAGGGGGGCGATGCTCATCGCGGGCTTCAACACCTCTCCCAAGGCGGTACAGGACAGCTACGACTCGGCCGCGCTGGCCAGGTTCGTGGGTATGGTGTTGACCATCTTCATGTTCATACTCCTCATGGGGCTGGAAGCCCTCGTGCTCTTTGATGCCGCCATCCCCTTCTGGATACTGCTAATCGTAAGCCTGACCATCCTGTCCGCCAGCGTCGTGTACATGAACACCGGGAAGCGGTTCCTCAGGGACGGAGCCCGTCCTCCGAGCGCTTTGATAACCGCGGCCGACCGGAAACGGAACCGGCGGCTCATGATCGCTGTCCTCGCCGTCATCGCCATCGTCTTGGTCGCAGCGTTCTTCTTCATCGGCTCGGGGAGCGTGGCCGCGTCCCTGGACGCCGATTCTCTCCATGTCAGCGCCCCCATGGTCAACGAGAATGTTGGATATCACAGCATCACCTCGGTGGAGCTGCGCCATGGTTTCGATGACGGGCGGCGGGTGAATGGCTTCGGTGGAACCCAGGTGAACAGCGGAAGCTTCGAGAACGAGGAGTTCGGACACTACGTGCTCGCTAGATACAACGGCGTCGACGCCTGCATCGTCGTCCACCGCTCCGGAGGCGTGCTGGCATTCAACCTGCAAACCGCGGAGGAGACGGAGCGGTTGTACGGTGAACTGCTGACCAAGCTATGAGGCCCGGCCGGCGTTCTCACTGGTGACCGCTCGGTCCGGAAGCACACGCTCCGCTCGCGGCGGAGGGCGACAGCGACTCGGCCTCGATGTACACGCGGTTCCCGACCGGGTAAGCGCTCCGCAGGTCGGCCTCGATGCGGCGGATGGCCGCGTGCATCTGCTCAGCGGTGGTGCCCTCCACGAAGCACACCCCCATATTCACCAGGAGCTCGTGCGGCCCGAGGTACATGGTGAGGATGTCGTTGGCCCGCCTTACCGCCGGATCTGACTCCACCCTCCGGCGGATGTCGACCAGCTCCTCGTGGGAGACGCCCTCTCCCAGTAGGAGGCCGGCGGTCCTCGAGGCCAGGAACCAGGCCACGCACATCAGCAGCAGACCGATGGCCACCGAGGCCACCCCGTCGAGGTACGGGTTGTGAAGCAGATGGCCAAAGAATATGCCCAGGAACGCGAAGATCAGGCCCAGCAGCGCCGCGGAGTCCTCCAGGACAACGGTATAGAGGCTGGGGTCCTTGGAATGCTTGAGGAACTGCCAGGCGCTCTTCTCCCCCTTCGCCCGCAGGAACTGCCTAACGGCTATGGTGAACGAGCTGCCCTCGATGAGCATCGAGATCGCGAGCACGATGTACGCGGCGGTGGGATCGCCCAGTTCGGTGGTAGGCGTCACGTCCATGATGTGGGTGATGCCTTCGTAGACCGACATCCCGCCGCCGATGCCGAAGATGGAGATGGCCACGATGTTCGTCCAGAAGTACAACGATTTGCCATGGCCGAACGGGTGGTCCTCGTCGGCCGGCCGCTTGGACCGCTTCATGCCCAGAAGCAACAACCCTCCGTTGCCCGTGTCGACCAAGGAGTGTATGCCTTCTGAGACCATGGCCGACGAGCCGCTTAGAACCGCGGCGATGAACTTGACAATGGCTATGACCAGGTTGCCCAGTATGGCCGCCACCACCGCGACCCTTGAACCGCCTTCCGCTTCCATCGTTTTTTACCTCGAACCTGCCGGTACGGGGCAGAACGCTGGGTGGCTATTTCAAGATTGATATGGTGGCCGTCAGAGTCGGCCTTTCTTCATACCCCGTCTCCGCCCGTATTACGCTGTTTGACTTCATCCCCGGCCAGTCGCCGTGATTATCACTGGATGGCGTGGCATGTTATCACGGAGCGGGCCCACGGCGTTCTGTATTTTATATTCTATTGACAATTTAATACATCGAGGACCATCTCGGAGGCACCATCTTGGCCAACAAAAAGAAAATGGACCTGGAAACGCTGATAGGCTACTCCTTCAACGAACCGGAACTCATGGAGAGGGCCGTAGCCCATCACGGCACGATGAACGACGCCCGGGCGACGAACAAGGCAAAGGACCCCGGACTAGCGGTGCTCGGACAAGCGGTCATATGCTGCACCGTGGTCAACCACTTCTACTCCCTGGGGATGAGCGAGGAACAGATCAACGGGGAGCGGAAGGCGAGGGTGTGCCGGGAGAATTACATCCGCGTTGCCGAGGCCATCGGGCTCGGAGAATATGTCATGCCCGAGGCCAGGAAGCGCTCGGCCAGCGACCTGCGGAGCGATAAACTCGGAGAGCGGTTCGAGGAGATCATGGGCGCGGTGTACCTGGACGACATCAACACTGGCGGCACCGGCATCGGGGCATGCTGGGAAGTGCTCAAGAAGGTCAACATGATCTGAGCCGCCAGCACGCTGGGGCAGCGACAGCTGCCCCTTCCCAGGCTGTCCCGGTGAGGCCAGCTAGTGCGAATAAAATGAATCACTACGGTTCGATCCCGATAGGTTTATTGTGATGCGGTAAGGTGAGATTGAATGGATTGTCCTCCCTCAATAAAAAAAGGTGATTTGGCAGATATACAGCCATCTTTCGATCCAATCTTAGATCTTGAATATTACCCAGCGGCAGCGATTTGTCGGAATGGAGAATACCACGAAAGAGTGTTATTTATTGACGAGGATGATGCGAAGAAGATAGGCAGTTATGATTGGTTGAAGAAAAGCACATACTGGAGGGATAATGTATTCATAGAATTCCATATGATAGAAAGTGTAAAACCGTCAAAATGGAGGCTACCTAGAGAGATTGTCCAGGATATTTTAAGCATGTCCATTTACGAGCGCCGCAGATTCAATCTTCAAACCAAGAATGGCGAGAACATATATAATCAAAGTTGGAATATTAAATTTGGTCAGTTAGATTTCCTTATGTTACCTGGGGGGCAGGATCCATCGGATATTGTATCTGTAAACTGGGTATTCAATGAAATGAAAGAATCTGTAACTACATTAATCGAGTTCGGAGACATTCGAATATGTGTATTTCCATCATCCATTGAATCAGAGCACAATTTTTCAACTATTACTGAAAAAGGATATGCAGAGCATGAGGCAAGGAACATTGAGGGAGAGCGAAAGGTTAATCGGATTACCAGAATGAATCAGATAAATAAACTGGCTATGTCTAAGTCGGTACATACAAGAATCTCATTTCAAGATGAAATCCGAAGGAAACAACATCATATTTCTGGGGCAAGTCCAAAACGCCTTGATAAGCGGTTAAAAAAAGACCTTATCAGGATTGATCCAGGGAAAGAGAGAGAGTACCCGTGTAAGGTAACGCTCAGGGATGGAACTATGCTCGAAAATGTAGTTTTAGTAAAAAAAGGCATAGTTGGGAAGAGACTCCAGAGTAAATATTCTACTCATGAAAGAGATATCAATGAATATTACGTCAATGCGGATGATATTGTTGCTATTGAAGAGAGCCCCAACGCTATACCTGCATTTTTAAGAAAAAGGATACCTCAAAGGATGCCTGAATGGCCTTTAGAGTTCAAGATACAAATGAATGATGGGACTGCTCACGCGTACCAGCATTGCAGTCCAGAGAATGGCTTTCTCGATTTACCATCTCCGTATCAGACGTCAGACATCATATCCCTTAATGAAAGAGAGGGTTATGCTAGTCATAGCCTTGCTTATATCGCTGATTCAATTTATTCCATATGTGTATTCAAATGATTTGGTTGGACAATTGCCCCTCCATTCATTCTCGAATGAAACCTGAAGTTGGGTGGAGCGAGATCATCCTGCGCGAAGATTTGTGTGGCGCGGGCCATTCCATTACTATCAGAATAGCGCCGGAGCGCCGAAGCACGTGCCGGGAAATACCATGTGCTCCTGGATGTTGGTAACATCCACGGTGGCACTATGGAAAAACCGGATGGTTTGAAAGGGGGCCAGGCCCCCATGGTACCATGCGTTACTTCTTGCTGCCGTTCGTCCGTTCGCTCAGGACCTGCGTTATCGATTCGCTCATCGACACGCCGTTGATCATCTTCCTCTTGACTAGCTGGTTGTACTGTTCCTTGGGTATCCACACCGTGAGGCGGGCGAACCCTCCCTTGGTCTTCATATCGCATTCCCTCCTTGCATCTGTTATTAATAATTCGGTCGATCTTCAGGCGAAGGTGTTTGGATCGAGAGTCGCCTCAGGGCGTACCGCCTCCCATTACCTCGAGGGCTGTTCGTCCGTCCCTTGAGCTCACGTCGACCGCCTCCTGCGCTTGCACCGCTCGGTCATCGTGCCGCAGGGTTCGACCTCGTTCTTGGTGTCGTCGACGCGGACGCAGAAGTCGCAGCAGTCCTCGAAGACGCGATCGCTCAGGAGCCCACCTCCCGGCGAAGCGGGTAGAGGGAGTTGTGGCAAGGGCCGTCGTGAGGAATCTCGCAGAGGGGGCACTCGGGAGGTTTTATTATTGCGTTTTTTCCCGAGCCAAGGAATGCGATCATGCGCTCGGCTTGGTCCCTCAAGCCTTCGCCAGTATCATCTGACCCCGAAAGTATTTTTTAGCCTGAGCTATCAAGAGGATGGGGAACGAGAATGAACCACACAATCATACATTTTGAGATCCCGGCGGACGACCTCGGCCGGATGAGAGGCTTCTACCGGAACGTGTTCGGCTGGAAGTTCACCGAGGTGCCGGAAATGGAGTATACCACCATCCAAACCGTCCCCACCGACGAACGTGGCATGCTGAAGGAGCCGGGGGTCAACGGCGGCATCTACCAGCGTAAGGAGAGGACCCAGGTCCCTTTGAACTACATCTCGGTGGATTCGGTGGACGAGTTCATCGACCGGGCGGTGAGCAACGGAGGAAGCGTGAGGTCCCCCAAGATGCACATACCTCACGTGGGGGATGTCGCGGTCATCGCCGACCCCGAGGGGAATGCCCTGGGCATCATCCGCCCGGAGATGTGACGGGATCAAAGGCCCTTCCACCGCTGGCGGTGGTTGAATCGGGGCTGATCGTGCGTCTCCGTCCGGGGCGGGGGGGTGACCCCGTAGCCGACCGTGCTGCGAGGCCGGACGAGGTATCTTGATCCGCCACTGGTGCGGTCATGAGCGATCTTCATGAACAGGATGAACCACATGACATAGGCCGCCAGGACCACGAGGACCGCGGGCCAGAACATGGTGAAGATAAAGGCCACACAGGCTGACGTAAGCAGGGTCACAAGCACCAGGGAGGCGACGTACCGGCTGATGTAAGAGTGGTTGCCCGATTCCGCCCCTAGGTTGCTGTAGCTGGTCTGCCTGACCACCGGGGTCAGCACCGTCTGGAGGACGAACCACATCAATACCGCCGCCAGAATGCACACTCCGAAGGCGATATAGTGGATCCTTCCCGAGGTGGCGATAAGCGCCAGGATGGCTCCCAGATAGAACACCCCGGTCATCAGCAGCAGTCGGGAGCCGCGGTAGACGCGGAATCCGCTGCCCGGCATGATGATCTTGCTAAGGGTCCTCGCCACCAGCGAGGCGGAGTACTTGATGAAGTGGGGCATCCTCCGCGCCAGGCCGTCGGCGAGGTGGTTGCTGCGACGCATCAGGAAGGGGCACAGGGCGCTCATGATGAAGGTGAAGGCCCCGGCCAGAGGGTATAGCTCGGCACCCTTGGTGGTGGCCACGGAATGCTTGGCCACGCTCGCGTACATCACCGACTCAGCGCCCCGGGCACACAGTGATGTGGACACCGCCATGCTTTGCCTCGAGGAGTATCCCATGAAGTACGAGACCACCGCGGTGATGAGCACGTCATCGACGAACACGAGGACGACCGCTACGGCCACGATGCCGATGACGGCTGGGAACAGGGAGGGATCGATCATCATGCCGAAAGCCATGAAGAACACCGCCACGAAAGCGTCGCGGAAGGGAGCCATCTTCTCCTCCATGCGCTCGGTGATCTTCGTCTCGGCGAAGGTCATGCCGATAAAGAAGGCCCCGATCATCGCCGGGATGCCCAGGACCTCGGCCACCGCGGCGGCCATACACACCACGCCCAGGGCGAAGATGACGAACATCTCGTCATTCTTCATCCGGACCAGGTACCGCACGGTGCGGGGGATGACCACCAGGGCGAGGACGGCGAAGAACGCCACGAAGATAGCTGCCCCCACGAGGAAGCTGGTCATCGAGGTATCGGCGGAGGTCTTGACCATCAGCCCCCCTATCGCCGCCAGGAACACCGCGGAGATGAAGTCTTCCACCACCATCACCCCCAGCAGGAAGTCCGTCTCCGGCGCGTTGAGGCGGCCCAGCTCGATGATCGACTTCATTGCCACCGCCGCACAGCTCATGGCTATGACCGCGGACAGGAACACGGTGTCCAGTAGGGGCCACCCCAGTGCTGTGCCCAGCAGGATGCCGGTGAACAGATTGACCCCGATGTTGACAAGCGAGAGTATGATCGCCGGGCGCTCCACCTTCCTGAGCTTGGAGATGGAGAACTCCAACCCCACGAAGAACATCAGCAGGACGATGCCCAGGTCGGAGATGAGCGTGATCAGCTCGGAGTCGGCAATGACCCCGTGATACTGGAAGCCCAGAATGTCAATGCGCATGAAGGGGCCAATGAGGATGCCAGCAAGGATGTAGCCGAGGACCACGCTCTGTTTGGTCCGACTGGCCAGGGCGGCGCCTAGGAAGGCGACGAACATTATGACGCCCACTTCCAACATGATGTTGCTTTCGGTCACCGTGGTTCCCCTTCGAACCCTGGTTCGAGGGAAGGTCCCGGGCCTCCCTGCCCCGTGGGCAGCGAGGCTACGCTATCCTCCCTTCTGAACCCAAAGGCCCAGTGCATCCCTGCGCGCGGTATCAGGGGGTGTTATACATTAACCTTGCTCAGTGAGGTCGGAGTGTGGGAAAAAACACATTAGCTTTCATCCCATTGTGAAGTGCGATGAGCAGCTGGCACTCCTGCGACCCCGGACAGGTGATGGACGAGCTGTCGACGTCCTCCTCGGGCCTCACCTCGGAGGAGGCGGAAGCCAGGCTGCAGAGGTACGGGCGCAACGAGCTTAGAGGGAAGGAAGGGCCATCCCCCCTCACGATCCTTGTACGACAGTTCGTCGATCCCCTGGTCGGCATCCTGTTGGTGGCAGCGATCGTCTCCCTCGGGGTGTGGTTTGTCGACCGCAGAGAGGATGAGCTGATCGATGCTGCGGTGATAATGGTCATCGTGCTCATCAACGCCGCCCTGGGGTTCTACCAGGAGTACAGGGCTGAGCAGACGCTGCGGGCGCTGAGGGAGCTGGCATCCCCCCAGGCCACGGTCGTCCGGAATGGATTGGAGAGCGAAGTGCCGTCACCTTCCCTGGTCCCCGGCGACGTCATCGTACTGGCGACCGGAGACCGGGTCTCGGCGGACGCCCGGCTGCTGGAGGCGGTGAACCTGGACGCCATGGAGTCGTCGCTAACTGGAGAATCCACCCCGGTGAGCAAGAACGCCGGCGATAGAGTGCCCGAGGACGCTCCGGTGGGGGACCGATCCACAATGGTCTTCTCGGGCACGGTGGTGGGTCGGGGCCACGGACAGGCGGTGGTGGTGGCCACGGGCATGGACACCGAGCTGGGTAAGATCGCCGGGTTGGTGGGGGGAAGGAGCGAGCAGACCCCCCTGCAGAGGAAACTCGCCCGGCTCAGCGTTCAGCTTGGCATCGCCGTCCTGGCCATCGCCGTCGTCGTCTTCCTCATCGGGCTGCTGAGATCGGTCGAGGTGCTGGAGATGTTCCTGACAGCGGTGTCCCTGGCCGTGGCGGCGATCCCGGAGGGGCTCCCAGCGGTGGTGACCGTATGCCTGGCGCTGGGCCTCGCGCGCATGGCCAGGAGGAACGCGGTAGTGCGATCGCTGCCCTCGGTGGAAAGCCTAGGTAGTGCTACGGTCATCTGCACCGACAAGACTGGCACGCTGACCACGGGGGAGATGAGCGTTACCGAGGTCGCATTGGTAGACTGCACCGTCGAGGTCACTGGCCAGGGCTATGGGCCGAGCGGAGAACTGCGCCACCGGGGAAGGAGGGCGAGCGTCGGCGGTGAGCTTGCCTGGCTGGTGAGAGCGGGGGCGCTGTGCAACGACGCCCGGCTGGTGCACGACGGCGCCTGGTCGGTTGCCGGGGACACCACCGAGGGCACCCTGCTGGTCCTCGCCCTGAAGGCAGGCGAGGACACCGAGGCCCTGAAGGCCGAGTTCCCGCGGGTGGACGAGCTGCCCTTCGATCCGGTGAGCAAGCGGATGACCACCGTCCATCTGCGCGAGGGGAAGCGCTACGCGTTCACCAAGGGAGCGGCAGAGAGCGTGCTGCCGCTGTGCGGAACGGCCATGGTCGATGGTTGGACCGTTCCCTTGGACGAGGAGATGCGCGACATGGTGATGCGCAAGGACCGGGCCATGGCCAGCCGTGCGCTGCGCGTTCTCGCCCTCTCCATGAGCGCGGATATTGGGGACGGGGTTCCGTCGGAGGGGACGACCTTCCTCGGCCTGGTGGGGATGATCGATTCGCCTCGCCCCGACGCCATCGAGGCGATCGGCCAGTGCCGTTCCGCCGGCATCAGGGTCATCATGATCACCGGGGACCACGAGCGCACCGCCGAGGCCATCGCCCGACAGATGGGGATCGGGGATGGCGTCACCCCGGCCATCTCCGGCCGGGAGATGAGCGATATGAGCAAGGAGGAGCTGGCCTCCCGGGTCAAGGAGGCGAGCGTGTTCGCCAGGGTCACTCCGGAGCATAAGGTCGGCATCGTGGAGGCGCTGCAATCCAACGGCGAGGTGGTGGCGATGACGGGCGACGGGGTGAACGATGCCCCCGCCCTGCAGCGAGCGGACATCGGAGTGGCCATGGGCATCACCGGCACGGACGTGGCCAAGGAGGCGGCGGACCTCGTGCTGACCGATGATAACTTCGCCTCCATCGCCGGGGCGGTGGAAGAAGGGAGGAGCATCTACGACAACATACGGAGGTTCGTGGCCTTCCTGCTGTCCTGCAACGGGGGAGAGATCGCCCTCATCCTCGCCGCCACGGTGCTGTTCACGGAAACGGACCTGCTGCCTTTCCTGCTGCCCATCCAGATCCTATGGGTGAACCTGGTCACGGACAGCTTCCCGGCCCTGGCCCTGGGACTGGAGAGGACAAACCCGGGAGTCATGCGGCGGTGCCCTCGCGACCCACGGGAGGGGCCGGTGACCAGGCTTACGGTCTACCGCATCGTGATTCTGAGCGCGGCGATGGCAGCGAGCGGCCTGGCGGCGTTCCAGCTGAGCATGGTCATGGACGACAACGTCTCCCAGGCCCGGACGGTGGTGCTCTGCACACTGGTCCTCACCCAGCTGTTCCTGGTGTTCTCCTTCCGCTCGGAGCGCTCGATCCTGGTAACCGGGCTGCGGGGCAATACCCCCCTGCTGTATGCTGTCCTTCTTTCCTTCGCTCTACTGCTGGCGGCGGTGTACCTGCCGCCCCTGGGGGTCGCATTCCGTACCGTCCCCCTGGGAGCGGAGTGGCTGTACATCATCCCCCTGGCCCTCCTCGGCTTGGCGGTCGACGAGGCCATCAAAAAGATATTCAGGAGGCTCAGAGGTAGGGAGGAGAGCTGTGAGCTGAGGGACGATGGAGATTGACGGTTCGTTCGGCGAGGGGGGCGGGCAGATACTGCGCTGCGCGGTGGCGCTGTCGGCGCTGACCGGTAGGGAGGTCACCATGACCAATATCCGGGCCAAGAGGGGCAAGCCTGGATTGGCCGCCCAGCACCTTACTGCGGTCATGGGCGTAGCCACGCTGTGCGACGGGGACGTCGAGGGTGCCTACGTCGGCTCGACCTCGATCGCCTTCCGCCCCGGCAAGGTCCTCGGCGGCGCCTACCAGCTGGACGTGGGTACGGCGGGGAGCATCACCCTGGTCCTGCAGGCGTGTCTTCTGGCCTCTTTGCACGCTCCGACGACGACTGAGCTGGAGGTCCGCGGGGGCACCAATGTTCAGATGTCCCCGCCCGTCGACTTCTACTCGCACGTCCTCGTCCCTCTCCTGGGAAGGATGGGTTACGATGTCCAGCTGGAGCTGGTGGCCCGAGGCTTCTACCCCCAGGGGGGCGGCGTGGTGAGAACGTCAATGGCCCCCTGCCCTGGCTTGAGGCCTCTGTCGCTGCGCGAGCGCGGCAAGCTGGAGGAGGTGGGAGGCGAATGCTTCGCCCAGAACCTGCCCGATCACGTCGCCCACCGCATGGAGGACGCCGTCCGCCAGGTGCTGGTGGATCACGAGCTGAGACTGCGGGCGCATCGCACCTCCGGCCACTCCACCGGGGCTGGGACGGCGCTCTACGCCCGATACCATAACACCGTTCTCGGCGCGGACGGGTTGGGCAAGAAGGGGGTGCCCGCCGAAACGGTGGGCGAGGAGGCCGGCTGCACTCTCCGCCGGGAGATGGAGGGGCCCGGGACGTTGGACGTGCACGCCGCGGACCAGCTGCTGCCGTACTTGGCCCTGGCCAGCGGGCCGTCGGCGTTCAGGGTTCTAGAGGTCACCGAGCATCTCAACACCCAGATGTGGCTCCTGCGCCAGTTCCTGCCCGTCCGATTCAAGGTGACCGAGGGCGGCGAGGGAGCGATGGTCGAGGTCTTCCCTAACCATACATGCCGGGAAGGGTGACCTTCCGGAGCTCATCCTCCTTGCCCGCCTTCTCGTACATGTCCTTGAGGTTGCCCTCGATGACCTCGGCCTCCTTGACCAGCGGGCCGATGTCCAGGGAGTCCTTAAGCACCATGCGGTTGATAGCCCTGGTGACCGCCGCGGCGGCCCGGGCGTCGGGGAACTCACTGCTGGCCTCGGAAAGGATGGTGACGACGTCGAAGATACGGTTGACGCCCTCATTGAGCAGTACGCCGGACAATCCAACGATGACCCCTCCCTCGAAGATATCCACCTCGTTACTCTTCAGCATCTCCCTCGCTTCAGGCGTGGAGGCGATGCCTAGCACCCGGCCGTTGCCATCGGTGTTGGGGGTCCGTCCGCTCTGCTTGGTGCTGATGCCCTCGGGGGAGATGATCATCCGACACTTGTGGTCCTCGACCCAGTCCATGATCGTTTTTCCCAAATCCTTGATGATGTGCGGTGGAGGCTGGAACTCGGACACGAAGACGACCAGCCGGTCGCCGTCCTCGCCGACGTTGCCGGCGTACAGCCGCACCGGGCTGTTGGGTATCCCGTTCTTGATCATGGACACCGCCGGGAAGGTGTCGGAATCCACCACCGCGATCTGCCGCAACCCCAGCGAGCTGACCACGTAGTTGGCGACAATGGAGCCGACCAGCCCGATCGACGGGAAACCGTCCAGGACGTAGGCGCCGCGGAGGTTCATCTCCTCGATCTCGATGATCTTGATGTAGCTCATGGTGTTTCGATTCCAACGCCCGGCTAATAAGAGATGTGGGAAGGATTTAATGTCGGGGGCTGGATTTGGGGCCATATGAGACCCACGGTGACGGTGAACTGCGCCATGACCGCCGACGGAAAGATCGCCGGAAGGTCCCGCAAGCAGCTGCGTATCTCCTCGCCGGAGGATCTCCAGAGAGTAAGGGAGCTTCGAGCGGCGTCCGATGCCATCCTGGTCGGCGTGGGTACGGTCCTCGCTGACGACCCCCACTTGACGGTGAAGGGCCTGCCCAAGGAGCGCAATCCCCTCAGGGTGGTCCTCGACCCCCGCGGACGGACCCCCGACTCCGCCCGGGTGCTCGACGACCGGGCGCGCACCGTCATCGTCACCTCCGAAGGGTGCCCGAGGACATGGGTGGGAGCCGAAGCGCTGCGTGTCGGCGGGGACCGCATCGACCTCCGCCTCCTGCTCACCATCCTCCACGCCAGAGGGATAAGGTCGCTTATGGTCGAGGGCGGCGGGGAGACCATTTTCTCGTTCTTCAGGGAGGGTCTGGTCGACCGCTACATGGTGTTCGTGGGCAGCATGGTCGTGGGTGGACGTACCTCGCCCACCCCGGCCGACGGCGAGGGGTTGGCGGAGGAGGGAGGGGTGCGCCTGAGGCTGGCGGGGTGCGAGCGGATGGGCGACGGCGTCCTGCTCACCTACGAGGTCCTCGATGCCCGCCCCTAGGTTCCTGGCCGATGAGATGCTGGGTACACTGGCGCGGTGGCTGAGGATGCTGGGCTATGATACCGAGTACGTCCGGGATCTTCTCGACCGGGAGGTGCTGGAGCTGGCCAGAGCGGAGGACCGGATCATCCTCACACGGGACCGCCAGCTGGCGGAGCGCGCCGGGAACACGGGCCTGCTGATCACCGGCGATGACCTCGACGATCAGCTGGAGCAGGTGGTCAGGACATTCGCTCTGAGCAACGAACGATCCATGACCAGGTGCACGGTCTGCAACGGGAGGCTCGTGCTGGCGGACCCCCAAGAGGTGGCCGAGAAGGTGCCAGAGCGGGTCCTGGCCTTCAGGAAAGAGTTCTACCTTTGCCCTAGGTGCGGGCAGATATACTGGAAAGGGACGCACTGGGACGATATCAAGAGGAGGATCGGCCGCGTCCTCACAGCCGGTAGTAGTCCTCGCTGACTATCTTCCCCGAGGAAGCATTGACGATGATGATCCCATGCACGCCCTCCACGCACCAGATGGGGATGTAGAACACGCCTCGGTCTTCCAGCGCGATGTCCTCTTCCCTAGGGGTGACCCGGCGCTTCTCGGTGATGGTGACGTGATTCTCCTCGCGGATGCTCTCCTTGTCGTAGGAGTTCACCCTTACTAGCTCCCTCTTGGCCATCCGCCGGGCGTCCTCGGTGGCGATGGCAGGCTCGAGGGTGCGGTGGGTCATCTCCAGCGCATACACCACCTCGGTCCGCTCGTTCCACGACTCCACCTTGTGGGTGAGGCCGTTGACCGACAGGGTCCCCCTTTCCACCCCCACCTTCTCGTCGCCCATGTACAACGGGCAGATATAGCCATAGACATAGTGAGGCACCAGTTCCAGCCGGTAACGGAACCCGGAGACGGTTTTACGCGACAGTTCCCTTATGTCCTCCGTCCCCACCACTGGTCGGACGATGCGCTCGCCCACCGACGCGTCCTTGACGTCCTCCAGCAGCTCGGGGGATACCAGCCGGGGGTAGTCCTCGGCCACCAGCTCGTCGACCAGCCCGTGGTCCTTATCTCCCATGACCCGCTCGATGCGGGTCCGCCCGATCTCGTGCTCCAGGGCGCTGCGGTCCCATACCGTCACCGATCGGTCGAGGCTGTCGAGGAACGCCGGGGGCATCGTTTCCAGGGTGGCGATGACTTTCTTGCCTGGGTGGCTCTTGAACCTGGAGAGGAAGGCATCGGCGGCGGGACGGTCGATCGAGGGCATGAGAAAGAACACGATTTCCAGCCCGTCCTTTCTGGCCAACATGTGGTCCTGCCGCTCGGTCACCTCGAAGTCACGGGCCTGCATTATCTCGGCGACCAGCTTGGCCAAGGTCGTAAACGTGCACCCTGGGCGGAATCATGATGGGGTCATAAATACGTTTCCGGGAGGGATGTTACAAATAACCCAGGCGGCTGTTCCTGCTCCCAATTTTGCACATAGGACCTTTTAATTATTTAGACCAGATAGCTAGCCGAAGGGAGAATTTTTATGGACCGCAGGATGATGGCAGCCATGGTTATCGTCATCATACTGGTGATCTCCGGGACGGTCGCGGTGCTATCCCTGAACCAAGGGAAGAGCGAGGAACCGGTGGTCCGGGACCACCAGGCCGCTAGGGCATGGGTCGACCTCACCTCCATCTCCGCCGGAGAGGTGCGGGAGGAGGACCGGTGGGGAAACGTGGAGACTTTCAGCGGGGCGCAGAATGGTACGCTCAGCTACTACCACCAGGTGTCCTTCCATCAGACCGACACCACCGAGAGCGTGGTGCTCGGCGGCGAGGTGTGGTGCATGGTGAGGGGCAACACCAGCGGCGCCGTCCTCCTGCGCTATACCCCTTCGATCCAGGGAGCGGGGTGGAATATCTCCTTCGAGTGCTACGCCCCACAGGCCGGCGATGCCATCGACGCGACATATGGGAGGCAGCAGATCGGCCTCACCGCCACGCTCATCGACCGGCAGGGCAACGCCCTGGCGTCGGTGGACCTTTCCTATGGCACGCCGGGCGATAACTATGTCCGCCTCAGGGACGCGGGAACGGGTGAGGTCACCAACCTCAACGATGTCATCCTGCCCTCGGCCACGGTCAAGGGCCCGGCCGAGGGCTACGAACCGGAACGTTATCTGGTATCGTTCCAGAGCATGGGCGACCAGCGCTGCGTGGTCACCGTTATGCACACCTCGGGGGTGATGGTCGGCCGGGGGGTGGTGCAGATCCCGTCGAGCTGGGGAGGAGCGGCCCAGCTTGTGCTGAGCACCACCTCCACCGTCCTGACCCACCAGAGCCCCGACCCCGCCGTTCCTTGGGTGGTGGACACTCATAGTGGAGGCTGGTTCGTCGATGACCTGGCCTGCCGGGGAGCCACCGCCTCCTATCCCCTGGCTGGCCCCCTCTACGAGTATGCCAGCGAGGGTGCCGGTGTTCCCACCGGCGTCCTCGTCACCGGCGCTCCGTATCCCCATGCCACGGTCACCATCGGTGGAAAGGTCGCCACCTTCAACGAGACCACCGGAAGGTACGAGGCAGATCTGCGGATGAGCGTGCAGTGGGGGCGGAGCGTTGGCTACACCGTGGTCATGGACGGAGTGGTGGTGAATGACACCATGGCCTTGACCATGACCAGCTCGGCCCGGAACGCCTTAGTCAGCGAATGGTGGAACGGCTGGGACTGGGTCAGCGTGTTCGGGGTCGATGACTGCGGGGGGCCGGACAGCGCCATAGCGATCTACAAAGGCTACAACCACCCCATGACCGCCTACGTGATGAACTCGGGCGGATCGTCCCGGCAGACGCTCACTTACCCTTATCTGGAGATAGCCCTCCACGCCCCCCACGATTGGGAAGGAGGGGGCACCCGGTTCTGGGCCGACGGGGTGAGCAAGGCCAACGCCGGGATGACGTTCCTCAAGCAGACCTACGACTATGCCAGTCGGTGGGACGCGCCCGCCAACGGAGGCAAGGGCGACACCTATATCTCCATGGCCAACCCCGGCAATAAGGCCACCTACCAGACGATGTACGCACTTTACGAGGCGGGCATCCGCATCGACGGGCGGTCCTCGGACAAGGGTGGAGGTGCCCCGGGCAACCATACCCAGGTGGGCTCATGGTACGACCCCGGGGGGTACGACGGCACCGGGGCGGGGTGGTACTCCTACCAGCCGATCGACCTCATGGACGCCGCCCGCCTTCTCAGCTGGGACGGGGAACAGAGCTGGAGCCAGAGCTTCGGGCTGGTCAACAGCGTGGCGGAGAGCCACGGAGTGCTCCGGGTGTACGGACACCCAAACAAGGTGATCGCCTTGCCTGAGCTGCTGCACTGGATCGACGATCCCAAGACCAACTACTCACGGGAGAATTGGAAGGCCACCGACGGAGAGGTCGCCAGCTATATCTACGGCCGATGGTCCACAGACATCGCCCTCGATCCAACCCGCTCGGACGCCACCACCTGGACCTACAACGTGAGCACTGCCGACCCCACCGCCGCTGGGTACTGGAAGGTACCGATCACCATCGGCATCGACGTGGGCGGCAAGAAGCTCAAGGACGTCGTGGTGACCACCAACGAGCGGAGCGTGAGGCTCAGCGATCACACCCTGAAGGACCTGGACGGAGCCAGGATCATGGACTCGGGCTACGACGTCAGGAACGGCACGCTGTATGTCTCCGGCATCTGGACCGGGGGGGCCAGGATCACGGTAACCTTCGAGGAAGGGGAGAGCACGGCATTGAACCTGACGCCCACCACGCCGTTGATAATTCGCGTGGAGTGACCGACAGGGACAAATCACGGAATGGGGCTGGTAGATTCATGGACCGTTTTCGCGCGATGCAGCTCTCTGGCGCAGCGCTGGTGCTGTTGGGCATTGTTGTGCTAGCCTGGGCAGCAGCCGCCGGGCAGGTCTCCGTGGCCCTGGTGCTCATCGTTCCTGTCCTCTACGGCACAGGTCCGCTGGTGGCCTTCGCCGCCCTCGCGGTGTTCGCGGGCATGGTGCTGTTGTCCCTTTCCCTGTTTGGCAGGCCTGGGGGCCGGGACGCCGGAATAACGTCGGC
Source organism: Methanomassiliicoccus sp. (assembly GCA_033485155.1). Classification (NCBI taxonomy): domain Archaea; kingdom Methanobacteriati; phylum Thermoplasmatota; class Thermoplasmata; order Methanomassiliicoccales; family Methanomassiliicoccaceae; genus Methanomassiliicoccus; species Methanomassiliicoccus sp. The sequence continues at coordinate 17,978 of JAWQJJ010000001.1, forward strand.
GACGGGCAAGAGAGAGTGGGGCGGTGTCGTCCTCATCGGGCCGATTCCCATCGTTTTCGGTTCTCCGGGGATGCTCGAGGGACGGGGGGTTCTCGCGCTGCTCGCGGCCCTCTCCATCATTGTCCTTCTCCTGTTCCTATTCATTTCCCTGAGATGAGCCGCCGGGCACAGGCTTCGGTGCTCTCGTCCTTATGGCGGGACCCCCGGACCTCGGAGGTGATCAGCACATAGCGTTCGAAGTCGAGGCCCTTGTTCCTCAGCAACCGGCCGAGGGCGTGCTCGACCTCCTCCTTACGCAGCTTGATCTCCAGAGCTTCCCTGAGCAGCGAAAGGTCCTCGGGGGTTAGCGGTGCCACTCCTCGACCACCCTCAGGAAGTTTTGGAAGATGTCCGAGCCATGCTCGGTGTTCTCCACCTCGGGGTGGAACTGGAGGCCGTAGAACGGCTTCCCCTTGACCTTGATCGCCTCCACCGGGCAGTCAATGGTGTGCGCGAGAACCTCAAAGTTGTCCGGGACCTTCTTCACCTCATCGTTGTGGCTCTGCCACACCACGAACTCCCGGGGCAGCGATCGGAAGATATCATCCTCCTGGTCGACCACCAGGGTGGCCTTGCCGAACTCCGGCTTCCCGGCCGGGGCGGTCCTGCCGCCGAAGTGGTTGGTCATGAAGTGGAACCCGGCGCAGATCCCGAGGATGGGGAAGTCGGCGCGGTCGAGGTACTCGCCGTTGCGCCCCATCCGCTCGTTCTCATCGGCTACGTGCGGCGAGCCGCCGGAGAGAACCAGGCCGTCGACGTCCAGCTGATCGAAGGGCGTGTTGTTCGGTATGATCTTCGTCTCCACGTCCAGGTACTTCAGCACCCGCCACTCACGGTGGGTCCACTGGCCACCGTTGTCCACAACGTAGACGCGCATACATGGTTGTGAACGCGCGCGGTTAGATAAAAGCTGTCATTCGCCTTGGACGTTGCTTGCGAAAGGAGGTTTATCTACCGGCCCGACATTAGTCTGGCCGATGAAGGCGGTGCTGTTCGACCTGGGGCACACCCTGATCGATTATTACTACGACTGGAAGGGCCCCGAGGAGCGGGGGATCGCCGGGATATATGATATCGTCCACGAGTGCTCGCCGAAGACGGACCGGGAGGAGTTCACCACGTACCTGAGGGAGCGTCTTCAATATTCTCGATCGATGAAGTACGACCAGTATGTGGAGACCCCCCTTGCCGAGCTTATGGGCGAGTGTCTGGAGCGATACGGCTGCCTGGACGAGGACAGCCTGCAGAGGAGCATGGAGGTGTTCTACAACGTGCTGCTGGAGGACCGCAACCTGGTCCACGGTGCGGTGGATCTGCTGGCGGAGATAAAGGAGCGGGGCCTCAGCGTCGGCCTTATCTCGGATGTCGCGTGGGGGCTGCCTTCAGAGTTCCCAATGCGGGACATCCGTCACTTCGGCATGGACGCGTACTTCGACGACTACGTGTTCAGTACCGACGTCGGGCTACGCAAGCCTCATCCCAAGATGTTCAAGATCGCCCTATCCAATCTGGGTGTGGACGCGTCCGAGGCGATGTACGTCGGCAACTCCATCGCCCAGGACATCCGAGGGGCCAAGGGCGTGGGCATCCGAGCTGTGCTGAAGTCCTCGGCTTATTGCCCTCAGGCCGAGGGGGTCTTCCCCGACCACACCGTCCAGACGTTGGACGAGGTTGCGGGACTGATCGAATAAAAGAAACGCGCTTCCGGGGAGATCCCCGAAAGGAAGTAAAAAACCGCATCAAAAAGGCGGATGAGGTTACTTACCTACGAGTAGCGTTGGTCATTCCCACTCGACTGTCGCTGGTGGTTTGTTCGTTATATCGTAGACCACCCGGTTGACATCGCTCTTCATCTCGTTGGTGATGCGCACCGAGATGCGCTCCAGGACCTCGTGCGGGATACGGGAGTAAGCGGCACTCATGCCGTCGATCGATTCCACTGAACGCACGGCGATGGTGCGCCCGTAGGCTCGGTTGTCTCCTTGCACCCCGACCGACTGGCAGGGCAGCAGGACGGCGAAGTACTGCCACGGGCAGGTCATCTTTCCGGCGGCCGATGCGAGCTCGATCTCCTCCTCCACGATGGCACACGCCTCCCGTACGATGCCCACCGACTCCGGGGTGGCCTCGCCCAATACGCGGATCGCCAGGGCCGGGCCGGGGAACGGCTGCCGCTCGGCGACCTTCACGTTGAGGTAGCGGGCCACCACCCTGACCTCGTCCTTGTACAGGTCCCTCAGCGGCTCAACCAGCTCCATGTTCATATCCTTGGGCAGGCCGCCGACGTTATGGTGGCTCTTGATGACGTCCCGAACGCCGTCCCCGCTCTCAATCCAGTCGGGGGCGATGGTCCCCTGCACGAGATAGGTGGCGCCGAACTCCTTGGCCGTGCGCTCAAAGACGCGGATGAAGCGCTCGCCTATGATCTTGCGCTTCCTCTCCGGGTCGGTCACTCCCTTCATGGCGGCGAAGAATTCCTCGCTGGCATCGACGAGCCTGTAATTCACGCCCAGGTCGTCGAACATCTTCCCGACCGCTTCCGTCTCTCCCTTGCGCATGAAGCCGTTGTTTACATAGACGGTCAAGAGGCGATCGCCCATCGCCCGGGACGCCAGGACGGCGGCCACCGTGCTGTCCACACCCCCGGAGCAGGCGATGATCGCCTTCCCCTTGATCCTCGACCTCATCTCCTCGATCTGCTCGTTGACGAACCTCTCAGCATTGAACATCCTTGCCCACCTCCTCGGAATCCCGCTCCACCGCATCGGCCATCTCCCGGCGGTGCTTCTCCAGCTTGAACGTGATCTCCTTATCATTGAGCCCCATGATCTGAAGGGCCAGAAGGGCAGCGTTGTCCCCGCGATCCAAACCGACCCCCGCCACCGGAATCCCTGCCGGCATCTGCACGATGGAAAGGATGGAATCGAGGTTGACCTTCCCGCTGACCGGTACGCCGATCACCGGCCGAACGGTGGCGGCGGCAACCGCCCCCGGCAACGCCGCGGACAACCCGGCGATGGCGATGAACACCTCGGCATCGCTGCCGGTGACCAGTTCCCTGACCCGGTCCGGGGTGCGGTGGGCGGAGGCGACGACGGTCTGCGAGCTCACCCCGAACTCCCTCAGAATATCGGAGGCCTTTTTGGCCACAGGCGCATCGCTCTTGCTTCCCAGGACTATAAGGACACGAGGCATGAGCCAAGCAAAGTCGGACCTGATAAAAAAGGTTGTGATGGAAGGAGTTTGGCGTCCCTGTTCAGGACTTCATGATGGCCAGCAGGAAGACCCCGATGGCGATCAGGGCGCCGATAAGGGCGGCTAGGATATACAAGAAGGCCACCCAGATAGTCTCGATGATGCTGACGTCGATCAGACTGGGGTCCATCCACCGGAGGCCGACCCAGATGATGCCGATGAGCAGGCCGACGATCAGTAGCACGACACCGATCGTGCGGCTCTTGCCACTCCCAAAGTAAGCGGTGAACACACCGGCCAGGACAAGGAAGAGGCCCAAAGTCATCAGAAGTATGGTCAGGAATTCCATCAGTTGCATTTTTTCACCTGTTTTAGAACTTAATGCCTGTGAGCGTCTTGGTGTCTATGACCCCAGGGATCGTTCTGATCTGGTCCACCACCACCTGGCCAAGGCGGTTGAAATCCTCGGCCTCGATCTTGGCGATCAGGTCAAACTCCCCGAACAGGGGATGGAGCTCCACGACCTCCTTGACCTTAAGGAGCTCATTGTAGACCTCGTGCTCCTTGGCCGGTGCCGTGCTGATCAAGACGAACCCCACTGCCAAACTCTCACCTTGCTGACCCATTAGTTTATGTGCCATAATAAATGTTTCGACCCAAAAAATTTTTACTGGCTATAAGCTCCAGACAGCCATCGGGCTATCCCGGCAGGGACGCGAGGACGACCGCCGCCCTCTCCTCCACCATCTCCCAGCTCGGGAGGTTGGACACCGCTCCCGGAGCCTCCAGGACGAACGATGCCGCCGCGTTGCCATAAGCCATGGACTCGAGGAATCCGTGGCCGCGATAGCGTCCCGCGTAGAAGCCCGCCCGGAAGGCGTCTCCCGCCCCGGTGGGGTCGATCACCGCCGACGGTTTGGCCGCCGGCACCGACAAAGTGCCCTGGCCGGTGAAGGCCAATGCCCCCTCCTTCCCCCGGGTGGTGATTATCTCCGGAACGAATGCCAGGAGACCCTCGGGGCCGCCAGCATCCATATACTTAAGGGCGGTCCGCAGCTCGTTGCGGTTGCCGAACAACCTCGTGGCCAGCGGTAGCGCCTCACGGAAGGTATCGCGGTCCCAGATGCGGTGGATCTCCTGAGCGGGATCGAACGATATTTCCTTCCCCAGCCGTTGGCATTCGAGCATCACCGGCAGATAGTACTCCGGCCGGCCGGTGGAGATGTGCACGACCTTCGAACGGCGGGCGGAGTCGAGCCGGGGCTCGAAGCGCCCCATGTCCCGCATCGGACCCTGGTAGACGTAGGCTATCTGGTCCTCCTTGGAGTCGGTGACCACGATTACAGTGGAGGTCTCGTACCCCTCGACGGTGACGACCTCGGAGAGGTCCACTCCCTTGCTCTCCATGAACTCCCGGAAATCGGCCGGCAGGTCCGGGCCGACATAAGAGACCAGCGCGGTGGGCACGCCCAGAGCGGCAGCTGCAGTGGCAATGTTGGCGCCTGTTCCGCCGAAGTAGCGGTGTTTCTCCCGGATGTCCACTGAGGTGTTGGGTTCGGGGAACCGTTCCAGCGCCAGGATCTGGTCCAAGCACACGTGACCGTAGACCGTCAGGAAGGGGATCATGTGCCCTCTTGCCATCCCTGCAGGTACTTCCTCTGCTCCTTGGTCAGCTCATCGATCTCGATGCCCATGACCTTGAGCTTGGTGCGGGCCACCTGCTGGTCCAGCTCCTCGGGGACGTTGTAGACCTTGGCCTCCATGCGCGAGTGGTTCTTCACTAGGTGCTCCAGCGACAGCGCCTGGATGGAGAAGCTCATGTCCATGATCTCCACCGGATGCCCCTGCCCGGCGGCGAGGTTCATCAGCCGGCCTTCGGCGATGAGATAGGCTCGGCGGCCGTCGGCGAAAGTGTACTGGTCCACCGCCTCCCGGACCCTGACCGGATGGCCGGCAAGCGCCTCCAGCCCGACCTTGGAGATCTCGTTGTCGAAGTGACCGGAGTTGCCCAGGACGCAGCCGTCCTTGAGTACCTCAAGGTGCTCCCGCCGGATGATGTCCTTGTCCCCGGTGGCGCAGATGATGATATCCGCCCGCTTTACCGCCTCCCGCATGGGCATGACCCCGTAGCCGTCCATGCGGGCCTCGATAGCCCGTACCGGGTCGACCTCGGTGACGATCACGTTCGCCCCCATGCCCTTGGCCCGCATGGCGATGCCCCGCCCGCACCAGCCGTAGCCGGCGACCACCAGGTTCTTGCCGGCGATGAGCAGGTTGGTCGCGTTCATGAACCCGTCGAAGGTCGACTGTCCGGTGCCGTAGCGGTTGTCGAACATGAATTTCATGTGGGCGTCGTTGACCGAGACCACCGGGAACTCCAGCTTGCCCTCGGCCGCCATGGCCCTAAGGCGCACCACGCCCGTGGTCGTCTCCTCGTTGCCGCCCTTCACATTGGGCAGGAGGTCCCGGCGGGTGGTATGGAGAATAGTGATTAAGTCCGCCCCGTCGTCGATGACGAAGTCCGGCCGCATGTCCAGGACGGCGTTGAGGTTGGCGTAATACTCCTCATTGTTCTCGCCCTTCTTGGCGTAGGTCTCCAGGCCATAGTGGTGCTTGAGCGCCAGGGCCACCGAATCATCGGTGGACAGAGGGTTGCAGCTGGCCAGGCGCACCTGGGCCCCGGCCTCGGCGATGGTAAGGGCCAGGATGCCGGTCTTCGCCTCCACGTGCAGCGCCATACCCACCTTGACCCCTTCCAACGTCCTCTCCCTGACCAGGCGGGAGCGGATGTCCTCGAGCACGCCCATGTGCGCCCGAGCCCACTCCAGCCGCCTGATGCCCTTCTCGATCAGCTCGTCCAATGGAACACCGGGCGTGGATTGGACCGCCCCCTTATAAAGTGTACCGCCAGCAAGCTACTTCCGCCCCGGAGGATGGTCCAGAAATGACGGTGACGCCCATCATTACCTCAGGGTAAGGCACATCGCCTCTCTGGACCGGCGAAGGTTCTCGACGTTGTCGAACTCCCCGATGAGCCGCTTCCTCCCCTCGGGGTCGTCCCTCAGCTCCCGGACCGCTCGCTCGATGTTGGGCACCGCCCTGGTCAGCTCGTCGACGACCGTGACATGCGACTCCACCGCCGTCCTGGAGAGAGGGTTCAGATCAATGGCCAGCACCTTCTTCCCTGCCTTTACTAGGGCTCCGGCACGGTCGCCATCCTCCAGGGGGATGAGAACGACGTCGGCCTCGTAGATGCCCTCGGTGCAGCACATCGCCCGATCCGAGGCGATGCCCTCCAGGCGCGCCTCCTGCACCCGGCCCAGGACGTCCCTGCCGCCCAAGCCCTCGAGGTACGAGACGACCTTCTCCACCCGCTCCGGGGAGCGGTGGAAGAGATTCACCTCGACCTTGGCCGGGACTGCCCTGGCTAATGACAGGAGGCCTTCAGCGCAAAGCCCCGCGGCATTGCCGTTGACGGTGATGACCGGGCGGCGGGCCTCCAGCAGCAGCGCCGCTACCGTCCGTTCCGCCTGCGCGGCCGTTTCGGTGGTCCTCTCGCCGAGCATGTAGTCGAACGCCTCCCCCCGGCCGTGAGCGATGAGACCGGTGGGGGCGACCACGCCCTGCCTGACCAGATCTGACATCCGCTCCCGTACCACCAGCGAACGATAGCGAGGATGGTCCCTGGAGATCTCCATGCTTGGTCGATGGGGGAGGCAGTAAAAAACCGTTGTTGCCTACCGTCCCTCCTCAGGCCTGATGGGCGTCGGCGCTCGGACAACAAAAAATAATAAAGCCTATCGTAAAGTTTAAATACGTATTTTCCAATGTACTTGAACATACCGGTCTACGGACCGTTGGTGCATGATGAAACTTTTGGGCGTTATCCAGGATATAAGTTTTGACGGCAAGCTCATTGTGAGAGGCTCGTTCGCTCCTGGACCCCGGGACAGGGTGGTGGACAACCGGAGCAAGCCTCTGGGCTTCGTACGAAGGGTGTTCGGGCCCGTTGACTCACCGTACATCATGGTCGATCCAGCCGGTAAGAGCAACCTGCTCGCAGCCGTGGGGAAGCAGGTATACGTCGAGGAGGGCGGACATTATGCCAAAGGTAAGAGAAGGGACCGAAGAGATTGAGAAGTGCCCCGAGTGCGGCGGCAAGCACTTAGTCAGAGATTACGAGCGGGGCGAGCTGATCTGCGAGGACTGCGGTCTGGTCCTAGATGACCAGTTCATCGACCAGGGACCGGAGTGGAGAGCCTTCGACGTGGAGCAGGGCGAGAAGAGGGCGCGTACCGGTGCGCCGATGACCTACACCATCCATGACAAGGGTCTGTCGACCGAAATCTCATGGAAGAACAAGGACAGCTACGGCAAGAGCATCCCTACCAGGAACCGGGCTCAGCTGTACCGTCTCAGAAAGTGGCAGCGCAGGATCAGGGTGTCCAACGCTACCGAGAGAAACCTCGCCTTCGCATTGTCGGAGCTGGACCGGATGGCCTCGGCCATGGGCTTGCCCCGCAACGTGCGGGAAACGGCGGCGATGGTCTACCGCAAGGCGGTCAACAAGAACCTCATCCGTGGCCGCAGCATCGAGGGCGTGGTGGCGGCGTCGCTGTACGCTGCCTGCCGGCAGTGCAACGTGCCGAGGACCCTGGATGAGGTCGCCAACTCCTCCCGCGTAGGTCGGAAGGAGATCGGAAGGACCTACCGCTTCATGACCCGGGAGCTGAAGCTCAAGCTAATGCCGACGAGACCGCAGGACTATGTGCAGAGGTTCTGCTCCGAGCTCAAGCTCAGCGGAGAGGTTCAGTCCAAGGCCGCGGAGATCCTCAAGGACGCGGCCAAGAAGGAGCTGACCTCCGGACGCGGCCCCACCGGAGTGGCGGCGGCGGCCATCTACATCGCCTCCATCCTGTGCAACGAGCGCCGGACCCAAAGAGAGGTGGCTGATATCGCCGGGGTCACTGAGGTCACCATCCGGAACCGCTACAAGGAGCTGACCGAGAAGCTGGGCATCGAGATCCAGCTCTAGGCCGGGCATCGGGGCCTCGAGCCCCGGCCTTTTTCTACGGTCGTCCCCGATGCGCGGGGAGACCATCCTTTCCTTCAATACCTATTTCTAGCGAGGGAAAGTTTTCGTAGAGAGGTGCGACGGTGGAGGACAAGAGCGTTCTACTGAAGCCGATGGGCGCATGGTACGCCCTCGGTGGCCTGATCACCATTGTGAGCGCGATCGTGGTCTCCTTCATCGATTTCAGGTTGGGAGCCGTACTGGCCATCCCCGCCTTCATCCTCCTGGCCCTCTTGGGGTCCATGGAGTTCTCGGCCGGCCGGACCATCTGGCGATCGGAGGTCGGCTCCTGGCGGAGCATCATGACCGCCTCCCTGGTCACGGTGGTGGCTAGGTTGCTGTTCGTCTTCCTGTTATGGCCCGAAGTGTTCACCGGCAGCGGGACCGTGCTGTTCTGGGAGAGCGACTCGAAGGGAGCGTGGCTCCTCTACCTCAACCTCATCTGGCTGGCGGTGGAAGCAGTGCTCTCCATCTACCTGTATCTCCATTCCGACCTCTTCATGCGGGAGGAGCGTGAGGGAGACCGTCCCGATCTGGCCAGCTGCAGGGTGAAGAGCGCTTCGGAGTGCCCTCACTGCCACGAGGTGGTGGAGACCTACTGGCGATCCTGCCCGTGCTGCGGCACCAAGCTGCCCCGGGTCTGCAGGGAATGCGGAGGGGAGATCGGCGACATGATGGCCCGATGCCCCCAGTGCGGTGCCGAGATCATGCAGGCGGCGTCCATGGCCAAGACCGTGGAGATGTGCCACAAGCTCACCCAGGAGAATGATCTGCCTGAAACGAAGGCCGGGCACTACGCTAGACTGGCCGAGGCCCTGTTGAAGAACGGGCAGCCGGAGGAGGCGGTGATAGCCTACCGCCACGCCATCGCCCTTACGAGCTTTCCACGCAAGCGGACCAACTTCATGGTCCGGGCCGCGCGCATCCTGATCAACACCGGGCACCAGCCGGAGGCGGCTATGCTCCTGGACGAGGCGCTGGCCATCGACCCGGAGGACATTGCCGGGGCCCAGATGGTGCGATCGGAGATGGGCCGACCTTCGTTCGCCTGATCACGGTCGGACTCGGGACAGGCGCATATATTCCGTCCGGTCCTCTATGACCCGAGCGAACAGGATCTCCTTCTTTACCCCGTGAGCCAGCCGGACCGCCCGGGAGACCTCCGGCCAGGTCGTCTCGTAGTCCGCGGGCACGGCGTGCACCAACCACCGGGCGTGGGACCGCTCGGGATCGTCCTCGTACACCCGGAAGTGGGAGCCGTACTTGAACCCAGTCTTGACCACAAGGCCGCGGGAGCGGAGGTCGTTGTAGGCCTTCAACCTCAGGTCGAAGTCCTGCTGGAACTTGAGCGCCCGTTTCTTGAAGCGATCAAACCTCACTGCCCTGCCGGAGACTATGGTATATACATCCAGCCGCTCCCGCTCCATGAGGTGGGCAGCCTCGATGAGGGACAGCTGGAGCGCCTTTCCCAGCTTCTTGCCGTAGAAACCTTGCGCATACAGCCGCTCCGCGCCTGCCTCGTCGAACACCATCACCCGGTCCTCTAGCAACGCCCCTCGCACCGGCGGCCCTACCCACTCCTGGGTCGCGGTGCCCTTGGGCTCGCTGCGGTCGGCGTGGTAGAAGGTGATGTCTCCCTCCTCGTCCACGATGGCGATGAGTAGTTCCTTCCTCGTGCGCTCGGAGCGGTCCATGACTTCCATGAAGGGAGCCATGGAGAACACCGAGCGCTCCGAGATCGCTGAGACCCAGCTCTTGGTCTGGGTGCTATTGGGGGTACCCCCTCGGGGGAACACCCGGAAATCGAACTCCTCCCCCGCCGGCTTGACCAGGTAGCCCCGTCCCCTCAGGTCGCGATACACGATGTACTTGATCTCAAAGTCACGATGGGCGGCCGAGGCCGATGCCACCAGCCGCTCCATGGAGATCGCATCGCTCTCCTCGCGGACCTCCAGTCGGCCGCACTCCACCAGGTATACCGCTTCCAGCAGGTCCATCTCCAGGCCGCCGCCGGACATCGGGTAGCCGTAGTAGCCCTTGTTGTAGATCTGGCTGGCCTCGGTCTGATCGGCGATGATGACGCTGTCCTTGACCAGCTCTCCAGGCATGGTACTCGCAGAACGGCCTTTGCTCTTAACCCTTTCCACGCTCGGACGACTGTTCGCGTATCATGTGAGGCAAGGGGAAGGATTTATCTACCGATGAGTACCGTATAAGGTATACAACTTACAGTTGATATCTTAGCAGGTGAACCATATGGTCGGACTTGACGCCTTACTATCGGTCATCGAGAACCCCGCCCGGCGAAGGATCCTTGAGGCCCTCGTCCGGGAGCCCCACTACCCATTGCAGCTGTCCAAGGAGTTGGGGATGAGCCAACAGGCGGTGATGAAGCATCTGAGGGTGCTGGAGTCGTGCGGGCTGGTCAAGAGCTTCCGCGAGGAGAGCGATCTGGGAGGGCCGATGCGCAACAAGTACTATCCTACGGTCAACTTCACCATCGTCGTGGACGTGGGCACGAACATATTCCGCGCCGAGCTCACCACCCGGGAGCACGAGCCTGCCCCGGTCGATCGGGAGGAGGCTCAGGCCCGAGAGGCCCGGGCCAAGGAGCTCAGGGAGAGGATGTCGGACATTGATCGCCGGCTGCTCGAACTGCAGCGGCAGAGGGAGGAGCTCATCGAGGAGAAGGAGAGCATCATGGACGAGGTGGCCAGGCTGACGGCCGAGCTTCCCGACTACCAGGCGCGCAGGGCGATGTACGAGTTCATCAGCAGACCGGACCTCGATCCCCGGGAGATAGCAAGACAGCTGTCTATGCGGGACGAGGTTGTCCTGCGCTACATCAAAGAGTGGCTGGAGGAGTGACATGAACGAGGAAGATGGAGAACGGAGAACGGATGGAGTGCCAACCGGCCAGTTCGAACGCCTGGCCCGGGGGGCGGGCAGGGCGATGGATCGCGCCGTGCAGCGGGCGGAGGTCGGATCCCGCCAGGTGTACCACGCCGTGGCCAACGAGGCCAAGAGCGGAGCCCGGGACGTGGCGAACCATGCCTCTGTCGTCGTGAACGAGGTGAAGAGCGAGCTCCCCCGCCTGAGGGCAGAGCTACGGGAGATGGAGGCGCGGGTCAGGGATCGCCTGAGGTGATCTCAAGGCGATTAATTTATATAGAAGGGCAATCATTGAGTGATAGTAGACAACCTAGAGTTGTATACTGCTGAATTGGAGGCTAGATGAACCCTGATGTCCCCGACAACGAGCGGAGCCCGGCGCCCAAGCGCAAGTGGAGGCCGCTCAATGAGCCGGAGAGGAGAACGAGCGAGCTGGACCTGACGTTCGCCAGGAGCGCGGACGGTCCGTCCTACGAGATGCAGTTCCAGTGGAGCGGACATTAAATAACCGCTCTGATAGAGTAGTCAAAGAGAGGGAGAAGCATGGATTCATCGGAAAAGGTATTGAAGGTCGCCGAGGCCAAGTCCAAGGACGCTGAGCGCGGCATCGCCCGGGTGGACCCCGCGGTTATGGAGGTGCTCGGCATCACCGCCGGTGACGTCATCCAGATCGAGGGCAAGAAGCGGACCGTGGCCATCGTGTGGCCTGGTTACCCCGAGGACGCCAACCGCGGGGTCATTAGGGTCGACGGCACCATCCGCCGCAACGCCCAGACCAGCATCGACGAGAAGGTCGCCATCCGCAAGGTGGCGATCAAGGAGGCGCGCAAGATCACCTTCGCTCCCACCGAGCCGCTGCGCATAATGGGCGGCGAGGAGTATCTCAGCCAGAGCCTGGAGGGACGTGCGGTCACCCGCGGTGATGTCATCCAGATCAATGTCATGGGCCGGAGGATCGATCTGATCGTCGTTTCCTATAGTCCGACCTCCGACGCCGTGCTCGTGCACCGCACCACCGAGGTCAAGATCAGCGAGAAGCCGGTGAAGGAGGGCCAATCCAACATCCCCAAGGTCACCTACGAGGACATCGGAGGACTGGGGGACGAGGTCAAGCGGGTCAGAGAGATGATCGAGCTTCCCCTCCGCCACCCTGAGCTATTCGAGAGGCTGGGAGTGGAGGCGCCCAAGGGTGTGCTGCTGCACGGCCCACCAGGTACGGGCAAGACCCTCCTGGCCAAGGCTGTGGCGGGGGAGACCAACGCCAACTTCGTCACCATCGGCGGGCCGGAGATCATGTCCAAGTTCTACGGCGAGAGCGAGGAACGGCTGCGTGAGATATTCAAGCAGGCCCAGGAGAACGCGCCCACCATCATCTTCATCGACGAGATCGACTCCATCGCCCCCAAGCGGGAGGAGGTCAGCGGAGAGACCGAGCGGAGGGTCGTAGCCCAGCTGCTGTCGCTGATGGACGGGCTGGAGGCGAGGGGAAAGGTCGTGGTCATCGGTGCCACCAACCGTCCCAACGCGCTCGATCCCGCCATCCGCAGGCCGGGCCGTTTCGACCGGGAGATCGAGATCAATCCGCCCAACCGCGAGGGGCGGCTGGACATCCTGCAGATCCACACTCGGGGCATGCCTCTGGAGGAGGACGTCGAGCTGGAAACCCTGGCCGACCTCACCCACGGGTACGTTGGCGCGGACCTCTCCGCCCTGACCAAGGAGGCGGCCATGCACTCCCTTCGCCGCGTGCTTCCGGAGATGGACCTGGAGATGGAGCAGATCCCCATGGACGTGCTGAGCAAGATCACCGTCACCAGGAACGACTTCTTTGCCGCCCTGCGGGAGATGCAGCCTTCCAGCCTGAGAGAGGTGTTCATCGAGACCCCCAACGTCAGGTGGGAGGAGATCGGCGGTCTGACCGAGGCTAAGCGCGAACTGCAGGAAGCGGTGGAGTGGCCCCTGAAGTATGCCTCAGTGTTCAGCCACATGAACGCCACGCCCCCCAAGGGTGTGCTGCTGTACGGTCCGCCAGGTACGGGCAAGACCCTGCTGGCTAAAGCGGTCGCCACCGAGTCCCAGGCCAACTTCATCAACGTCAAGGGGCCAGAGTTCCTGAGCAAGTGGGTCGGCGAGTCGGAGAAGGCGGTCAGGGAGACCTTCCGCAAGGCGAGGCAGGCCTCACCCTGCATCATCTTCATGGACGAAATCGACTCCATCGCCCCGGTCCGGGGCGGGGAGGCCGACAGCCACGTCACCGAGCGGGTGATCTCGCAGATGCTCACCGAGATCGACGGTCTGCAGAGCCTGCACAACGTGGTGGTCATCGCCGCCACCAACCGGCCGGATATGCTCGACCCGGCTCTGCTGAGGCCTGGCCGCTTCGACCGGCTGGTCCGCATCCCCAACCCCGACCTCGAGGGCCGCAAGCAGGTACTCCGCATCCACACCGCCAAGAAGCCCCTGGCCGAGGACGTCGACCTGGATGATCTGGCAAGGAGGACCGACGGTTACTCCGGCGCGGACCTCGCCGCCCTGACCAACGAGGCGGTGATGCTGGCCATCCGGTCGCTGGTGGCCAAGAACAAGGACGTCGCACCGGAGGAACTGAACGACGCGAAGATCTCGATGACCTTCTTCAACCAGGCCATGGAGAAAGTGAAGCCGGTCAGCCGCAGCGACCTGGGCAGGTACCCGAAGGTCGCCGAGGATTACGTATATGTGAGGTGAAGAACATGGCAGACGACAAGAGGAGGAAGCGCCGCACCTCCTGGGATGACCTCTTCGGCAGCTTCGACGAGGACTTCGAGGAGATGCGTGCGCGCATGGACGCGTTGATGGAGGGGTTCATGAACGGTCGCATCGACACCAGCACGAACCAGCCCATCGTCTATGGGTTCTCCATGCGGGTTGGGCCGGACGGAAAGCCCCACATCGAGGAGTTCGGCAACACCTCTCCCGAGGTCACCGGCGAGGGGGGAGCCCGGGAGCCGCTGACCGACATCATCGAGGAGAAGGAGCGCGTCCGGGTGATCATCGAGCTGCCGGGGGTGGACAAAGAAGACATCCAGCTCCATGTCGAGGACCGCGTGCTGGACATCTCCGTGGATAAGGAGGACCGCAAGTTCTCCAAGGAGCTGGAACTCCCCTCGGCGGTGGACCCTGACTCGGCCTCGGCATCGTACAAGAACGGTGTTCTCGAGGTGACCCTTAAGCGGATCGCCCCCAAGAAGCGAGGCAAGGCAGTCAAGATCGAGGGCCGGTAGGCCCTTCCCTTTTTCTTACCTTTTTTCTCGAGGGCCAGATAGCACATCGGCACGCCCCTCATCAACGGTAACGCTCATATAGAAGTTTAAGAGTATAGAGGTCCGTGCAGAGGGACGAGCTCATAGAGGCGGTGCGGTCGGTCCTGACCAAGTCCGGCTTCTTCGTCTCCAGACCCCTGGCCATGCGAGGAATTAGCTTCGACGTGGTGGCCAGGCGGGATGATACCCTTCTCATCGTCAAGATACTCAGCAACGTCGACGCTTTCTCCAAGGAGAACGCCGAGGAGATGCTCACCCTGGGCGAGGCCCTGGGAGCGTCACCGCTGCTCATCGGGGAGCGCTCGGGGTCGGGAGACATCGACGAGAGCATCGTGTACTCGAGGTTCGGGGTGCCCATAATCTCGCTGACCACGCTGTCCGACCACCTTCTGGAAGGCGTCCCTCCGTTCATCTTCGCCGCCCCCGGCGGACTGTACGTGAAACTGGACAGTCATCTGCTGAAGCAGCTGCGAGAGGAGAGAAACATCTCCTTGGGGACGCTGGCGGAGATCGCCGGGGTGTCCCGGCGGACGATCCAGATGTACGAAGGGGGCATGGGGGCGATGATCGATGTGGCCATCCGCCTGGAGGAGTTCCTTAACCAACCGATCGTCACCCCGGTCAACCCCTTCCAGCACTGCACCGCACCCAAGCCCCGAGAGAGGGACGGAGCGCCCGCGCGCTCCTCCGACGTGTTCGGCCAGGAGGTCTTCGACCAGCTGGCCCGGATGGGCTTCTCCATCATGCCCACCTCCCGCTGCCCGTTCGAGGCCCTCAGCAAGGACGAGCATATCCTCATCCTCACCGGCCTGGGCAAGGACGACGCCAAGCTCAAGGAAAAAGCCATGGCCGTGGCCGACATCTCCAAAGTGACGGAGCGATGCTCGGTCATCTTCATCGAGAAGGCCAAGAGCAAGCACAACATCGGAGGCACGCCCATCATTGGGAAGGACGAGCTCCGGAAGATCGCCGAAGCGTGCATCCTGTACGAGCTGGTAGGTTCGAGGAAGGATGATGAGGACCATTGACCTGCAGACTGCCTCGGTCACCGTCCTCCCGGTGGTCAAGGGTCTGGTGAGCGAGGCCGAGGCGGTATCTCAGGCGTTCTCCGAGATCGATCCCGAGGTCATCGCCGTATCCATCTCCCGGGAGGAGCTGGACGCGCTGCGCAAGCGCGAGGATTACGACCTGTATGTGCCTTCCGATCTGGAGATCATCTACCAGGCCTTCCTCGAGCGGTTCGGGGAGGTCCGCATCCCACCCCCGGCCTTCGTCCGGGCGCTGGAGATATCCGAGCATCAGGGCGCGGTGATCGTTCCACTGGATATGAACGACGAGCTTTATACCGCGACCTATTGCGACAAGGTCAGCACCTTCGACATGATCCGCGAGTCCTTCTTCGCCCGAAGGGCCACCGGCAAGAGTTACGATGTCTCCACCCCCGCTACCTTCGTGCGGAGCTGGGACCGCCGCGTCAATCGGTCGGGGTTCCGGAAGCTGGAGGAAGCGAGGGAGAGGCACATGGCCGACGTCCTGCGCATTCTCGCCCGCAAGTACCGCCGGGTGCTGGCGGTGGTGGAGTGCGAGCGCTGCGAGGGCATTCTTGCCCTGCTCGAGGACCGCGAGGCCGAAACGGTAAAGTGAACCCAGGTTCCCTGGGGCCGTGGTTCTCCAGCGACATTTATAATAATCGCCGCTCGATGGGCGGGCATGCAGGACCGCGTTCCACTGGGCATCCGTTTCACCGAGGCCGTGGATCGGCTGGTGCTGTGCCTTGAGCGGAACAGGCTGTCCATCATCGGCATCTTCTTGTACGTCCTGGCGGTGGCCCTGGTGCGGGACATCTCGGAGTATTACCTGCTCGACCATACCTTCGTGGTCGAGCCCCATCCCTGGATCTACAGCATCGCCCACCACGTCGCGTTCTACTTCCTCACCTTCTTCGGTCTGGTGCTCCTCATCTCCGCCTTCTCCCGGCGGGGCGTCAGGAAGGCGGTGAACTACGTCGCCTGTTTCTTCTGGATCATCATCCTGCCCCCGTTCCTAGACCATTTCCTGTTCGGCTCCCAGCAGAACTATGCATACTTCTCGCCCACCGACTTCCTGAACTACATCCTGCACTTCAGCGGAGAGACCTTTCACCCCGGGCAGGCGCTGGAGATCGTCGTGGTGCTCTTCGCCGTGGTCTCCTACGTCATATGGGTCAAGCGGGCGAGGTTCAGCTCGGTGGAGGGGCGGGCCGCGGTAATAGTGGAGGTCGCCCTGCTCGTCCTCTTCACCGTACTGTCCCTCTTCTTCATGGCCACCCCCGGCGCCTATCTTCCGGTGGGCAGTGAGAACGGTGTGCCCTCTTTCCCCGGCTTCGACGTTACTAAGTACTTCCAGTACCACCTGTTCATCTTCGCCTATTACATGATTCTGCTGCTAGGCGTCCTAGCCTCCCTGGTGTACATCAACTACCCCCGGGCCCTCAAGGACCTGGTACTGAGCCTGCGGCCCTGGCAGACGGTATTTTTCACGGGCGTGGTGGCTGCGGGCATCGCCGCGGGGTGGGTCACCGCCGCCGGGCCGGAGTACATCTACGACATCCTGGACCGACCCTACTGGGTCAACCTCGCGTTCGTAATCCTCTCCCTACTCAGCACGGTGCTGGCCTGGCTGGTCACCACCATGTGGAACGACCTCAGCGACCACGCCGGGGACTCCCCCGGCCGCGCCGGCCGGGCCCTTGCCTCCGGGGTTGTGGGACGAAGGGAACTGGCCGAGGGGTCGGTGGTCCTCATGGGCCTCTCCCTGGTGATGGCCGCGTTGTTGTCTTGGGAGCATGTCCTCCTTCTAGCGGCCATCTTCCTGCTGGGAGCGGTGTACTCCTTCCGCCCGGTGAGGTTCAAGGAGCGCCTCCTGAGCCCGCTGCTGCTGGGCGCGGGGGCTTTCCTCGCTTTTATCTTCGGGTTCCTGACCCCGCTGAGCCCGGTGAGACTGTACCAGGGAGACCCATCCCTGGTGTACCCTGACAGCTGGAACCTGCTGTTCCCCACCTTGACGGTGCAGGCGGTGGTGCTCGGCATATACATGTTCATCGGCCTGGTGGTAGGCTCCATGGTCACTGACATCGATGGCTATGCCGAGGATGCCAGGAGCGGGGTGCACACAGTGTATACGAGGTTCGGGATGGATCGAGGAAAGAGGACCGTCTCCACCCTTGTGCTTCTCACCTCCCTTACCCCCCTGGCCCTGTTCCAAGGGGTCCAGGATCTCATCGTCTTCCCGATGCTGGGCATCGCCGCCTCGGTGACCTTTCTGCGCACTGGGCGGGCAAGGTACGTGCTGGGCATCGCTCTGGTGGGCATGCTGTACGCCGCGTGGAGGTTCCTTCCCGCGCTCACCTAGGTCAGGGAGGAGAAGAACAGATAGGGGAAACGGCGGACGATGAGCCGGAGGAGGGATTCCCAGCTCCTCTCCCCGTTGGATATCTCCAGGCAGGTGGCGACCAGCTGGGGATCGTCCTGCATCTTCCGCATCAGCACCGGAGTGTTCACGACGCCCATCAGCCACTGGGCCTGGGGGGAGATGACCCGGGAGGCCCGCATCACCGGCAGGACGTCGGAGGCCAGTCCCCTGCGGTAAGAGGACAGGGGATGCGAGCCTAGGATCATGCCCTGCACCGCCTCCGCGGCGTGCCTTGCGCTGAGGAACGCATTGGTCATTCCCTCTCCCGACAGCGGGGAAGCGAACCCCGCGGCGTCGCCCACCACCAGGCATCTTTTGGTGTGCACCCGCCTTCGGGGGACCATGGGGATGGGGTGGGCGGACACCCGGACCTCGCTCGCCTCTCCGTACCGCGCCTCGACGTTACTGCGCAGGCCGTCGAGCTCGGAGTGGTATATCGCGCCCTGGAGCCCCATCCCCGTGACCCCGATGTTGGCGCCGCCTTTGGTGGCGAACATCCACCCGTTGAGGGGGAACTTGAACCGGAACGGGTACCTCTCGATCGGCGTTCCCATGAGATGGTACTCCATCCTCCCCCCGGGGTCGCGGCCCAGCTTGCAGGTCAGAGCGATGCCGATCCCCTGGTCCCGACCAGGGTAGGGGCCGAAGAGGGCAGACGCCGTCCGGCTGGTGGCTCCCTCGGCCACGATGAGGGCCTTGGAGAACACCTCCCGACCATCCACCGTCATCTCCACGCCCTCGTCCCGTTCCCCCACCCTGGTGATGGCGGCGGGGCACCACAGTTCGGCTCCCGCCTTCTCCGCCTCCGATACGAGGAAGGCGTCGAAGGCCGAGCGGCGGACGGTCACCGCCGCCCTCCGGGGGAGCCCGAACTCCGCCCTGAAGTCACGGTGAATGATGCCGACGGAGGTGATCTCCTGCTCGATGACCGCCTCGGGAAGTGGGCCGTCCAGCAGGCCGGCGGCCCGCTCCAGCAGCCCGCCCGCACAGCATTTCTCTCTTGGGATCGGCTCGCGCTCCAGCAGCAGGGTGCGCAGCCCCGCCCGCGCGCACAAGCACGCCGAGCGGGCTCCCGCTGGCCCCGCTCCGCTGACCACAACGTCGAACCTGTCGCCGGTGATTACTTCCTCCTCCCTCTCCAGCGTCCCACCGCCTCGCTGGAGGCGACGATCGCTACCATGCCCACGATGGGCAGGAAGATGGTCAGGTCGATGTTGCCGACGTTGACGTTGATGACCGATTCGCTATTGGCGGCAATCGAACTTATGGGAGTCTCGGTGAACCTCCATGATCCGGAAATGTACTGGTTGTTGGAGTATTCCCACAGCGAGGGGCCGTTCCCGGGGGTCCTACCGACCTGCGAGCCTACCACCAGGATTATGTCGAGGTCCTGATCACCGTCGATGTCCCCCAGCTCCACGCCATGGATCTCGTATGCGCCGCTGGCAGGGCACATGATGGATAGCTTGGTGGTGTCCAGGGATTGAGGCGGGAAGACCCCGGGGTTCGAGGTCGTCTGCATCAGGACGAACAGCTTGCCGTTTGCAGCGGTGTCACCACCGATGCCCACCACGATGTCCATGGGCTCGTTGATCACGTTCGACCCGAGATATTTCTTCATGTCACCAACGGCAAGGGCGGAGATGTAGCCTCCGCTGGACGTCCACTTAGGCTGCCCCCCGCTAGACCACTGCACGGTGGGCGAGTTGTGGCTCACGATGAGCTGGTTCAGAGTCAGGGTATCCTTGGTGGTATCGGTGACCGCCCGGTTCGTGTCAATAAAGCGCACGTAGTAGTACGAGTTGGGGGTGTAGGTCAGATTGTAGCTCACCGTCACATCGCTGTTCGAGGTGATGGTGCTGATGTCGAACCAGGTGGCGTTGTCCACCGAGTACTGTATCTGGAAGCCCTCCGTGCCGCTCACATGCCCGACCACGGTAAGCAGCTGGTAGGCAGCCACGGCGTTGGGGATCTGATAGACCCATGCTAGGGCCTTGGTTTGGATGAAAGTGACCTCCGCCCATACGTAGTCGAAGTGCACAGTGGACGATCCAGAGGGGTTCACGAACCGGACCATGAGGTTGGAGGTGATGTTAGCATACGAGTCACCGCCCACGCCGGTCAGGGCGAAGGTGGCGGTCACCTCCGAGGTTTCGCCGCTCTTGGGCTGGATGTTGGTATTCGTCCACGTCAGGCCGTTGTTGAACGAGTACTGGATGTAGCCCGTGCCGGTATAGTTGGAATCGACCTTGTACTGGACCACCAGGCTGGTGGTCTTGATCGGGGTGGTCAGGTTCTCGAAGTTCAGCGAGAACGTGCCCAGGGCCATGGTCGTCCCCTGGCCGACGTCATAGTAGACGTTGTTGTCGGCATAGATGTTGGCGATCGTGGATCCGGTCGTGTCGGCAGCGGTCTTGACGCCAGTGGCGTCGTATGGATCATAGAGAACGTCGACCTCGGTCAGGGCTTCCACCGACGAATCGGAGGATAGCAGATTGGCTGCGGTACCGGTGCGGGTCGCGGTGAAGACCGTGTCGACCGGGTACTCGTACGACGGACCGTTATAAGGCACCGTGGAGGCGACCTGCTGCGTGTAATAGATGTACACCGAGCGGTCGGTGGACAGGGTGCTGGTGCGCACGATGTCAGGGTATCCATCCCCGTTCATGTCCGCCACCCGGACCTTGGGCATGACCTGAGCATGGGTCCACGGAGTGTTGCCGGTCACCTTTTCTAGGGTCCTCAGGGAGTCGGAGGTGCTGAAGGTCCCGGACTGTGAGCCGGCGTTCTTCACCCACATGTTGAGCCAGACCTTGGTGCTGCCGTCCTCGTAGACCGCTACGATGTCCTTGTAGCCGTCCTGGTTGAAGTCGCCGACGGCGATGTCGCCGGCGGCCGGGTTGTTGTTGCTGTTGGCCTGATTGCTGGTGGAGGCTGCGGTCTTCCAATCCAGGGTGCTGTACAGGGTGGTCTTTGCCCAGTTGTTGCTCCCGTCGTTCCAGAATACATATATGCCGCGGTTGAAGTACATGCCCCAGCTGTTGGTGTAATCGGCGGAGTCCGTGCTGGTGGCGGTGGTGTACACGACCACATGCATGAAGCTGGCGACCACATCGGAGTAGCCGTTATTATCGAAGTCGCCTATCGCCAGAGCGGTGCACATCTCGTTCGTCGTATAGTAGCCATCATAGTACATGTCCGTACCTGAGGTCTTCCATACAGTAGCGTCCTCGTTGGTGTTGCCATACTGGTCTGAGTTATAGGCGGTCTGCGTCCCGCTGTAGGCGTCGAACGGATAGGTAATGGACCGGGCGCTGGACCATGTCGATCCGTCGCTCTTCTCGTTCTCGTACCAGAACAGGTTGGACAACGAGGTGTCCTGCGCCCCGACCACTAGGTCGTTGCGGCCGTCACCGGTGAGATCTTCCAGGTACATGCCCAGGGGTCCTTTGCTGGGGTTCGAATCGATGACCTTCTCGTTCCACTGGTCACCGCCCTTGAACCAGGCGATGGCATTGTTCTCCCAGGTCGCGCCGGACGAGCTCCAGGTGAACGAGCCGGAGCCGAGCGCGGCAGCCACATCGGCGGTGGTGAGCGGCGCGGTGACGAAGAACTGACAGCTCAGCTGGCTGTAGCTCTCACCGGTCGTTCCGCCGGTCCCGGTATCGAAGAAGGTGGAGATCTTGAGGGTGTAAGCGTTGGTCTTGGGCAGCCACCAGCCCTGGTTGGCGTCCTTGAGAGTTATCTTGAGAGTATACACGCCGTTGATGGTGTTATCACCGTACGGGGTTATGGTGATCCCATTGGTCTTGTACAGCGAAGAAAGGGGGGCGCTGTAGGAGGGCTGTGAATTGACCGGAGGCACGGGGGTGGCTGCCTTCATGACGATATAGCTGCCGGTATAGTCATCGACCTCTATGCCGCTGAGATACACCGTATCGGTGTAGCGGTCGACATCCTTGGTCCGGATGATCAGGTACACGTCATCGGTATGATTGAAGGTGGTGGTCTTCACCAGGGTGTTGCCGCTGGCCACATAGGTCTCCAGCTGAGGATAGCTCGCGCCGTTGACGTTGATGTAGTCGGCGATGTTGAAGGTGTTGCCCTGGTTATCTTTCATAATGATCTGCACCGGGTACCGGTACGCGGTGCTGGGGGCGGTGAAGTTGAACACGAACTGCCGGAAAGTCGAGTAGGTCTTCCCTATCTGGAAGGCCGCATCAGAGGACGGGGAGATGGGAGTGGTTCCTTGCAGGGGCTGATAGATGTAGAACGAATTCCTCCCCGCGACGTTGCTGAGGGTGTCGCTCCAGACCTCAATGGTCACCCCCTCGCTGACGTTGAAGTTGCGGGTGATGGAGCCGTCGGAGGTCCTCTTGATGTAGTAGAAGGTGATGCCCAGAGCACCCCCGGCCTCACCGCCGCTGGCGTCAGGGGGATAGGTACCATTGGTGAGGTAATCGGAGTAGCTGGCGTAGGGGCTGTCAGAGATGCCCGTGCCGGCGGTGATGTCTATCGTCATGCTCTGCGTGACCCGGTGGCCGGATTTGTCACTGGCGTAAACCAGTACGGTGGCCCCATCCCAGGCATTCTTCGCGGTGAAGTAGCCCGAGACGTACAGGTTGAGGGTCGAGTTATAGGTCATCGGTATGGCCGAGGCCAGCTTGAGGGACGAGGCGTTGACGAACACGCTGGTGTTGTCCAACTTGCTGTAAGGATCGCTGATCTGGACGTAGAACCTGACCGACGTGCCATCGTAGACCGGGGTGGGGGTGAGACCCCTGTCAGCGATGATGGGGAGGGTGGTCGCCGCCTGGGACCCGCCCTGCAGGGGCGCGCTGTACACCACGGTGTTGGCCACGGTGTCCACGATCATGATGCTCAGGTCGGTGGTAGAAAGAACACCAGAGAACTTGTAGGTCCAGGTAATGCCAGTGGGCCAGGAAGCACTGGCGATGTTGCCGTCGGTGAACTTAAGGGTGGAGGGGACGTTGTCGACGAACAGGTAGATATTGGTCCGATAGCTGTAGAGCTCCTCTCCGCCCTTGTGGGTGATGTTGATGTACGCGTCATTGTTGGCGTTTCCCATCAACTTGATCGAGGACGTGAAGTCGGTATAGACCTTCTCGCTGGGGCCGGGCATGGAGGTCACGAAATACAGGATACCGGTGAACAGAGTGACGGTGATGGCGAGTATCAGCAGGTTTCCGATGATCTCCGATACACCGTAGCGGCTCCAGCTCTTACGCTTAGGGAAGGACCCGGACTTGAGGGAGCGGTCGCACGTTGAACTCAATCGGCCCGATGGCCGAGCAATGGGTTTGTCGCTCTGACGGACTATCATGAACTCACCACCGGCCCCTTCTCCGGCGCAAAACGGTTTACCCGCCTCATTTCTATAAATATGTATACTTCTGATTTTCAAATAAGTGAAATTTTAATTCCAGCAGAATAGAAATCACCGTTGATTTAATAGCCTGGCACCCCCTTGACCGAGGCATGCTCGAGATTGAAATCAAGTGTCCCTGCGATGACCTTGACGGCATGGAGGGGAAGCTCAGGGAACGGGGGGCCTCGTTCCATGGCGAGGTAGATCAGGCCGACCTGTACCTTGCACACCCCTGTCGCGACTTCGCGGTGACGGATGAGGCCCTGCGCCTGCGGAGGGAGGGGGAGACCGTCGCCCTCTTCTACAAGGGCCCCAAGCTAGACCCGCAGAGCAAGACCCGCGAGGAGATCCAAGCTGCCGTGCCCGATCCGGCAGCCATGAGGCTGGTGCTGGACCGATTGGGCTTCCGTCCGGTGGCCGAAGTAAAGAAAAAGCGCCGCAACTATGGGCTGGGGCCGGTGGAGGTGTCCATCGACCGCGTGGCCGGATTAGGCGGCTTTGTTGAACTGGAGGTCCAGGACCTGCCGGTCGAGGAGGGACGTTCGATGCTCTTCGCCCTCATGAGGGACCTTGGCCTGGAGAGGACGGAGAGGCGGTCCTACCTGGAGCTGCTGCTCCAGGCGTGATCAGATGTTCTGAATGTGCTCGGCCAGGAACTTCCTGATCTCCGGCTCATCGGGAATGCTGATGGAGGACTTGTAGCGTTCGGAGCCGTCCTTCATCGTGTAGCCCCGGCTGAGCGATATGAACTCGGTGGTGCCGCTCTCACTGACCGCTCGCTTGCGGGCCACCTCTAAGAAATTGTTCTTCCCGAACGGGATCCTCTGGGAGTCCACGACCTCGAACTGAACATTGCGCTCGTTGCTTCCATCGCTCATGTCTACACCTATCTGGAGTTTGGAACCCCCGCAAGCACAATAAAGGTTTTGCCTTCCCCTGCACTGCCTCCAGCGCCGGCCGCGGGAGGCTACCAATGGGCGTTGGGGAGTGCGACAGGTAGAAATATCCCGCCGCTCATTGAACGGACATGTGCCCGGATGGGACGGAGCCAGCCGCTCCTGGTGGACCCAATTACTGCACCAATTGTGGGGCCCGACTATTGCCGGACTCGAACTTCTGCACCTCCTGCGGCAAGCCCCAGAAGGCCCATGTGATCCCGCCGCAGCCGGTTATGCCCTACGGCCCTTACGTTCCTCCGCCCCCTAAGAACAGTACCGCCCACGACGTCATCATGGGCTTCGGGAGCTACAGCGCGGCGGCCTTGGCCGTCCTCATGGCGGTCAACGTCGTCATCGCCATCTGGGCCGTTGGGCAGGTCTGGCCGCACATGGACAAGCACGTCTACCTGTTCGTCATCACCCCATTCATCGTCAACTTCGCCGAGCTGGGGGGAGGGGCGTTCATGGGCTACTACATCTTCCTGGTGACGGTCATCACTGCCTGCTTTGCGTGGATGATGTACAAGAGCCTTCGGCCGCTGGCCTCCGAACTGCAGGTGAAGTACCCCCAGGAAGGCCACAGTCCCCTCTACACCATGGCCACGCTGCTCTTCGCCGTCCTGTCGTTCAACGTCATCTACTACTTCCTCATCGAAGCCACGGGGGCCTCCGCCACCACCCCCTCGTTCGACACAAGGGAGCTGTGGCAGCTCATCTACGGCTTCGCCGAGGCTAGCGTGTGGGAGGAGGTCGTTTCCCGCATCCTGCTCATCGGCGTTCCCCTACTGATAATCGATGCCCTCCTCCGGATGAAGAACCCGGATTACAAGATGAAGAGGGTACCACGGTACATCCTGGGTGGAGGCTTCACCATCGGCCGCAAGGAAGCGCTGCTGATGGTCTTCTCCAGCCTCATGTTCGGCACTGCCCACGTGTTCGCTTGGGACGCCTTCAAGGTGCTGGGAGCGGCGGTGGCGGGCCTGGCGTTCGCTTACCTGTACCTGAGGATCGGCCTGTACGCTTCGATCATGCTGCACTTCGCCACCGACTTCATGACCGTGCCTCTGAGCGTATGGCCAGACGCCACGGGAGTGACCCTGGTGGTCGGCCTGCTGGTGCTGGTGTGGCTGTTCGTGGGGGTGCCGTACATGGTCCTGTACTTCTCCAAGGGAGCGGGTTGGCTCCTGGGAAGGAGAATTTGGCCCGATCTTCCTCCGGCCGTTCCCAAGCCCCCCGTGTTCGTTCCCTACTACCCCGTATACGCCTCCCCGGCGCCGGTGTACTATCCCGCTCCGCAGCCCGCTCCCCCTGCTCCGTACCAGAGCGCCCCCCTGCCGCAGGCCGACCAGGGGCACGCCTACGTCTGCCCGAACTGCGGAAACCGGGAGGCGGTGTACACCGATGGCAGGTTGGTATGCACCCGGTGCGGGAGCAAGCGCTAGAGCATGGCGGACAGGCGGTCCCTGCTGACCAGCGCATCGGCGATGCCCCGCGACTCGATGACGAACCGTCCCCCGTAATCGGCTAGCTTGCTGACCACGAGGTCGAAGTCCACCGTCCCGTCGCCGATGGGCAGGTGCTCGTCGAACTTGCCCTGGTTGTCATGCACGTGGAGGTTTACCAGCCTCGGCTTGAGATCCATGAACTGAGGAAGGAGGCCCATGGTATTGGCATGCCCCACGTCCAGGCAGAACCCCATCTCGGTGCCCTCGGCCAGCTGGACGAGGGCTTCGGGGGTCGTGCCCATGGAGAAGAGGCTTCGGGGCATGTTCTCCAGGCCTATCTTCACCCCCAGCTCCCGGGACAGGCGGTCCAGGCGCCGCAACGAAGCTTTGGCCACCTCGATCACCTTCTCCCTGCACACCATGCCGATGGGAGTGAGGAAGGAGGGATGCACAGTGCACACCCCCATGCCCAGCCGATGGCAGCCCTCCAGGCAGGCGGTGATCTCCCCCACCGATGCCTCCAGCATCCGGGGGTTGAGGGAGCCGATGTTGATGTCGCTCATGGGAGCGTGGGCGCTGAACTCGAGGTCGTAGGACGGGGTAAGGGCAAGAAAGTCCTTCTCGATCTCCCTTAGATCGTGCCGACCTTCGGCCACCACCTCCCACGCCCGGAAGCTGGAGGCGATGGTCTCCAAGGCTTGGGCGAAGGGCATGGCCGAGAACGCCGGGGAGGACACCGCGATCATTCCTGCTCCTCCATCCGGTCCTCTACCGTGCTCTCGGCCAGGTGGTCGATGGTACGAGCGATGTCGTCGCTCTCCACCGTCACCTCGATCCCTCCCAGTGCTACCGGCCCCTCGATGAAGGACACTTTACCCATGAACGCCGCCTGCTTGTTCAGGGCGAACCTCGTGCCGTTGCCCCGGACCCCCTGCAGCATGACCGAGCGGGCGGTGTCGCGGATGTGCTGGTTGAGGATAGCCTCGCGCAGGGCCTCCCCGCTGTCGGAGCGGCCTACGAGGCTCCCCTCGGCGTCCTCGAGCTGGGCGTCGGGGATCAGGTTGAGAATGGCATGGCGCACCTTCTCCCGGTCCTCGGTGGGGCGGCAGGCGGCCGTGGCGGTGATCTGCAGCATGCCCATCTCATCGCTCCAATCGTAAAAAAGAGTTGTCTCTCGAAAAGATATTTACCTTCATGACCATAATGGTCGCCGGGATGAGGGACAGCGTTCTAGACACCCTGGCCAACGAGGGCATTCTCCTGGAGCCCAGCGCGGCCGAGTTCGTGCTGGCCCGCGCCGACCCCATCGACTTCGTGCGCTCCGCCCTGGCTTCCATGCAGCAGCAGCCGCTGGTCCTCACCGTCGATGACCTCCGGCCGTTCGCCGACGCCCCGGTGGTCCGCACCATCCCCAAGGCGTTGGAGGAGGTCAGGAACGGGCCGCCGGCCCCCCTGCCCCGCGATGATGGGGACTTTTGCATCCTAAGGGACATCACCGGCAACTCGACCTGCGAGGGAAACATCATCGACTTTGCCCGGTATTTCAACGACCGGTTCAAGAAGATCAAGAAGATCCTGTCCGCCCGCCGGGAGCTGGTTGGGTGCCTCCCCGTGCCCAAGGCCACCAAGTACGACCGCGAGGTCAAGATGATCGCTATGGTCAACGAGGTCCGCACCACCAAGAACGGCCACAAGCTGCTTGAGGTGGAGGACGACGAGGGCCGCTGCCCGGTCCTCATCCTCAAGGACAGCCCGCTGATCAACGAGTGCATCGTCAACGACGAGGTCATCGGCATCGTGGGGAAGACAAGCACCAAAGGCGACCTGGTGGTCATGAACGAGCTGGTGCGGCCGGACCTTCCCATGAGGAGGACCATGCAGCCCTCTGACTCGTGGGCCTCGGTGGCATTCATGTCCGACGTGCACATCGGCTCCAATACCTTCCTCCAGAAGCCCTGGGAGCGGATGATCCACTGGCTGCGGACCGAGGGCAAGGACGAGGTTCAGTACCTGGTGGTGCCGGGGGACGTGGTCGACGGCATCGGGGTGTTCCCGGGGCAGGAGGAGGAGCTGGAGATCGACGACATCTTCGCTCAGTATGAGGCCCTTGTCAACCACCTGAAGGACATTCCCGACGGGATCCGGGTGATCGTCCAGCCCGGCAATCACGACGCTGTTAGGCCTGCCGAGCCGCAGCCCACCTTCCCCAAGGACATCGCCAAGCTCTTCGACTCGTCCCTGACCCTGGTCGGCAACCCTTGCTACATGGAGATCGAGGGCCGTAAGATCCTCTCCTACCACGGGAGAAGCCTGGACGACTGGATCGCAAGCGTGCAGGGGTTGAGCTACAACAATCCCATCGAGGCGATGAAGGAGATGCTCAAGCGCCGGCACATGGCCCCCATCTACGGAGGCAGGACCCCTCTGGCGCCGGAGAAGGAGGACTTCCTGGTCATCGACGAGGTGCCGGACATATTTATCACCGGCCACGTGCACGGGGCGGGCATCAGCGAGTACCGTGGGGTTAAGCTCATATGCGCCTCCACCTGGCAATCCCAGACCCCTTTCCAGAGGATGCATAACTTCAATCCGGACCCGGCCAAGATGCCCATCACCCACCTCGGGACGGGGCAGACCAGGATGATGGATTTCAATTGAGCTTCAGGCGAGGAGAATGACCAGCAAAAGATATCCGGCGTAGATGGCTAGGAACCCCATCCCGGTCCGCCGCCCGCCATGGTCCAGCAAGGCGAGGAGGAGGACGATCATCGTCGAGAGCGCGGTCATGACGCCCATCCCCACTGCCGTCTCCGCCCCCGTGGTGTCATAGCCCCCCACCAGCGCGCCGAGGCTGAGGATGAACAGGGTGTTGATGATTATGGTGCCCACGACGTTGCCGAGCACTACCTCCGACTGCCCCTTCCTCGAAGCGGTGATGGCGATGGCCACCTCCGGTACCGAGGTACCGACGGCAACAAGGGTCAGGCCCACGACCTCCGGGCTCACCCCCAGGCCGATGGCCAAACCGGAGGCTCCTTCCACGATGATCTGTGCGCCCAAGGACAACAGCACGATGCCCGCCGCGATCAGCGTGACGATCTTGGTGCCGGTCATGGACTTGACCTCCTGGACCAGCTCGAGCTCCTCCTTAACCACCGTGCGGGCCTTTCCCCGATCAGCGCCGCGGTACATTGAGCAGGAGAATATGGCCAGGACGGCGAGCATTATCGCACCGTCCACCGGCCCCAGGTGCCCGTCCCAGGACAGGGCGATGAGAAGGGGACCCGACAGAAGGAGGAAGAACGACTCCCAGCGCATCTCGTTCAGCCGCAGCGCCAAGGGGGCCATCAGGCAGGCGATCCCCAACACCAGGGCACCGTTAGAGATGTTGGCTCCGATGACGTTGCCCAGGGAGATCGAGCTGCTGCCCTCCAGGGAGGAGACGATGGCGAGAACAGCCTCGGGGGAGGAGGTTCCCAGGGCGATGACCGTCAGCCCTATCACCAGCGGCCGGACCCCGTACCGCATGGCTAAGGCCGTCGCGCCATTGACCAGCCACTGCGACCCGAAGTATAGGGCCACGGCCCCCACCAGGAGCAGGATGAGGGACAGGGCCGGAAGCATGACGGTCAGATTTCCGTCCGCCGGTCAAAAACCTTTTCAGGGATTGAAGAACAGGATGTACAGGATGATCACGTAGCCCAGCACGAGCATGAATAGGCTGATCATCCAGAATAGCCGGAGCAGACGGGCCCGGGCCGTGGGATCATGAAAATTGAAAAGGGGTTTGATGAGATCTTTAAGCGGTCTCAACTTTGGCCTCGGCCTTGTCTTTGATGCGCTTGAGACGGAAGGTGTTCTCCCTCTCCATCTCCTGCAATCGCAGCTCGATGAACGCCTTGGCCTCCTCGAGCTCGGGGATGACCTTGAACTCCAGCGCATTGACACGCCGCTTGGTCTTCTCGATCTCATCGAGGAGCTTCTTCATCGTCGTCTCGATCTCGGCCGCTTGGACCAGCGTCTCCACGAGGTTCTCGAACGCCCTGGTCGCCTCATCGATGTAGGTCGAGGTGCCAATCACACCGTAACCACGCTGGTCCACGGTGCTCTTCAGCGAGTTGGTCTCGATCTCCGGGACCACTATGCCCATGATGTTCTTGGAGCGCAGAGCGACCTCGGGATGGAGGCGGAGAGCGAAGGCGGCCGAGCGGACAGCGATGGCACCGTCCACGGCCTGGGCCACGGCGATCTTGGCCATGGCCTCGTCGTAGTCCTTAACGATCTTCGAGCGGACCTGCTTGGCCTGCTCCAGGATCTTGAAGAACTCGATGATCAGGCCATCCCTCTTCATCTTGAGGATCTTGTGGCCTGACTTCGTTAGCTTGATCCTCTTCTTGATCTCGAGCAGCTCCGAGCGGGTTGGCTTGACCTCCATCCTTGGCATCTTTACTCACTCTTTCTGTGGGCGGGGTGGTACTTCTCGATGTACTTCCGGTCGATCCTGGACAGTTGGTTCTCCGGCAGCATGGCCACCAGTTCCCAGGCGATCTCCAGGGTGGTCTCGATATCGCGGTCCTCGTCGTGGCCCTGTCTGACGAACTTGTTCTCGAAGGCGTCGGCGAAGTCGAGGAACTTGCGGTCCCTCTCTGACAGCGATTCCTTTCCGACAATGGCCACCAGGCCCCTGAGGTCTCTGCCCTCAGCATAGGCGGCATAGCATTGGTCGGAAACGGCCTTGTGGTCCTCCCTGGTCAGACCCGGACCGATACCGGCGTTCATGAGCCTCGAAAGCGAGGCCCCCACGTTGATGGGGGGATATATGCCGGCACGGTGAAGGTCCTTGGACGTCACGATCTGACCCTCAGTGATGTAGCCGGTCAGGTCCGGGATGGGGTGGGTAATATCGTCACCGGGCATGGTCAGGATGGGAATCTGGGTGATGGAGCCCTTCTTCCCCTTGATCCTACCTGCACGCTCGTACAGGGTCGCAAGGTCGGTATACATGTACCCTGGGTAGCCACGGCGACCGGGCACCTCTTCACGGGCCGCACCGATCTGCCTGAGGGCCTCGCAGTAGTTGGTGATGTCGGTCAGGATGACCAGCACGTGCATGTCCAGCTCGAAGGCCAGATACTCGGCGGTGGTCAGCGCGAGCCTCGGAGTGATGATCCTTTCGATGGCCGGGTCGTCGGCCAGGTTCATGAATACGACCGCCCGCTTCAGCGCTCCGGTCCGCTCGAAGTCGGACATGAAGAACTGCGCCTCTTCGGCGGTGATGCCCATGGCGGCGAACACCACAGCGAACTCCTCGTCGGAGCCGCGCACCTTGGCCTGCCTGGCGATCTGCAGAGCGATGTCGTTGTGAGGTAGACCGCTCCCAGAGAAAATGGGCAGCTTCTGGCCACGGACCAGGGTATTCATCCCGTCGATGGTCGAGATACCGGTCTGGATGAACTCTTTGGGCTCGGCACGGGCCCACGGGTTGATGGCCGCGCCGTTGATGTCCAGCCGCTCTTCGGGAGTGATCGCGGGGCCCCCGTCGATGGGGTCACCGGCCCCGTTCAGGATCCTGCCCAGCATGTCACGGGAAACCGGCATCCTCATGGTCTCGCCGAGGAATTTGACCCCTGCGGCCCGCTCTACGCCAGCGGTTCCCTCGAACACCTGGATGACGACATATTTGCCAGAGGTGTCCAGCACTTGGCCCCTCTTCTGGGTGCCATCGGGCATGGTCACGGTGGCAAGCTCGTTGTAGCCGACTGGCTCGGTCTTCTCCACGAACACCAGCGGTCCGGCGATCTGCGAGATTGTGCGGTACTCTTTGGAAACGATGCTCATGCCTTACCCCCCAGGGCTTCGAACTGGCCGCTCATCTCCTTGCCGACGGCGTCCAGCTCCTGGTCGATGTTCTCCTCATACTTGGCCTTGGCCAACCGGTTACGGACCGGAAGCTCGACGATGGCGTCGACGGAGACGTCGGCCTCGACGGCTTTCTTGGATAGGTCGGAGAACTGCTTGATCAGCTTCATGACCTTGTACTGCCGCGGGAGCGGGCAGTAGGTGTCGACCTTGTGGTAAGCGTTCTGCTGCAGGAAGATCTCACGGATCATCCTCGCCACCTCCAGGGTCATCTTCTGCTCGTCGGGCAGCGCGTCGGAACCGACCAGCTGCACGATCTCCTGCAGTTCGGCCTCGCGCTGCAGGACCTCCATGGCCCACTGCCGGAGGGCGGGGAAGTCCTCCGCCACATTGGCCCGGTACCAGGCGTCCAGGTTGCCGGTGTACAGCGAGTACGAGGTAAGCCAGTTGATGGTCGGGAAGTGTCTGCGCTCACGGAGCTTGGAGTCCAGGGCCCAGAACACACGGACGATACGCAGAGTGTTCTGCGTGACCGGCTCGGACATGTCACCGCCGGGCGGAGAGACCGCTCCGACGACAGAGACCGACCCGGTGGTCCCGTTGGCGTTGGCGACACGGCCGGACCTCTCGTAGAATTCCGAGAGCCTCGCCGCCAGGTAAGCGGGGTATCCTTCCTCACCAGGCATCTCTTCCAGCCTGGAGGAGATCTCTCTCATGGCCTCGGCCCATCTCGAGGTCGAGTCGGCCATCAGGGAGACGTTGTAGCCCATGTCACGGTAGTACTCGGCGATGGTCATGCCGGTATAGACGGACGCCTCACGGGCGGCCACGGGCATGTTGGAGGTGTTGGCGATGAGCACGGTCCTCTGCATCAGAGGCTCCCCGGTCTTGGGGTCCTCGAGCTCGGGGAAGGTCGCCAGAACCTCGGTCATCTCGTTCCCGCGCTCGCCACATCCGATGTAGACGACGATCTCGGCATCGGACCACTTGGCCAGCTGCTGCTGGGTAACGGTCTTGCCCGTACCGAACGCTCCGGGAATGGCTGCGGTGCCTCCCTGGGGCAGGGGGAACATGGTGTCCAGGACTCTTTGCCCGGTGACCAGGGGGATATCCGGCAGGAGCTTCTTGCCGAAAGGCCTGCCGCTCCTGACCGGCCACTTCTGCAGCATAGTCAGGTTCTTCTGACCGACGATGGCGACGGTCTCATCGACGGTGAAGTCGCCCTCGGTGATGCTGTTGAGCGTTCCGGACACTCCGGGCGGCACCATGATCTTATGAGTGATGTAGTACTCCTGAACGGTTCCCAGGACAGTTCCGGGCTCTACCTTGTCACCCTTCTTGGCGACAGGGGTGAAGTGCCACTTCTTGGTGTGGTCCAACCCGGGGGCGCTGACACCCCTCTTGATGTAGTCGCCCATCCTGCTCATCAAGACTGGAAGGGGCCTCTGGATACCGTCGTACACACTGCTCAGGAGGCCAGGTCCCAGCTCGGCCACCAGAGGTTGCGCGGTATCAATGACCTTCTCGCCGGGCCTTAGTCCGGAGGTCTCCTCGTAAACCTGAATGATCGTCTTGTCGCCGTCGATCTTGATGACCTCGCCCATCAGGCCCTCTTCTCCCACCTGCATGATGTCATACATCTTGGGGGAGATCCCGATCGCGGTCACCACCGGTCCGGCCACCCTGTAGATCTCACCTTGCTTCGCCATTTTCAATCCCTCTCAGTCTTGTATAGGTCAACGCCAATTGCCCTCTTCACCTTCTCTCTCAGGTCGCCTTCCTCTCCGCCTACCGGAACAACGACCGGGGAAATGCTCTCCATCGCCCTCTTGCGGGAGTTAGGAGAGGCCTTGGACAGGTCAGCGGCATTGATGGCCAGCACGCCGATGGACGGGTCGGCCACCAGGTCTAGCAACTTCTGCTCGTACTCCGCCGGCCGGACGGCATAGACCCGCCGGATGCCGGCTAGGCGGAAGCCCAGCACGAACTCTTCACTTCCTAGTACCGCGAATTCCATCAGATCACCAGCAACTTCTTGATAGCTTCGGGGTCCATCCCAGTGGCCTTGCCGCGGGCCACGATACGGATGTTGTCGACCTCGATCTTCTTTCTAATGACATAGTCGATGATGGGAAGAACGGACAACGGATAGAGGTGGGAGAACCTCTCCGCCTGCTTGGCCTGGTAAGCCTGCAGGCTTAGCATCACGTCGTTGAGGGAGCCGGTCTTCCTGGCCACCTCCAGTCCTTCCTTGATGTCCTCATAGAACTTCAGCTTGGTCAGCTCGTCGAGCATCTGCTCGAAGCTCTCGGCCGAGGACAGTCGGGTAAGCTCCTTCATGTCCAGGTCATGCCCGCCCTCGATGAAGTAGGGGCGGATCTTGTCCGCGCTCAGCCCGGCCTGCTTGAGCTTGAGCAGAGTGCGAAGGTTGACGATGTCGATCTCCCTCCGGATGTACCTGTGGAAAAGCGCGCGGGGCTTTCCCTTGGGGGGAACGGCCTCCAGCAGCTTCTCGTAGTAGTCCTTGTCGAGGTAATCCTCGATGGGCGCCAGGTTCCCGGTCTTCTCATAGTTCGTCAGGACCTCGTCGGGAACGGCGATGTCCTGCTTCTTGTGGACGGCGTCCAGAACCTCTTTGGGTCCGTCCATGGCCACCAGGGACAGGAGGTACTCCTCACTGAGGTTGCCCGCAGGGACGAGGTCCTCCTGTATCTCCTCGAGGCTAGCGTTAGAGAACTTGCCGCGCAGGATGGTCTTGATATTGACGTAATCCCACCGGCGAAGGTAGGCCGCCAGGATGGTCTTGAGATCACCCTCGCAGAAGTTGATGATGGTCCGGTAGGTGCGGGCCAGGTTCATGGAGGTGCCTAGCTCTATGAGGTTGACCCCCGAGTACTTGGACCCTAGCTCGGTCATCTCCGCTTTATACTCCGTCTCGCCCATGAACCTCCCGATCTCGTTGAGGTCCATCATCATCAACTTGGGGTAGTTGTCCTTGGTCAACAGCTGGGCCTTCTTGGCCTTGACCCTCGCCGTGGCATAGGGGTAGTTACCCTTTCTGCGGCCTGATCCTAACATTTGTTCACCTAACGCTCACTCGAACAGCACGTTCGATATGTTCTTCATGTCCCGGTCCCAGATGCTCTCCAGGATGGTCTTGAAACGGTAGTCCAGGCGGACGGTACCGTCCTCGTTCTCCAGGATCAGGCCGGAACCCATTTCGGTCTCGTTCAGGGAATCGCATCCCCGAAGTCCCGCCAGAAGGTCGGCCTCCCCCTTGGGGATGAAGACCTTGGGCTTATGGATGACCTTCTTGCCATCGGCCAAGATCTTCTTGTAGAGGGCAGACTTTTCCTTGGAATCCATCGTGGACAGCTCCCTGAGCATCTCCTCGAAGGTCCGGTTCAGGATGTCCTTCCTCTTGTTCAGCACGATCTTCTTAGCCTCCAGTTCAGCACTGGAGAGTTCCTGCCTCCTCATGCGCATGAGGCCGTCCTGGAGCTCCTTATCCTCTGTCTTCCGCATCTTGTCGATCCTTTGATCGGCTTCCTGGAGGATCTTCGCTCTCTCCTTCTCAGCCTCCTGGACGCGCTGGTCGGCTTCCTTCCGCGCGTTATCCAGGATATCGTTGGCTACCTTATCCAGTGCCATGAGCCAGCCTCTTTGCGCTGACTGCTCATCCCGACATGTTGAGCCAGAGCAGGATAGCTACGACCAGACCGAAGATAACGATGGTCTCGGGGATAACGGTCAGGATAAGGCCCTTACCGAACAGCTTCTCGTCCTCGGCCATCGCACCAACCGCGGCCGCACCGATGCTGGCCTCAGCAATAGCCGAGCCGACACCCGCCAGTCCGACGGCCAGTCCCGCACCAATCGCAACCAATCCTGCGCCTTCAGATACTACCATTTCTTATTCCTCCGTTGTATGCTTTCTTATTACCCTGAGGGGGTTGAACTCCAGCCCGCCTCCTTCGTAAAATTTGTTGAATAGCTCGACGTACTGCAGCCTGATAGCGTGCAGACCGGCCGAGAGTATCGCCAGTATGAAGATCATCAGATGCCCGATGACGAACACCAGAAGTCCCAACACGAGCATAATGACATCGCCCGAAGACGCGATCAGCTCGATGGCGATAAAGTTGAAAGCCAGCGCCATGCCCGCCTTGGACATGCCGATAGCAATCAGCCTAGTATATGAGAGCACGTTGCTCATGACCTCGGGAAGTTCGATAATGGCCTTCCCGCCCTCGCCCTTGACCGCCATGACCAGGCCGATGACGATCAGCACTATGCCAACGACAAATGTGGGGTCAGTAAGGTTCGGGTCGTATCCACGGATGAGCACGTTGATCATGAATATCAGAGCCACCAGGGCGAATCCGACCATGATCATTATCCACGAGAGCTTCTCCACCATGGCATGCTTCAACCCATGCCTGATGGTCTGGTTGTAGAACCCTAGGCATAGGCCGATGAGCAGGTGGACGACTCCGATCCACAGGCTGATGTAGAGAAGTATCTTCACTGAACCCAGCTTGGTATAGTAACCCAGCTGCAGTGCGAAGTCCCCGAAGTTGAACAGTACCCTGGGAATCTCGATCCCCAGAAGGGCGGACCATGAAAGCTCGGTGGCATGGGCCGCGTGGAACTCGATACCGAACATGTCACCGTAGAGGAAGAGCCCAAAGATGATGGACCAAATACCTCCGTAGAACAACATGGTGGCGATGCCCCTCCACTCCTTGCTGGTGCACCTCTTCAAACCGAGGAAGCCGAGGATGGTGAAGGGAATTCCATATCCCACGTCCCCGACCATGAGGCCAAAGAACATGGGGAAGAAGATGGCCACCGTGATGGTGGGATCGATCTCGTTGTAACGAGGGGTGGAAAGTAATTTCGTGAAGAAGGTGAAACGATCCACGGTACGTTTGTGGCTCGTCTTTACAGGGGTCTCCTCGGACATGGGCACGGCTACCGCCTCGGCGGTGCTCAAGCCAGCCTCCATCTTCATCTCTTCCTCAGACTCGTGGACATCCACTCTGGCCTTGTCCTCCAAGACCTCGATATAGATGTTGTCCTGGAACTTGTCGGAGAAGGCCTTCTTGACCTTGTCGACCTCTGCCGTTGGCACCCAGGCCTCGAGGACGAAGGCGTGCTCGGAAGCCCCCATTCTAAGGGGCAGCTCGGCCTTCTCCACCACGATGCTCAGATGCTCATCTGAGGCTAGGATAGTATTAGCGTACTTCTCCCGGAGCTGCTCGATGTTCTTCTCGACAGCCTCGAGCTCCTTCTCCAGACCGCTGATCTCGGTCTCCAGGGCGGAGGCGAGCTGCTCGGGCTTACCCGTTCCCTCAGGCACCGGGACCTCGGTGAAACCGTTCTGAACAAGGATGCGCTGGGCCTCGTCGGCCTTGGCCACGGGAACGAACGCGACGATGAAATTACCATCGGGGTTGCTGAACAGCTCCATCTCCCCGCCCAAGGCCTCGTTGAGCTGGGCCTCAGGGTTGGTATGAACGTGACCGGCCATGACGTCGATGTTCTGGTAGCCCTTGTACAACGCCAGGTCCAGGTCGATCGCCCGGAACGGCTCCAGAAGGGCCTTCTTGGACTGGGCCTCGGTGAGGCGGGCCTGCTTGGCGGCCTTGGAGGCGACAGTTCCCTGCATCTCGGTCTCGATCTGCTCGATTGAGGTGTCGATGGTCGGTGCGATCTTGCTGATCGGCACCTTCTCCTTGAACTCGGCCTCATCGACCTCGAGGTCCTTCTCCATGGAGCGAAGCTTCAGGAGCTTGTGGGATGCATCCGACGCTGCGGGGAGGGGTGACCCTAGGGAGAACCCTTCCTCGTCAGGGGAGAAATCGACCACGTGGACGTTCTCGAGCCCGTACAGGAGTTCGATGGAGGCTGGCAACCTGTCCTTGGTCCCTACGACCAAGATCTTACTCATTGGCTCCGGCAGCAGCATCTAATGTCCTCTCGAAGCTTTTTTTGATCATGAGCTTTGCTTTGGGTATCCGATCGCTGGCTTTAGCGTCGATCTTGGCGGCCTCGTCCCTGCCCTTGGCGAGCAGCTCTTCCCGCTGTGCGGAAAGCGCCTTTCTCTCTTGAGCGAGGGCGGATTCGGTCTTGGCGCGAAGGTCCTGTTCGGCCTTCTGCGACCTATCCACGGCCTCCCTGCGAGCGGCAGCAATAATGCTCCTTTGCTTCTCGTCTGCCTGCTCGAGCGTCTGCTTAGCCTTGGCTTCAGCGTCTTTTACTTGGAGAAGTGTTTCAGCTTTGCCCACAGAACTCTCCCCGGAAGGTTTCTTCAGTATTGCCTCATGATATTTAAAGTGTTGTGAAATCACCTGCTGGCTTATGTCCAGCCAGGCCATTTTTTCCTGATAACGTAGATGTAAAAAATGAGGGTTAACAATGAGCCAGGTTAAGCTCTGTTTACTCCGTCGCCGATTCCGTCCCTTCCGGTGGAACGTAACGCCGTACGACCACACCGCTCTCGTCGAGCACCTTGCGGGAGAGCTCATCGACGTAATCGTCCTTGTATACGATCTCCCGGATGCCGGCGTTGACTAGGATCTTGGCGCACATCACGCAGGGGAAGTTCGTGGTGTAGATGACGGAGTCCTTGATGCTGACTCCGAAGTACGCGGCCTGGATGACTGCGTTCTGCTCTGCGTGGACTCCCCGGCACAGCTCATGGCGGGTGCCTGACTGGATGTGGTTCTGCAACCGGACACATCCGACCTCCGCACAATGCCTTAGCCCCTTGGGCGCGCCGTTGTAACCGGTGGTGAGGACCCTCTTCTCCTTGACCACCACTGCCCCGACTTTGCGTCTCAGGCAGGTCGATCGGGTGGCCACCAGTTCAGCCATTCGCATGAAATAGGTGTCATTGTCCGGCCGGTCCATGGTCGGCCATTTCCACCCTGACATATCTAACTTGCTCTTCCTCTAACGCAAAGGACGCCAGATGCGATCCGGTTCCTAAGACTATTATAGTGTCTTCTGCATGTGTGACCTCGTGCCATCCACCCAGAGAGGTCCTAGGTATTGGTGGTCGAGGCTCAAGCCGTTCATCATCGCCCCGGTGGTCTTCATCATTATCGTGGGCGGCATCTTCGCCTACAGCGGGGTATGGCCCCCCATGGTGGTCATCGAGTCGAAGAGCATGCAGCATGCCGATACCAGCTCGATCGGGGTGATTGACACCGGGGACATCGTGGTGGTCAAGAGCGTTGGGTCCACAGATGACGTGGTCACCTACCTCGAGGGAATGGTCACCGGCCACTCCACTTACGGTGAGCCAGGTGACGTGGTCATCTATTACAAGGCGGGAATGAGCAAACCCATCATCCACCGGGCCATCTGCGAGCTCGTCTACAACTCGACCGGTGGGGGGTTCGACATCCCCGATCTGGCCAAGGTGCCGGCCTCGATGTGGTCGGTGCCCGGGGAGGCTCAAGAGTGGTGGAACCTCAAAGACACCGTGGAATTGTACGGCATCGGGTATGCCAACGCCACCGTGACCATCGACCTGGGAGCAATGCTCGACTACATGACCTCACCCGGGTATTCCGGAGAGGTGCATGGCGGCCTCGTCACCATGGGCGACAATAACTTCTACATCGGCCCCAATGGCACAGTCATCGGCAAGTACGACCAGAAGTGGATAAGTGCGGTGAAAGAGCCAATAAAGGACGATTGGATCGTAGGTAAGGCCCGGGGTGAGCTGCCGTGGTTCGGCCTCCTCAAGCTGTACGCCACCGGCACCGCGCCCTCCTATACGCCGGAGAACAGTAAGGTCAACCTCATCATGTCCCTGGCCCTCATCATCACCATCCCCATCGCCGTGGACGTGATCGCCGCGGTGATGAAGAAAAGGTCGAAGCGGGGGAAGTGACCGGGAAAGACGGGCCCGCCTAGATCAGGGTGGTCTGGTTCTTGGGCCGGTAGTTCTTGATGGCCTGCAGGATCTCATCGTCCTCGAGGATCTTCTTAGTCTCCACCCTCGGTACCGAGGACTCGATCTCCTTGGTCCGCCCGCCCCGACCGAACGATTTGACCCGGGCGTGTATGATCCCCAACATGTCCAGCTCAGAAATGAGGTCGGTGACACGGCGCTGTGTTAGGACGGTGACCCCAACCATCTGGCTAAGCTCCCGGTAGGTCTCGTAGACGTCCCCGGTGGTAAGCCTGCCGTCCCCCCGCTCCTCGTTAAGGAGGATGCTCATGAGGACCAGCTTTGACTGGGTAGGAAGCGTACGGATGGCTTCGGTTACACAATCCAGTTCGATCTTGTTCTTGGCCTTGTAGACGTGGGCCTCGGTGACCTTGTCGTCGCCGTTGCGTTCGGCGATCTCGGCCGCCACCCGCAGTAGGTCAAGCGCGCGTCTGGCATCCCCATGCTCCTGCGCCGCGAGGGCCGAGCACAGCGGCGCCACGCCAGGATCGACGACCCCGCTGAAGAAGGCCAAATCGGAGCGTTGGTTGAGAATGTCCCGGAGCTGCTCGGCGTTGTAGGGAGGAAAGACCATCTTTTCCTCACCGAGGCGGCTCTTGACCCTGGGGTCCAAAAATTCGGTGAACTTCAGGTCGTTGGAGATGCCGATGAGCGATACCTTGGCCCGCTGAAGATCGTCATTGATCCTAGACAAGTGGTAGAGCACGTCGTCCCCGGATTTGTATACCAGCTTGTCGATCTCATCGAGCACTAAAATCACTACGCGGTTGGTCTCGTCGATCTTCTCTCGCAGGATGTTGTACACCCGTTCGGTGCTCCACCCGGTGAAGGGGATTCGCTCGTTGAAATCGCCGATGAACATGTTACCGATGTTCTGCAGGACACCATATTGGGTATCCACGACCTCACAGTTCATGTAGAGATAGGTCACCCGGTTGAACTGGGAATCGGCTTTCTGGATTTCCTTTCCGAGATACTTCACTGAGGCAGTCTTTCCCGTCCCGGTCTTGCCAAATATGAGCACATTGGAGGGGCGGTCGCCCCGCAACGCGGTCACCAAAATGGAAGCAAGCTGGTTGATCTGTTCCTTGCGATGGGGAAGCTCGTCCGGAATGTAGGATGGACGGAGGATCTCACGATTGCGCTGGAATATCTTCTTCGAGTTTAGATACGGTTGGAATATGCTTTCGTCCAGGTGTTTTCCCCCGTTTTGAAAAAGGTTCCGGCCGACCCCTTAATTTCCATTGGAAAGCGGTCGGGGCCTTATCATTGGTCAAATATAGGAGGGGTATAATTTAGTTTTTCTAGTGAATGCGTCCAGCCCGTAACAGGCTATTTTTGGACAGAGCGGCAAGAGGACCCCCACCCCTTCATTTCCATTGGAGATAACATTAGTGCACCCGTCCCATCGGAAGGGGTGGTTAAAAATCATACTGGACGTGCGCGATGATTTTTGTTGAGAATGGTCGAAGGGTGACCGGTGCAAGTGCGGGTGCAGAAAAAAAAGTGTCGATGGGCGTGGACGAAAAATGGAAATGAAACAGAGAATGAGAGACGAAGGAAATTTTAAAAAAAGAGAGAGTAGAGAAGGACAATATACTTACGTTATATATAGTAAAGAAAAGGAAGGAAAAAAGTTGAAAAAAGAAGATTCTAGAGGGAATGAAATTCCGGTTGGAATCGTAACCTTGGACGAGGATCTACCGGAGCTCGAGGAACTTGCCCGTTCTGCCGGATACGATGTGCTCTTCGAGATAATTCAAAAACGAAACCATCCCAATAGCAAGACATTCGTGGGGAAAGGAAAATTGGAAGAGGTCAAAGAAACCCTCGCTAAGCGTTCCGTTCCCGTTCTATTGTTCAATGGGGAGCTCAAACCTTCCCAACATTACTTACTGGAGAGTGAACTGGGAGTGGAATGCGTCGACCGCATCCGTCTCGTACTCAATATATTCTCCACCAGAGCATCATCCAGGGAGTCCCAGCTCCAGGTTCTGAGAGCCAAGCTGATCTACGAGATACCCCTCCTCCGTGAATGGATCCACAATGCCAAGGCCGGCGAGCACCCTGGCTTCCTCGGCGGCGGCGCTTACGAGACCGATGCGTATTATGAGCTTATCAGGCGCCAGCTCAGCCGCATTGACGGTGAGCTTCAGAAGCTCGACGTCAACCACAGTCTCAGGAGGCAGCAGCGACGCAAGAGAGGGTTCAGCACCGTCGCCATTGCCGGTTACACTAACGCCGGCAAATCATCCCTTCTCAATGCCCTGACCTCAGAGAAGGTCCTGGTAGAGGATCGTCTGTTCTCGACACTGGCCACGACCACCGGACGTCTCGAAGGAGAGAACAAACCAATCCTCATCACTGACACCATAGGCTTCCTGGGAAACCTCCCTCATT
The DNA here is from genome assembly GCA_033485155.1 of Methanomassiliicoccus sp. Lineage (NCBI taxonomy): Archaea > Methanobacteriati > Thermoplasmatota > Thermoplasmata > Methanomassiliicoccales > Methanomassiliicoccaceae > Methanomassiliicoccus > Methanomassiliicoccus sp. Next base: position 59,927 of record JAWQJJ010000001.1, read on the forward strand.
TCCTCATCGAATCCTTCAAGAGTACCATCGACGAGGTCTATTTTGCCGATTTGGTCATCCTGGTGATAGACGCGTCCGATTCAGTGGACGAGGTCAGACGGAAGATCGAGACCTCCCGGGACATACTTTTCCCGGAGGTGGACGCATCTTCGATCATCATTGTTCTCAATAAGCTGGATTGCGCTGACGAGCTTCCCAAGAAGAGGGCCCTAGCCGCGGAAATATTACCGGCCAGAGACATACTGGCAACCTCAGTCCGTACCGGGAACGGGATCAAGATCCTGCACGACGTCATCTCTTCCACCTTCCAGTACCCGGTAGAGATGCGCTTCCGGCTTCCACATGGGGAGGGGGTGGAGCCCTTCCTCTCGTGGCTGCACTCGCGCACCGAAGTAGTGCAAGTGAAATATGATCAAGAAGTGGAAGTGCACCTTTTCTGTCAGGAGAAGGACCACGCCAACATAGTCAATAAAATCGTCTCACTTGGTGGCCAGTCGGTCTGAGACATTCACTGGAAAGGAACATCGGCGGCCTGAGTGAGCAGACCTGATAACAGACCCGGTACCGCTCGATTAGTTCCAGTGGAAATAGAGGGGTCCCCCTCTTGCCCCCTTATTTGACCCCAAAATTTTTCTTCTTGACCGCGAGGCGCTCCTCATAATTCACAGGAAGCTTCCACGCAAGGTATTCAACGTCGTCGAGCTGCTTCACGAAGACGGCTTTGCTCTTCTCATCGATGAGCTTGTTGAACTTGCGCACATTTAAGCGATAGGTCACGAACCAGATGACGCCGACGAGCGTCATGACCGCCCCGATCCCGATGAGCCAGTAGCCCCAGGCACCGATATCGCGGAAATAATCGCCCAGGAGATCAAGCAATCCCACGATCATCAAGACCGCGCCCGCCCCGAGGATGGCCAGGGAGATGGCCCGGGCATGCTGCACGGTGTATGGCTTAGACATGGAGGCCAAATCTGCGATGGCCTATTCAAGATTATCCTCATAACTTAGATGCAATGAAAATCTTCGAGACCTTCCAGTTCGTTGGTCCGAGCGTGCGCGCTCCCCACGCTAGCCCCCTCGTCCTGCTTATGGTGGCCTCTGTTTCCATTGCCGCGCTCATGGCCCTCTCCGACTTCAATCCTGTCGAGATGCCCCAGCTCCGAGACCTGGACGCGGACGCTGCGACCATGACGTTGGTGGTCTTGGAATGCCGGATATGTACCGGAGGGTACCTCCTCGAGCTCGCCGATGGGGTGGGCGGCGAGGCAAGGGCCTTCTGCCCAGCTCATCTATTGTCCACTCCCCTGGACCGCGGGTCGACGGTGACGATCACGGTGATGCGCTCCTCCGATGACCCCTCTTTCCTCTTTGTTCAGGAGATCTCGCTGCCTCCGACCGGAAAGGATTGATATCCCCCCGCCCCTTCGGTGGCCTGAAGGCCCATGTTCATCGCCGCCGACGACACTGACTCGTCCACCTGGATGTGCACCACGTTCCTCGCCACGGAACTGGTACGGGCCCTTTCCGACCACGATCTCATCGGGCTGCCGAGACTGGTCCGGCTCAACCCAGCGGTCCCCTGGAAGACCAGGGGGAACGGGGCCATATGCATCAGGGTGGGCCGGGGGATCGGGCAGCCGCGGCTGTGCGGTCATATGGATGGCAAGGACGTTCTCTGCTACGCCCGTTCCCAGGAGGACCCTGATCCCGATGAAATAATGGCCAGATGCTGGCCGGTGGTGGAGAGATGGTCGCAGAGGGACGACTCCGATCCCGGCCTGGTTGTCACCGCCGAGGCCCCCGAGGGGGAGCTATATCGGCATGCGGTGCGGCGGATCATCGACAAAGAGGAGGCGCTAGCCGCGCTGCGAGGGGTGGGGGCGCGAACCTTCGAGATCAACTCCGGTCGCGGGCTGATAGGCGCCGCGGCGGCCGCGGCGTGGAGGCCGATGGACCGTACCTACGAGGTACTGGCGTATCGGGAGAGGGAACGGTGGGGGCGTCCTCGGGAGGTCTCCCCGGAGGACATCGCCCTCCTGGACCGGCGGTTCCCCTCTACCTTCAACAATTACGAGCATGTCGCTGGCCGTCCGGCCATCGTGCCCCACACCACCTGTCCCGTCCTCTACGGCATCCGGGGCGACTCTCCCCTCGACCTCGTCAAGGCGGCGTCCTCGGTAGCCTCCGAGCCGGTGGACCGGTGGCTGATGTTCATAACCAACCAGGGGACCGACGACCACATAATCACCGCGTGGGACCGCTTGGTGCCAAACTCCTCGTACCTGGTGGAGGGGAATGTGGCAACAATGCCGGCCACCATACCTGGCGGCCATGTGATTTTCGCTCTTAGCACCCGGGACGGCGACGTCGACTGCGCCGCCTACGAACCCTCCAAGGGCTTCCGGGCCATCGTGCGCCAGCTGCGACCGGGGGACCGGGTCCAGGTCATGGGAGAGCTGCGCGAAGCTCCCCGTACTCTCAACATCGAGAAGCTCAACGTCCTATCGTTGGCGCGGTCGATGGTGAAGCTCTCAAACCCCCCCTGCCCGGCGTGCGGCCGCCGGACCAAGTCGGCGGGGCAGGGGCAGGGTTACCGCTGCCGGGAGTGCGGCACGAAGGGGCTGGAAGCGACTATGCAGGAAGAGGTGCGTCAGATCGGCCCGGGATGGTACGAGCCGCCGGTGTGCACCCGTCGCCATTTGTCGAAGCCGCTGAAGCGTATGGGCGTGCAATCGACCATCGTCGTATAGAATGACCGGCAGTTTTTTTATACGCCAATTCCCTGGCCGCTACGGATGGGAGTGCAGCTCCCAGGATACAGCAGGAGCATGATCATTTGAAGGAAGCGGTCATCATCAGTGCCGCCCGTACCGCGGTCGGCAAGTTTGGAGGCTCGTTGAAGAACTTTCCAGTCCCCCAGCTGGGGGCCGTGGCCATTGCCGAGGCGGTCAAGAGGGCCACGCTGGAGCCCAAGGACGTGCAGGAGTGCATGATGGGCATTGTTCTCTCAGCCGGGGTCGGCCAGAACCCCGCCCGACAGGCGGCATTGAAGGCCGGACTGCCGGTGGAGATAGGCTCCCTGAACATCAACAAGATATGCGGCTCGGGGCTGAAGACGGTCATGCTGGCCGCTTCCTCCGTACGGGCCGGGGAGAACGACGTGGTCGTGGCCGGAGGTATGGAGAACATGAGCGCCGCCCCCTACCTTCTCATGGAGGGCCGCTTCGGCTATCGGCTCGGGGATAACAAGATCGTCGACCACCTGGTTCGTGATGGCCTGTGGGACGCCCCCACCGACCAGCACATGGGCAATACCGCCGAGCTGGTGGCAGAGCGCCACAACGTCACGAGGCAGGAGGCCGATGAACTGTCCTACCAGAGTCACGTCAAGGCCACTGCTGCCCAGAAAGCGGGCCGCTTCGACAAGGAGATCGTGCCGATCAAGATGAAGGTCAAGAAGGAGGAGATCGAGTTCCGCCAGGACGAGGGGGTCCGCCCGGACATATCCATAGACGCCCTGGCGAAGCTCAAGCCGGCGTTCAAGGAGGGCGGCGTCGTCACCGCCGGCAACGCATCGCAGATCAGCGACGGCGCGGCCGCCGTGGTGGTGACCTCCAGGGAGTACGCCGAGGCTCGGGGAATAAAACCGCTCGCCACCATCGTCGACTACTGCACCGGGGGCACCAGGCCGGAGTGGATCATGGAGGCGCCGATCTCCGCCACCCGCACCCTGCTGGAGCGCAACAAAATGGGCATCGAGGACATCGATCTGTTCGAGCACAACGAGGCTTTCGCCACCGCCTCGGTTGCGGTCAAGCGGGCCCTCAAGGTGCCTGACGATCGCTTCAACGTGAACGGCGGCGCGGTTGCTCTCGGCCATCCCATCGGTTGCTCCGGCACCAGGGTGCTGACCACTCTGATCTACGCGATGCACGACCGCGGTGCCCGCACCGGCCTGGCAACCCTGTGCCTGGGTGGCGGGAACGCGGTGTCGATGATTATCCGCCGGGAATGATCACAATCCCTTCCCCCGCCTTAGCGGGGGTTTACTTTTTCTCCCGCTGACCGGTTCGGCGATAGACTTTATGTGGCATCGTCCATTCCCATTCGGTGAGACCCTGCCTACGATGGACGAGCTGCTGAGATCGGTGGACAACGACCGCGACGACATGATCAGGCAGATGACCGAAATGCTCAGGATCCCAGCCATGGGACCGGAGAACGGGGGGCAGGGGGAGGTCGAACGTGCCCGCTTCATTCACGACCTGCTGCATCACATTGGGTTCGAGGACGTCGAGACCTACAATGCGCCGGACCCCCGGGTGGCGCCGGGGGTGCGTCCAAGCGTCCTCGCCAAGAAGAAGGGAAAGACGGACCGCACGGTATGGATCGTCTCCCACATGGACACCGTGTCCCCGGGAGATGAGAAGGCGTGGACCTATCCCCCCTTCGACGGCACGGTGGTGGACGGCAAGTTGTTCGGCCGGGGGTCGGAGGACAACGGTCAGGCAGTAATCTCTTCGCTCTTCGCGGCCCGCGCCCTACTAAATTCCGGCCTTCAGCCGGAGTGCACCCTGGGAATCGCGGTCGTCGCCGACGAGGAGGCCGGTTCGGACTTCGGCATCAAGTACCTAATACGCCAGGGCCTCTTCGGAAAGGACGACCTGTTCTACGTGCCCGACGCCGGGGAGGCGGACGGCTCGGTGATCGAGGTGGCGGAGAAGTCGATCATCTGGCTCAAGATCACGGTCAAGGGCAAGCAGGTACACGCGTCCACTCCCAAAAAGGGCCTTAACGCCCTGAGGGTCGGCTCTGAGTTGATCCTGTTCCTTGCGGACCAGCTGGCCGGCCACTTTCCGGCCGAGGACCGTCTGTTCAATCCCTCGGGCTCCACTTTCGAGCCCACCAAGAAGCTTGCCAATGTGGAGAACATCAACACCGTACCGGGCGAGGACATCACCTTCTTCGACATCCGTCTTCTGCCGCAGTACGACCCTGACGAGTGCATCCGGGCGGCCAAGGAGATCGGCAGGGTGTTCGAGCGGAGGACCGGGGCGGCGATCGAGGTCGAGGCAATCCGGGTCGATCCTGCCGGCAAGGCCTCGCGCGTCGACGGCGAGGGGGCCAGGGCCCTGAGTAAGGCGGTGCGCCACGTGCTGGGCGTCCAGCCCAGGACGATCGGGATCGGCGGTCAGACCTGCGCCAACTGGTTCCGCCAGGAAGGTTTGGACGCCTATGTCTGGGAAACGCTGGACGAGATGGCCCACCAGGTCGACGAGTACACCCGGGTCGACAATCTGGTTAATGATGCCAAGGTCTTCTCGGTGCTGCTGGCCAACCTGTGCTATCCCGGGCAGTTCAAGGAAACGCACATCGAGTACTGATCACCTCAGCACCCGGTAGCGCAGCCACACCGCGCCCCCCTTGAGCTCGCGGGAGGAGATGAGCTCGGCCTTCAGGCCCCTCTCCCCCGGAGGTAGGTCGGGTACTTGGAACAGGGAGCTGGGGGAGGCGCCTCCAATCAGTTGCGGCTGGACCATGACGCTCACCTCGCTCACCAGCCCCGCCTGGAGCAGGACCCCGTTAAGAGTGCCTCCGCTGTCCACTCTGATCACCTTGACCGCGTGCTTCTCGGACAGCATCTCCAGCGCCGCCCGGAGGTCCACCTTGTCCCTCCCGGCGACCATCACCTCCACCCCCTCCTTCCTCAGGTACTCGAGGTGTTCTCGGGGCGTGAGCTCCGAGCATAGCGCCACCCCCGCCCGCCAGTACATCGACGGAACAGCCCTGCCCCAGCTTCGGAAACGGCCGCGGGAGTCGACCACTGCCAGGAGGGGCCGTGACGGGTCGGTGGACCCGTCATGTTCCCACATTTCGATTCCGGATCGCATCATGGTCTCCGAGCCGCACAGCGTGAGGTCCTCCTTCCATGTGGAGATCAGCGAATAGTAGAGCTCCATGTCGACATCCAAACGATCCATCCGGCCGTCCACGCTGACGGCGTTGTGAATGACCAAGTAAGGCAGCATGTTCTTCCCTGAGAAGAACCAAAGGGAAAATAAAAAGAGATCAGTCAGAGAAAAGGCGGTCCAGCATCCACTTGCTGTCAAACTTGATGATGTCCTCGTACTCCTGTCCGGTCGAAAGGAAGGCGATGGGCTTGCCGATGGCGTTGGCGATCGAGAGCGCGGCGCCGCCCTTGGCGTCGGTGTCGATCTTGGTCAGGATGACGGCATCGATCCCCACCGCCTTATCGAAGGCTATGGCCTGCTCGATGGCGTCATTCCCGGCCAGGGAATCGCCGACGAAGATCATCAGATGGGGGCGTACGACCCGCTTGATCTTCTTCATCTCGTCCATCAGGTTGGCGTTGGTCTGCATCCGTCCAGCGGTGTCCACTAGCACCACGTCCCGGCGCTTGGCCTTGGCGTGATCGACGGCGTCGTAAGCCACCGCTGCGGGGTCCCCGCCGGACTGGTGCTTGATGATCTTGGTACCAAGCCGCTCTGCGTGGACGTTGAGTTGCTCGATAGCCCCCGCCCGGAAGGTGTCGGAGGCCGAGAGAACGGTGGTAAGCCCCATCTTCTGAAGGCGATTGGACAGTTTGGCGATGGCGGTGGTCTTACCGGTGCCATTGATGCCCACGAACATGATGACGACCGGCTTCTCGTGCGACCGCACGTAGCCGTCGAAGTCGAACTCGCTCTTCTTCAGGACCGACTCGATGGCGTTCTTGAGGGCGGCCTCTACCACCTGGTCCAGGGTGAACTTGCGGTCGACGCGCTTACCGACCAGTCCCTCGCGGACGCCGTTCTTGATCTCCTCGATGACCGGGAGGGCGACATCCGATTCCAGTAGCCCGAGCTCCAGCTCCCACAGCAGCTCATCGACCTCCTTCTCGTCGATCTTACGGCCGGAGTCCCCGACCGCGGCCGCGGCGGCCCGCGGCGTCTGCGGTTGCTCCTTGGCTACGGCTGGAGCTTGCGGTTGAGGCTCCTGTTGTGGTTCCTCGGTCGCTTTGCCCCGCAGGGCGGAGAGCTTCTTCTTCAGCGACTCGAACAACCGCTCACCCGCCTAAGGACCGCGCTGCAACGCCTGGAGTTCCTGATCGACCGCCTGGGAAAGAGTGGCGGCCTGCTCCTCGATGACCATCCGGCGGTCGGCCAGCTTCTTCATCGAGTCCATCAGCTCGGTGGCCCGTTCGTCCATGGTCTTAATGGCGTCGTCCATGGACTTCTCCACGGACACCCCGGTTCCCACTCCCACGATGGCTTTGGCGTTGGTGGCGACCTTGGCGAACACGAAGGAGTTACCTCCGATGGGCACCAAGACCTCGTCCCCCTCCTTGGCCTTCTGGTACTGGACGAGCGTTTCCTTGGCCCGCCCCAGTTCCTCCAAGGAGATCTGGACCATCTGCTGGTTCTGGTTGATGCTCTCGAGCTGGGCGCGGAAGATCTCCAGGGTGGACATCGCCTGGCGCAGCTCCGCCTCGTTCATTGATGCCCCTCAGCGAGGTACTTCACCGCGTGGTTGACGATTTCCTCGCCCTGGATGCCCTTTATCTCATTGATCTTGATCTGGGAGCGGTTGAGCCGGTGGCGGCTTCCCAAGTTGGAGTAGATCTGCTCGGTGACGCCGGCCTCGTTCTCAGCGGCGACCTCGATGCTGAATTTCTGCCAGCTGAACTTGCCGGTCTTGAACTCACCAGTAGCGCGATAGGCCTTCATATAAATCCTCGCCCCTTGGAATGTACTCCCTCCAATAAACCTTTTGGTGTCGGAGGGCGTAGCAGTAGCGTGGTCGTTCCGCTGCGTTTCTACCGTCCAGGAAAAAAGTACCCCGCCTTTTCGGTAACCGGGGGGCGGTGCGAACTGCAGTGTGAGCATTGCCGGGGCCGCTATCTCTCGGGGATGAGGGCGGTCCTCACCTCCGAGCAGCTGCTGCACGAGGTCTCGTCCCTAGAGGCCTCCGGAGGCACCGGGTTCCTGTTGAGCGGGGGATGCGATGCCCGGGGCCGGGTGCCCCTCGGCCCCTTCCTGGGAGCGGTCCGTCAAATCAAGGAGGGGACCTCCCTTACGGTCAACCTCCATCCTGGGCTGGTGGACGCCGAGGCAGCCCGGGCGCTGCTGGCATCGGGGGCGGACGCGTTCTCGGTGGACGTCCTGCAGGACCGCCAGGTCATCGCCGGCCGATTGCACCTGGACGCCTCTCCGCAGGACTACCGCCGAACGCTGGAGCTCCTATCCCCGGGCACCGTGGTGCCCCATGTATGCGTCGGCCTACAGTCGGAGCGGGGGGAGGAGGATACTCTGGACCTCCTATCATCGGTGCGCATCGAGGCCCTGGTGGTGCTGGGCCTGATGGCTCCGCCGGGGTTCAGCGACGGTAGCGCCGTCCCCACCGACCGCCTGCTCCGCTTCGTTCGGCAGGCGGTGAGAAGGATCGACGCGCCGGTGCTCCTGGGCTGCATGCGCCCCCGCGGCCGGGCGGACGCGGAGATCGAGATCATAAAGGCTGGGGCGGCCGGCGTGGTCAACCCCGCGTCCGCCACCGTGGCATGGGCCCGTGCGGCCGGCGTGGAGGCGGCAGAGGTCCAGGCCTGCTGTGCCCTTCACCGGTAGACCGAGCTCTTGGTGAACCGGCTCCGGATCTTCATCGCCATTAGGACCCAGGCAGCGTAGATCCCGATGAACAGAAGGCTGAACATGGAGATGAAGGCCACGAAGGTGGGGGATAAGGTGCGGTGCACGGTGTAGGACACCTCCACCGACTGGTCGCTGTTCACCACGATATAGTACATCCCGAACGGCGAATCGGGGAAGGTCAGATCCAGACCGGGCGAGGTGTCGTCGGCGGTGAGGACGGCATGCTGGCGAAGTGCCTCCATGCTGCCGGCGTACTGCTCGTAGTTGGCGGCGGAGACCACGATGACCTCGGCCGGGGAGCCGCTGACCACGTGTATGGTGTCCACGGCGGTCAGGCCCAGCTCGTCGCGGTTGTCGAAGGTGGCCACGGTCATGGTCTTCCCGGACTCGCTGGTGGCGTTGGCGATGCCGTTGGCGATGAACGGGGTGAGGACGAGAAACATCGCCACTGCAGCGATAGCGATGACTATCAGGCTCCGGCGGATGGACCGCTTGAGCATGTAGGACTTGGCGCTGAAGCTCTTGGTGTACCACTGCTCGAGGTAGGTGAAGAAGAAGCCCTCCACCCCGATGACCAGGGCGATGAGGATCATGAAGTACAGGATCGAACCGATGTTGAAGTAGAACGGCTTAAGCTGAATGTCACCGCCCATGTAAGTGAGGACGATGACGGCGGCCAGCACGATGACCACCTGTACGATCATGAGGTTCCTCTTGGCGTTGCGAACCTGGGCCAGGCGTACCCCGTTCTCCAATGCATTGCTCAAGTCCATAGGAACCGGATTGAAATTTTTCTTTGCAGATAAATATCTTTGCACCTCGATGCTCCATCTGGATATCCACGCTCAGCCGTCCGGCGGGATGTCCAGGGTGGCTATGCGACGGCCGATCATGAAAATCGCGGCGTAGGTGGGGACCTCGCAGAGGCCCTCCACCTCGAACCGCTGGTCTCTGATCTCTACCACCGTGGGCTTGCGCACGAAAACCTCTACCGGCCGGTCGGGGTACAGCGAGGGCACCGCGTCCCGCAGCGGGTCGAACTGGTCCAGCTCCTCGCGGTCCATCGGGGTGACCCTGAGCCCGGTCTTCCCGTGTAGCGACCACGGCAGCCGGATCAGACGCTTGATGTCGCTGGTGACCGGCTCGTCGATCTCCGCGCTGAAGCGAGGCCTTACCTCCTCGTTCATGAGCTTGAGGAAAAGGTCAAGGTGGCGGCGATCGGAGAAGCTGGAAAGGGCGTTCCCGGAGAGCATGCGGTCCGCCCCGTCCCTCGCCCCGCTCTTAGTATACAGATCCTTCAGCATCCCTTCTATGATGGCGTCCGAGGCCCCGGACAGGACCGGAAGGCGGGCCCGAAGGTCGGGAAGGTCACGGGAGCGCATCTCCTCCACCAGCCACTGCATCCCATGGCGCATTCTCCGCCGCCATCCTCCGGAGGAGGGCGGGGGCATGGACCGTACCTTGCTCTCCTGCACGATGCCCCGGATCTCCCGGGAGGCGGTGGTCCGCTCAGGGAACACCCACTCAAGGTTGAGGTCGGTGCCTGCGATGTAGTCCACGATCTCCCGGCGCTCGTGGCTGCGCAGTCCGGTCAGCCTGGCGTCCATGACATGGATGTGATACCCGCGGCCGCCGGAGAACACGATGCGGAGGTGGGAGGCGTCGAACCCGAGGTCCCCCATGAGGAAATCGTCGATGAGGCGGAGAAGCTCCACCTTGATGCGGGCCAGCATGTCTCGGTAGGTCATGCTCTCGGCCCCCTTGACGTGGTCGGCGTCCAGGTCGAAGATGAGGTCCGCGCCCATCCACTTCTTCTCTTCCATGGTGGGCGCCCCAGGAAACTGGTAGTATGCGGACGAGTAGTAGGCGTGGGACGGGACCTGGCCCTGCAGGAAGGAGTGCAGCTCCCCCGCCCCCTCGAACCCGAGGTGGCGCTGGACGAAGTCCCGGTCAAAGAACATGAAGCCGAACTCCCGGCGATCCATCCTTTCCGGGGGCCGCGGGGGCCGGCTTGAGTAGTACCTCTGGAACCACCCCCTCATGAACTCCTGGTCCGGGCCCATCGGCGTAAGGAAGGTCGTAAAGCTATTTGTAATTGCCAGCCTCCCTAGCAAAGCTCTAATACCATACGCTAGAGAGATGTCCAGCATGATAGCCCACATTTTACTGGAGTATTCCTCGGACGGTCCCCCGCCTTCCACCGTGGACCGGAGGATCCAGGGCATGGGGCTTTCCCGGGACGGGGCGTACCTCGTTCTGGAGGCGGCCACCGAGGAGGAGCTGAACCGGAAAATCGACCGGCTTCACGAGGCGTTGCGGGGCAGTGGCGTCCGCTACACCATCGCCGCCGGGCGGTCCCGGGGGGAAGCGGCTGAGGAAACGGAGGTCGCCCTCGAACCGGAACCGCGGGGGGTCGTGCTCGAGGGCGTCCTCCTCGAGGCCAAGGCCGACGAGGCGATACACCTGCTGCGCCGGAAGGACATGGGGTTCGATGACCTGCTGGACGCCCTCGACCTCGGCGAGGACGAGCTGGAGATGGTGCTGCGAGAGCTGGTCGGCGCCGGCCTGATCACCGTCCACCGGACCGATGATGGGATCAACTACCGTCTCGCGGGCCCGATGCTCCGCTCGCTGGCTCGTTGAGCCTCCGGCGGCTGGCCACCGCCAGCGCCACCAGGGCGATGGGCACCGAGATCCAGATGGAGGTAGCGACCGACAGAAGGCCGGCCGCGGTGGCTGTGGTCAGGGTGACCCCCGTCCTGGCGAAGATGTCGGCGATCACCGTGATGTTGCCGCTACCGCCTGGCAGGAAGACCTGAAAGGTCATGGCCAGAGAGGAGGCGACCACCACCGCAGGCAGGGATGCCAGGACCCCCAGGGCGGCCATGATGAGGGCAAGGCGGGAGAACTCCAGCGCCCAAACCGGGATGGTGAGAGCCGCGGCCAGGAACATCCATCGGCGATCGGAGCCTCTCCCGCCCCGCCGAGCCTGATCGAACGAGTCGATGGTCCGCTCCACCTTCTCCCCGACCTCGTCGGCGTAGCGGCCCCCCCTGAACCGTCGGGCCACTCGGTTGCTGATCCTCCCGCCCCACTCCACGATGTCCGGTCGGCGAAGGACCACGATGACGGCGAGATTGGCCCCCGCCACCAGTCCGCAGACCGCCGCCAGAGGCCACCATGATCCGGTGGGGGTGGAGAGGTACAGCACTGCCACTGAGGCCACCAGCACCGCGGTAACCAGGACGAGGTCCATCACCTTCTCCGCCACCACCGTGGCCAGGCCGGTTCCGATGGGCACCCCCTCAGCGCGGTGCACTCCCCAGATGCGGGCGCCCTCCCCCGCCACCTTGATAGGCGTAAGATCGTTGATCGCCTGCCCCACGGCGTATTGGGACAGCACCACTCTTCCCCTGACCCGGTGCCGGGCGCTCCTCAGCAGCACATGCCATCGCAGCGCCCTCACCGCGATAGATAGGAGGTAGAGCAGTACGGCTGCGGTCACCAGGACGAGGTCGGCGCCGGCCAGGCGGTCGGCGAGCTGCCATGGCCCCGCCTGCACCACCAGGCCGGCGATCAGCGCCCCGCTGAAGATGAGGACGATGGCGTACCCACTTCCCGGTCCGCGTTTCCACCTCATGGTAGGTGCTTGGAAACCACTAGGTCATAAGGCCAGTCATGCCGTGGCGGCGCCAGAAGGGGTTGCGAACCGCTTCGACAAGCCTAAATAGAGCTATACAAATGGTGAAGATTCAATAGGTGACATAGATGGGAGCTGTATCAGCTAACCTTCGGGTCCTCATGATGTTCAGTGTTCTGACGGCTATTTTCGTGGCCATCGGCTGGGTGGTGGGGATCTACTTCTTCGGCAACTGGGTCGCCGGAGCGATTGTATTCCTGGTCATCGCCGGGCTCATGAACTTTATTTCATACTTCTTCTCCTCGAAGATCGTCCTGGCGTCCTACCGGGCAAGGATCGTCAACGAGGCGGAAGCTCCCCGGCTGTACCGCATCGTCAGGCAGGTATCCTCCACCGCCGGGCTGCCGATGCCCCAGGTGGCCATCGTGCCGACCATGAATCCCAACGCCTTCGCCACCGGCCGCAACCCGCAGCACGCCACCGTGGCCGCTACCGAGGGTATCCTTCAGCTGCTCAACGACGACGAGCTAACCGGGGTGCTGGCCCACGAGATGGCCCACGTCAAGGACCGGGACATGCTGGTCATGACCGTCGCGGCCACCCTGGCTGGCGCCATCTCCTTCGCCGCCCGCTCCTTCCTGTGGGGCAGCATGTTCGGCGGAGGGGACCGCGACAACGGCAACTTCATCATCGCCTTGATCGTGGCCATCACCGCGCCCATCGCCGCCATGCTCGTCCAGCTGGCGGTGTCCCGCAGCCGGGAATATCTGGCGGACTACGAGGGGGCCATGATGATCGGCCGACCCATGGCTTTGGCCAACGCGCTTCGCAAGCTGGAGACGGGCAATAAGGCCAGACCGATGAACATGGGTAGCCCGACCTCCTCGTCGCTGTTCATAGTGAACCCATTCTCCGCCAGCGGCCTGGTGAAGCTGTTCTCCACCCACCCGCCCATCGAGGAGCGCATAAAGCGCCTCGAGGACCTTGCCAGCGGCATCCGCCGGTAAAACCTCTTCCTTTTTATACGACCAAATCGCCCAGGAGGTTCGTCCTCCTCAGGAACTGGTAGGCCTTGTCCAGGTTGTAGACCTCGGCTAGGGAGTGGTGCACGTCGGTGCCCACCGACACCAGCACCTTGTCGTGGAACTCCCGATAGTACCTCTCAGCCCTCTCCCAATACATCATCCCGTCCCGCTTGTAGGGCCAGGCGGTATTGATCTCTACGAACACTCCGTGAGAGGCTATATGCTCGGCCACAGAATCGGGGGGCCAGGGGCCGAAGTTGCGCTCGATGTCGTTGTGGGCGAGACCGCAGGGAACGTTGATCTGGGAGAGCAGAGGCTCTAGATCGTCCAGCTCGGTCCCTTCCTCCATTTCCACATATTCGAAGAGCACGTAGTCGAGCTGGTTGAGGAGGTCGATCGGCAGGGATTCCAGATCGCAACGCTGGGGAGCGGTGTCGATCTCCACCCCCACCAGCACCGCGACCTTGGGGTAGTCGCTCTGCAGTTCGCGGATGACCTCGATGTAGTTCTCCAACTGGTTGGCATACAGGGAGTTGCATTTCTTGGTCATCAGATGGTCGCTGATGCCGATGTGCGTCAGGTGGTTAGCTTCCGCGGTAAGGATGATCTGCTCCGGGGTGAAGTCTCCATCGGAGAACTTGGTGTGCGTATGCAGATTGATCAGCGAATTTGCTCCCATTTCTCCAGCTCCTGGACCTTGGAGAGGGTGCCGCCGCGCTTGATCTCCTCCCTGATCCGGTTCTCCCGCTCGGCGACGTCCACCGCGCGGTTGGCAATCTCCACTGCGCGCTCCTGAGGGATTACAATGACCCCGCTTTCATCCCCTACGATCCAGTCGCCGGTCCGTACCAATTGCTGTCCGCATACGATCTCCAGGCCGATGCCTCCGAACCCCTTGGGCTCTCCGGCATTGGGGGCGACATGTTTGGAGAAGGCCGGGAACCCCATCTCGTAGATGGCGTCCATGTCCCGTATCGCCCCGTCGATGACCACGCCGGTGACGCCTTTCATCCGGCAGCTCCACGCCGCCAGCTCGCCGAACACCGCGATCTCACTGCCCCCGACGTCGATGACCAGGACATCGCCCTCCTGGGCATGGTCGATGGCCTCCACCGGCTTGCACCAGTCGCCCTTGGCTGTCTGGACGGTCAATGCCCGCCCTACGATCTTGGTGCCATGTGCGATGCGCGGATGGATCCCGATCATCACCCCGGCCTTGTGCATGGCGTCGGCGATGTTGCACGTGGATGCCTTTGAGAGAGCGACGAACAGCTCGTTCTCCCCGTACTTCTTGGACATCTCGGTGGCGATGGCCCGCCCCGAGGCCATAGCCTCCTTCATCCTCCGCGTCGCCCCAGTGACGTCGCGGTCCTTGATGATGGCTCCGCCCACGATGATTATGGACGCTCCCGCCGCCATCAGGTCCGGCGCGGTCTCCGAGGTAATCCCGCCGGCCACGGCGATGGGTATGGAAACGTTCCTGGCAACCTCCCTGACGGTCTCCACCGGTGCGGCCCCGCCCTTCATCTGCTCGTCGATGCCGACGTGGAGACAGACATACGAAGCTCCCAGCTCCTCGGCCCGCCTGGCTCGATCGGCCTTGTCCGCCACGCCGATCAGGTCGACCATGACCCCCGCCCCGTACTGCCGGGCGGACAGCACCGCCTCATGGATCGTCCCGTCATCGGCGAGGCCCATGACACTGACCACGTCGGCACCGGCCTTGGCCGCTATCTCGACCTCGAAGCCGCCTACGTCCATGGTCTTCATGTCGGCGACGATTATGTGACCAGGGAAATTTTTCTTGAGCTCGCGGAGGGTGTCCGAGCCCTCCGACTTGATGAGCGGGGTCCCCGCCTCGATCCAATCCGCACCGCCGCTCACGGCCTCGCTCGCGATCTCCAGGGCTCGCTTCAGGTGCATAAGGTCCAGTGCGACCTGCAAGACCGGTCTCATGGGCATGGGGACGCGTTAAACCCACTTAACTCTTGTGCGCTCCGTTTTCCCGGCCGATAATCGGGATGTCGGTCCAGGCTATGATATCACTCTGTACCAACGACCAGGTAAGTTCTTTAGTCCGGGAGGGCTTTGGCGGGGCGATGAGCTCGTCCGGGCTGAAGGAGAGGTGCGTCACCGGCATCGAGGGATTAGACTCCATTCTAGGGGGTGGCTTCCCACGGGGAAGCCTAGTTCTGGTGACCGGTGTCCCCGGTGTGGGTAAGACCTCCCTGGCCCTGGAGTTCGCGTTCCGCGGCGCAGCCATGGGCGAGAAGAGCCTTATCCTCACCACCGTGGAACGGCCGGCCAAACTGGTGGCCTCGGTACCCGAGTTTGATTTCTACGATCCCTCGCTGGTGAAAAGCGGCATGCTGGAGATCAAGGAGATAAGCGAGCTCTCGGGCGGCGGCCCTGCATACGGCAGCCATGAGGTAAGAGAACAGCTCACCAGGCTGGGGGAGAGCATCGCCAGCTACATCGCCGAGAACAAGGTGCGCCGGCTGGTCATCGATACCTACCATACCATCTTCTACGGCGTCAAGGACGAGACCCCGTCGAGGGATCTCCTGCTATCTATCTCCGAGGCGATGTATGATAACGACTGCACTGGCATCCTGGTGACCGACGCTAACCCGAGCACTAGCATCGAGAGTGTCATCGTCGACGGCGTGGTCGTCCTCGGCAACTACGAGCGGCGCTCCGATTTGCTGCGCACGCTGCAGGTTCTCAAGATGAAGGCGACCAGCCACTCCCGTGCCAAATATGTAATCGACATTACGGACTGTGGCGTGCTCATCACGCCGATGCTGAGGGGTGGAGCATGAGCAAGGACATCTGCGATGATATCTGCGTCGATGTAGCGAGGAAGATCGGCGAGGTCGGGCCGTCGGTCGCGGTAGCACTGGAGTTCCCCATGAGCTCCTATTTCGATGTGTTGCGTGGCCTGGTCGACAACTTCGCCCATGAGAAGGGGATGCAGTGCATCTACATCACCTCGGCGGTGCCGGCGAAGACGATCCAGGGAACGCTGGAAGCGCTGGAGATCGACCCATCGGGCATCTCCTTCGTCGACACCATATCGCAGATGATTATGGAGCCCTTGGAACGCGGGTCAACTTCGATCATCTACGTGGAGAGCCCGACCGTGCTGGAAAACGTCGTCCTCAAGGTCGACTACCTGAACCGCAAGCTCAAGGAGGGCCCCAAGCTGGTGGTCGTGGATTCGATCAACTCGCTCGCCATACACAACGACGCCAAGATGCTGTCAGAGTTCCTGCACGTCCTCATATCCTGTCTGAGCGCCAAGGAGGCGTACCCCGTCATCCTCTCGATGCAGGAACAGCTTCGCCCGGACGTCCACGAGATGCTCACCTTGGTCTGCGACCGGGTGATAAATTTGGGAGAACCATAATATTATATGATTAATTATTTTGATTATTATCTATTTAGAAAGTCGTTATCCCAGTAGAATAATGACGTACAAATCTTTATAATCCGAGGTAAAACTTCAAGGCTTAAGTAGGCTAACCCTACTACCAATGGAGGACTAAAAATGATGAAGAAGATGTGGAAGAACCGCTCTGGTGTATCCCCCGTGATCGCTACCATCCTCATGGTCGCGATCACCGTGGTTCTGGCTGCGGTCTTGTACGTAATGGTCATGGGATTCGGAGGAAGCGGAACTCCTACCGCCCCGACTGCGTCCTTGACCAAGAATTCCAGCAACCAGGTGGTGCTGACTATCAGCCCTGCAACTGAATACACGAACCTGAAGATCAAGGTCGGAGATGGGACTGCTGTAACCCTTAACGCTAGCGATGCAACCGTTGGTTCCGGGGCATCTCTGATAACTGTGAAGTACGTCGATCTTGGTGGGGATGGAAAGGCCACAACCAGTGATTACTTCACTGTTACCAAGGGCGCGAACAACCCCTCGAGCACTCTGACCCTCCTCTGGGTCAACGGTGACACTACCCAGTCTATCGCTAGCCTAGCGATTTAAACACCTTACTCAATCCCTTTTATCTTTTTTAATTTCATATCGAATGCTGCGTCAAAGATACAATTTAATGCAGTTTTTATCAACATTTCCTAGTCCAAGTTTTTATCTGACCTCATAGTTGTAAGGCTGTGGAGACTGGTTCCAAGCGCCACGAACTGATCATTAAAACACTGTATGGCCGCAGGCTCACCACTATCGAGTTGGAAGCATTGTTAAAAAGCGAGGGTGCCGCCTGTCCCGATGACCTCGCCCGCACCCTAAACGTCATGCGCCGCAAGGGCCTAATCAAGGGAGCAGTATCCACCGAGCGGGGGGGCTGGGTGTGGTGGATCAAGGAAGAAGTTGAAAAATAGCCCCTTGCCATCATCCAATCGTGGAAAAGCTAGACGTCAACGGGACGGAACGCAGCTACCTCCTGCACCTCCCCCCGAACCCGGTCGGAAGGCCGCTCATCATCGCCCTGCATCCCCTGGGCAGCAACCCCAATCTGATGGAGGCCATGACCGGTTTCTCCGGCATCTCCGAGCGGGAGACCATCGTCGCCTATCCCGAGGGCACCAAAGTGTCAGAGGATGGGATGCGCTCCTGGAACGCCCGGTTCTGCTGCAAGGACGCCCTGGCCGCCAACGCTGATGACGTCGGCTTTCTGTCCTCGCTCATCGATACCATGGTCGATCGCTTCCGTGTGAGCGACGTCCTCGTTACCGGCTTCTCCAACGGCGGCATGCTCGCGCATCTCGTCGGGATCGAGCTCTCCGACAAGATCGCCGCCATCGCTCCGGTGGCCGCCACTCTCGGGCGCTCGGTCGTGGAAATGAGGCCTAAGGGCCCGCTCCCGATCCTAATCATCCACGGGACCGAGGACCGCCTCGTGCCGCTGGACGGCCGGGAGTCCAGACGCTTGATTCCGGTCGCCCAGACGGTCGAATACTGGGCCCGTCATAACGGATGCAGTGAAGGGCCGATAACAGAGGACAGAGATGGGGTCGAGGTGTCGAGATACGCCCCCTGCTCGCTGGGTGCCGAGGTCATCTACTGCAAGGTCAAGGATGCCGGCCACGTCTGGCCTGGCGGCCGCGTCCACATGCACGGCGAGCGGGATCCCCACACCCTGGACGCGTCAGCTATGATCTGTAACTTCTTCCGCGCCCTCCGGCGATAGCTCAGAGGTCGAAATCGTCCTTCCGCTGCATGCGAGGCCTGGCCTGGGGGACCTTCCGGCTGCGGGGGACCGTCGGATAGTAGGCGATGACCAGCGTTCGAGCGAGGGTGTCTGACCACCGTTTGCGCGGGTCTCCCTCGGTAGCTAGCCCCACCGCGACGTCGAACGGGAGGAAGATGTACCAGAACAGCTTCGGTATCGACCGAATGAAGGTCTGCCGGTAGGTTCGCCGCTCGCCCATGGAGACGACCTTCTGGCGCACCAAGGCCTTTCCGACGGTGCGGCCGAAGCGGCCCTCCATGAACCCGGCGTACAGGAACCACCCCATGCCGGCGCTGAGCCCGGCGACGACGGTCGTGTTGGTCACGTTCCAGTAATGGAGCGCGAAGTAGATTGGCACGAAGATCAGCGTGATGTCCACGAACCCGGCCACGAACCGGCGCAGCCAATGGCGCCGGAGAGCACTGCTGCTTTCCAGTATATCGAAACCTGTGTGCATCCCTTATCCCGGCGAGGGATAGAACATCGGACAGAATAAGGTTTTTCTTTAAAATTTCGAAATAATATTCAACCCTGGTCACGGGCTCCGAACATCAACGGACATATCGAATAATGTACAAATGTGCACCTCGGGTCGCCCATCATTCATCACCAGGTCAGTCCGAAAGGCTCGTCATTGGTGCGATACTTCCACATTCTTCTTACGAATAAACATATCGCTCGGTATTTAGGCGCCTTCTTTAGATAACCGGTTCTCGCTAGGTCGAGGAGAGGATGAAGATGGTAGGACAGGACATGGATTCCCCGGGGCCGCTCAGGCGCGTCCTCTTCGTATGCTGCCACAACTCCGCCCGGTCGCAGATGGCCGAGGCCATCCTGAACGCGCGCTATGGCTCCCGGTTCGAGGCGTTCTCCGCCGGCACCGAGCCGTCGCCCCAGGTGGACCCTCTAGCCGTTAAGGCGATGCACGAGATAGGACTGGACATATCTGGGAAGCGGACCAAGAGCGTGGACGAGTTCATCCGCGACCGCATGGAATTCGACTACGTGGTCACCACGTGTTATGAAGCAAGGCAGTTCTGCCCATACATTCCGGCTCCGGAGCAGGTCCACGCCCGCTTCGACAACCCCCATAACCCCGCAGAGGGCGAGGACCAGCTGGACGCGATGCGCCGGGTGCGGGATCAGATAGTCGACTGGGTAGTGCGGTTCTTCGGTCCTCGGACGACCCTGCTAGAACTGGAGAAGGAGAAGGAAGGTTAGGCAATTCAGGATCGTCAGAGGGATGCCCACCCGGGCGAACTCCCAGAAGGTCAGCGTTTCGCCCTCCTTCTCCGCGTTCTGGATGATGATGACGTTGCTGGCCGCCCCGAGGATGAGCAGGTTCCCGGCGATTGTGCTCCCCGCGGCCAGGGCGACCATTTCTGTCGGCCCCCCGCCGGCCTGGGCCAGCAGCGGCATGTATAGCGCTACGAAGGGCACGTTGGAGATGAACTGGCTCAGAACGACGCTGACCCCCAGGACCATGGGCAACGAGGTCAGCGAATGAGCTCCGCCCAGGAGTTCCTGGAAGAAGCCGGTTTCCCATACCGAGGCCATGAGCACGAACATCGAGGCGAAGAAGACCAGCGTGGGCCAATCGATGCCTTTTACGATCTCTGTCCGCCTCGAGGAGCCGAGGACTATGGGAGCGGCCGCGGCCAAGGCGATGTAGGTGAGGCGAAAATCGATATCCGGCCGGACGGCGACGAGGGCGATCTTCACCGCTACCAGGATGGCGACGATCACCAGGCTCACCTTACACAGGTTCGCCAGCTTCACGTCCTTTATGACCTCCCCGTCGAACTCCAGGGTGCGGGGGTGGAACTCTTCGCGGTAGAACAGCCGCAGGAGGACATAAGCCAACAGGAGGTTGATGATCGTGGGAAGGAGCAGCCGGGAGAAGAACGCCACGAACGGATCGGTGATCCCACCGTTCAACGCTATGAGCAGGTTCTGTGGATTGCCTATGGGGCTCATCGCGCTGCCGGTGGTCACCGCGAAGGCCAGGGCCAGCAGGAGGAGTTTCGGCGAGACTCTCTGCTTGCTCGCATAGTGCAGCACCAGCGGGGTGCCGATGATGGCCAGAGTGTCGTTCATGAGGAACGCCGATAGCAGGCCGACGCAGAATAGCAGCAGGAGGACCATGTGGTCCACGCTTCGGGCATGGCGAAATATCCTCTGCCCCAGGAAGAACAGGTATCCGCTGCGGTACAGGGCCTCGCCCACGATGAACATGCCCAGCAGGAAGAGCATGACGTCGAGGTCGACCGCCTCCAGCGCAGCGGGCAGCGAGATCTGGAGCGTCAGAAGGACGACGAGGGCCCCACCGAACATGATTTGCCATATCTTAAGGCGGAACCGGCCTACCTGCCTGACGGCGATGAGGCCGAACACCAGGAACAGGACGACGACCGGTATGCTGAGCTCCATCCCGACGGTGAAGCGCGGAGAGGCATAAAGAGGTGCCCCGGTGGGTTCTATATCCTACGAGCGCCTAGAGGTGTTCGATGGCCGTGCGCCTCTATGTCTATGACGAGGACCAGTGCGATCCCAAGAAATGCACCGGGAAGAAGCTGGTGAGGTTCCACCTAGCGCAGGAGATCGCCTCCCTGAAGCGCATACCCTATGGGGCGGTGGCCCTCACCCCCTATTCGCAGAAGGCGATCTCCAGGGAGGACCGGGGGGCCGCGGAGAAGCATGGATTGCTGGTCATGGACATGTCCTGGAACCAGATAGAGACCTTTCCCAAGCTGAGGAACGATGTGCGGCAACGCTCGCTCCCCTACATGCTGGCGGCCAACCCTGTCAACTGGGGCAAACCATGCAAGCTGTCGAGCGTTGAAGCGCTGGCCGCGTCGCTTTACATCATGGGGTTCAAGGACCAGGCGCTCGAGGCGCTGTCCAAGTTCAGTTGGGGCGAGCAGTTCATCAAGCTCAACCAGGAACCGTTGGATCGGTACTCCGAGGTGGAGACCAGTGGCGAGGTCGTGCGTATCCAGATGGAATACGTGCCGCCGGAACGCGGGGAGTGACGCCCGATCCGCCCGGGGATACGTTGATAAGCGAAGTCGGCGTCAGCCACATGTAGTGCGCAGAACCAAGGCCAGCGAGCTCCTCGGGGTCAAGGACAAGGCTATATATTCTCCGGGGGATAGACGGCCCCTGCGTCAGCGAGGAAGGGACAGGTGAGCGTTTGGCGGGCCAGGAAGATGAAGGGTACGATACAGTGATGAACGGCGCGACCGGCGAGGAGCCCAGGGACGAAAAGCTCCGCCCGGGAGTGGACGTTAGCGTGATCTCCAAGTGGGAGGCGTTCTTCCAGGGTACCGAGTACATGCAGAAGGTCCGCGAGGTCGCCGACCTGTACCCAGAGGTTCGCAGCGTCAACGTCCAGTACGACGACCTGGATCGCTTCGATGCCGACCTGGCCGCCGGCCTGCTGGAACATCCTGACCTGTACCTGCTGGCAGGGAAGCAGGCAATAAAGAACCTCATGCATCAGGACATGCGCCGGGCGGGCGTGAACCTGCGCATCCTCGCCCTGCCCCGGGATTCCCGGGTGGAGATCAGGGAATTGAGGGCCAAGCACGTAGGAAAGCTTGTCTCCGTCGAAGGCCTGGTCCGCAAGGCCACCGAGGTGCGACCGAAGATCACCGACGCGCTGTTTCAATGCCTGCGCTGCGGGCACGTGATCCGGGAGGCCCAGGAGGGCCTGTTCTTCAAGGAGCCAATGGAGTGCTACAAGGAGCAGGACGGGTGCGGACGATCGGCGGGAAGCACAAAGTTCAAGCTCCTCACCGAGGAGTCGCGCTTCGTCGACACACAGAAGGTCGAGGTCCAGGAGAGCCCGGAGGGCCTGCGGGGAGGCGCTCAGCCGGAGAGGCTTACTGGCTACCTGGAGGACGACGCCGCCGGCTCGGTGGCCCCCGGGGACCGCATCACCCTGAACGGCATTCTACGGTCGGTTCAGAAGGGCCAGCCCGCCAAGTCCACATTGTTCGACATCAACCTGGACATCATCGCCGCGGAGTCCCAGAGGCACGAGTACGAGGAGATCCAGATATCCGAGGAGGACGAGAAGCAGATCATCGAGGTGGCCCACTCCCCCGACGTGTTCAAGAAGATCGTGGCTTCGATATCGCCGACCATCTACGGCTATGACGTAGAGAAGGAATCGCTCGCCCTGCAGCTATTCGGAGGGGTGCCGAAGAAGCTGGACGACGGGACGCGCATCAGGGGGGATATCCATATCCTGCTGATTGGTGACCCCGGTGTCGCCAAGTGCTGCGTCGGGGACACCGACATAGGCATGCCTGACGGCTCGACGCGGAAGATCCGGGACGTCGTCGAAGACATCCTTGCGAAGAGCGAGGCGGAGAAGATCGACGACGGTGTCACCGCCGCCGCGGACCTCGATGTGCTAACGTTCTCGATGCGCGGCCGCATGGAGGGCGGGAGATGCGTCCGGGTGTGGAAGCGAACCGCTCCGGAGAAGATGCTGCGCATCACCACGGAGAAGGGCCGCACCCTCATCGTAACGCCGACCCACCCGCTGTTCGTCCAGAACGGTCCCCGCATCCGGCCAGTGGAAGCGTGCTGCCTCAACGTCGGCCGCCCCATCGCCGTCTCAACGGGACTGTTCAAGCAGTGGAATGCCGATAACTTCGGCTTCGACTGCGGGTTCGACCTCGACCCCATCGCCTCCAAAGAGGAGATTTTTCCGCCAGAGGAATGGGTGTACGACCTGGAGGTCGAGCACTCCCACAACTACATCGCCAACGGCATCGTGTCGCATAATAGCCAGATGCTGCGATACATGTCCCGCCTGGCCCCGCGTGGCATATATGCGTCCGGCAAGTCATCGTCCGCGGCCGGCCTGTGCGTGGCTCCGGATACGTGCATAGAGGTCGACGGCGACGAGGTACCCATCGGTGAGTTCGTCGAGAAAAGAATGAGCGCCCCGGTGGAGGCACGACCGGGGCAGTGGCGCGATGCGGTGACCGAGGTAAGTAACGTCGCCACCGTGTCCGACCGTCGCCAGGTCCTCAAGACGGTGGAAACGGTTTGGCGCATAAAGACCCCTCCATTTCTTGTGGAGATTAGAGAATCCTCAGGAAGGCGTCTGACGCTGACTCCGGAAACTAAGTTATGGTGCATGCCAGAGTCCTCCCACGATGGGTGGAGGGAAGCCTCTGAGGTCGAAATAGGCGAGAAGGTCCTGGTTCGTGATGCCTCCACCGGCAATTTCCGATGGAGCACCGTCGAGGAGGTCAGGGAAGTCACCGACTCGCTCCCTTCGCACGTGTACGATCTCACCGTCAGCGGAACGCACAGCTTCGTGGCCAACGGGTTCGTGGTGCACAACACTGCCGCCGCGGTCAAGGACGACTTCGGCGAGGGCCGGTGGACGCTGGAGGCCGGGGCGCTGGTCCTCGCCGATAAAGGAGCTGCATGCGTCGACGAAATGGACAAGATGACCGACCAGGACCGCTCCAGCATGCATGAGGCTATGGAATCGCAATGTTATGATGAACAAACAGAGATATTGACAAGCAATGGATGGAAATATTTCAAGGATGTCGAGAAGGATGACCTGGTAGCTTCACTCTCCTCGGAGGGGGAGCTTGTCTTTGTTCAACCTACTCAGTATGTAGATGCTGAGTACGAGGGCGAGATGTACTATATTGAAGGGAGACAGGTCAATCTGGCCGTCACTCCCAATCATAACATGTATGTCTCTATTAACAAGCGTGCCGATGAATGGCATCCTTTCAGGCTTCAGAGGATGGACGGCCTTCCCATTGGTAAGAAGATGAAGTTCAGAAGGAATGCCACATGGAACGGCGAAGAGAAAGAGATGTTTGACCTACCACGGGTTGAGAAGTATGGGAACCAAGCAAGGGTTCCTCGCATCTCTAGCAAGCAATTCGAGATGGATGATTGGTTGGAGTTCCTTGGCTATTTCATTTCTGAAGGAAGTGTCCAGAAGGCCAACGGCATTCCTCATCGTGTTCATATCACACAGACCAAGGACCCCAACAAGGTGGAGAAGATCGGCAAATGCATCGAGAGGCTTGGCTATAAGGCAAGCTATGACGGCCACAACTTCGCTATCTCGGACAAGCAGCTTGCCAATTATCTAGCACCTCTGGGCAAGTGCCACGAAAAGTACATCCCAAGGGAGTACCTCCAGCTATCTTCCAGGCAATTGCTGATTCTGTTCGAAGCCCTGATGCTTGGAGACGGCTATCATCGAAAAACCACCGGTCATCGCGAATATGGGACATCATCGAAGAAGCTAGCAGATGGCGTCCAAGAGCTAGCTCTCAAGATCGGAATTTCCGCCAATATTAAAGTGGTCCTGCCTGGACGATACTCAAGCAGGCTTAATGGTCGAAAGATCGAATATGCTGTCCCTCACTATGTGGTGTCGCTTATTGACGGGTACCGTCGAAACATGAATGAGCCAATGATCAACACCTCACCAAGCCGCAAGAATATTTTTAAGGTCCAGTACTCTGGAAGGATATACTGCGTCGAGGTCCCCAACCATGTTCTCTACGTCCGTCGCAATGGCAAACCCGTGTGGTGCGGCAACACCGTTTCGGTGGCCAAGGCCGGCATCACAGCGACCTTACAGTGCCGATGCTCCCTTCTGGGGGCCGCGAACCCCAAGTACGGTCGGTTCCAGGAGCATCAGTATATCGCCGAGCAGATCAATATGCCCCCGGCGCTGCTCTCGAGGTTTGACCTCATCTTCGCCATGACCGACAAGCCATCCGCGGACCGTGATGCCAGCATCACTCAGCACATCCTGAGATCGCACCGCAGGGGTCAGATACTCAAGTATGAGGACCCGGCCGCGGTCCAAGGCGTCGATGCGGAGAAGATCATGAGCGATACGACGGCCATGCTGCCAGCGCTGGACCGCGACTTCTTCCGCAAGTACGTCGCGTATTCTAAAAAGATAAATCCTATCTTATCCGATGAGGCCATGGCCATCATCTCACAGTACTACCTGAAGATCAGGAAGCAGGGCGAGGGAGAGGGCGCCTCGGTGCCCATCACCGCCCGTCAGCTGGAAGCGTTCGTTCGCTTGTCCGAGGCGAGCGCCCGGGCCCGTCTATCCACGCTGGTGGAGGCGGATGACGCCCAGCGCGCCGTGCGCATCGTCGAGTACTACCTCCGCCGCATCGCCGGAGAAGGGGACAAGCTGGACTTCGACATAATCGCCACCGGAACATCCCACTCTCAGCGGGAGCAGATCGGCATCCTGAAGAAGCTCGTGTCCGGGCTGGCGAAGAACGCGGAGTTCAAGAAGGGCGTGCCGGCCGAGGAGATCTACAAGTCGGCCATGGCCGAGGGCATCACGGAAGACCGGGCCAAGACGCTGCTCAAGCGCCTGGCCCAGAACGGAGAGATATATTCACCGTCGCCGGGCCACTACCGCCTGGCATCGGAGGGATGAAATGATCACGCTACACATGCACCGCCACGGCAAGGAGTTCTGCCTGGCCGCGGCAGACAAGGACCTCCTGGGAAACACGTACCGGGAGGAGGGCATCAAGCTGGAGGTGTGCCGGGAGTTCTATGAGGGCGAGGATGCCAGCGAGGAAATGCTCCTGAACCGCCTATCGATGTGCACCGTCGCCAACCTGGTGGGAGAGGAAACCATCAACGTGGCGCTCCGCCACGGTTACGTGCACGAGGACTGCATCCTAAGGATCGCTGGGGTCCCCCATGCCCAGCTGGCGAAGATGTAGATGTTCTGCGTCAAATGCGGCCGAGAAGGGCGAACCTACGGCGCCCTGTGCCCCGAATGCTTCCTCCAGGCCAACCATTTCACCTCGGTGCCGGAGTTCCTGGATCTCAATATCTGCGCGCACTGCGAGGAGTATTTACTTGACAAAAAGTGGAAGCACTACGATGTGGAGGAGGAGGCGGTGAAGGATTATGCCGCCGACAACATCGTGCTCCGGCAGGACGCCCGCATAGCCGAGCTGGAGATGGGGGTGGAGAAGATGGACGCCAAGCACTATCAGGTGAGGATGATCGCCCACCTGTGCCACGAGGACCTCGAGATCGAAGAGAGCCTGGAGACCACCGTGCGCGTCCGTCGCAACGTCTGCCCCAAGTGCAACAAGATCCAGGGTAACTACTTCGAGTCCATTGTGCAGATCCGGCCGTCGGACAAGCGATTCTCCGACGAGGAGCGAGAAACGGTGCTCAACCGCGCCCTGGCGTTCGTCGAGGGCTTGGCCAAGGACAGTCGGGACGCCTTCGTGGCCAAGGTCACTCAAGCCCATGGCGGCTATGACATCTACGCCAGCACCATCGCCCTGGGCAAGGCCTTGTCCCGAGATCTCGTGTCCACCTACGGAGCGGAGTACAAAGAATCGTCCAGCCTGCAGGGGCAGAAGGACGGCCATGACATCTATCGCGTCACCTACCTCGTGCGCCTGCCGCCGTACCGGGTGCGGGACATCGTGCTCATCAACGGCCGCCTGTACATGGTGCACAGCACCGGTCCACAGTCCGCCAAGCTCCGCGACCTCAAGAGCAACGAGCTCCTGACAGCCATGAACCAGGACCTGAGGGAGGTGCGAGTCGTCGGCACCTCCAAGGACGTGGTGGACGCCGTGGTGCTGACCGAGACCGAGCGGGAATACCAGATCATGCACCCCGTCACTTACAAGACGGTGGAGATCAAGCACCCCCGCGGTTTCGAGCGCAAGGGCGACACGGTGAAGGTGTTCCCCTACGAGGGCGAGCTGTACTTCATCGGCAACTAGCCTCGTCCATCTCCGCCACCATTGACTGGAAGCGGGCCATGGCAGCCTCCGCGTCCTTCCTCCGGCCCTTGATGATGACCCGGGTGCCGTCCGTCTTGCTGGGCAGCGAAGCGAGTTGCACCGGGAACTCCGCCACGATCAGCTCGAACAGCGGCTCGAGGAGCGACTCCCCCCGGCTCACCTTGACATCCAGGTCGATCTCCCCGTTGCCCTCGATACGGGGCAGGATATGCTCGCGGAACATGGGCACCATCTCATCAGGGAAGCCGGGGAGCAGGAAGATGGTCATCTCGCCCTTCACCGCTTCTACCCCGCACGCCTGTCCGGTGATATTCTTCAGCGGCTTGGCTCCCGTTGGCACCCTGGCCATCCGGCGCAAGGCGTCGTTCATCATGATCGGTCGGCAGTGCATAAGGGTCAGGCCCTCGGCCAACGCCTTCTCCGCCCCCGCGTCGACCACCAGTTCGACCCCCAGGTAGCGGGCCAGGGCTTCCCTTGTGATGTCATCCAGCGTCGGTCCCAGTCCGCCGGTGACCACAAGGATGTTCACCCCCAGCTCGCGGGCGTGCTCGAACCCCTTGATGATATCGTCCTCGCGGTCGGCCAGCACCTCCAGTAGGTTGAGCCTCGCGCCCTTGCGGCGTATCATCTCGATCATCTCCCTGGGGTAGGGGTCGATCTCCCCGGTCAACAGCTCGTCGCCGATGTGCAGAATGCCGGTCCTCATCACGCCGCCATATCTCTTCTCTGGAAAATAACTAGCGCCGCGGCGATGGTGATGACGGCGTAGATGATCATGACCAGGGCGGCGGTGCCCACGTCCGGGTAGTAGTTCCACACTTCGACGGTGCTTCCGGCGGCGCCCCCGCCGCCGAAGGCGCCCCCTGTAGGCAAGGTCAGCTGCTGATCTGTGGGGTAGGGGGTCTGCATGATGTAGGAGATGGCCTGGGCGGAGAAGGTCACCGAGAAAGCCGGCTTGGCCCCGGCGAACGACAGCACCCCGTCGAGGATGGGAAAGATCAGGAAGAGGATGGCGAAGGTGAACACCAGGGCCCCCGTCGCTCCCTTCATGACGGCGCTGACCAGGTACCCCACTCCCACCGCGGCCACGATGTACAACAGGGAAAGCCCGAACGACCTATAGGTGAGGTCGGAGAAGGTCTGGGAATGCCCGATAGTGAGGAGCGAGACCACGATGTAAAACACCGAGAGGACAAGGAACATGGTTATCAGCGAGGCCAGGAGCTTTCCGGTAAAGTACACCCACCGCTTCACCGGGTTGGGAAACATCAGGTAGCCGGTGCGGCTCTGGAACTCTGACGCCAGCGAGTCACCGGCGAACAGGGTGGCCCCGACCACAATTAGCACGCTGGACCAAAGGAAGAACCGTTGTGCGAAGTAGGCGGGGTCCTTGGGGTACTCCTGACCCAGCGCAGGAGGGATGACAAGGATGAGGGCGACGATAAGTGCGGCCAGGGCGAGGATTCCCACCATGCGTGCGCTACGCACGTACTTATACAGCTCGTAGTAGGTCACGGTCATGACCTGCTGGCCATCCGAGGGCGGGCGGTCGAACACCTCGTTCATCATCTCGACTCCTTGATCAGTGACATGTACAATGCCTCCAGTGGGTTACCGGACTCGGTGAACGACGATACCTTCAGCCCTAGCTCCCGGATGTCGTCGAGCAGGTCGGCCTGTTCCTCCTCACGGCCCTTGAGCTTGACCATCACCACCTCCGGGGAGAGGCGCTCGACCTCCACCACTCCGCTCAGCTGACCGATTCGCCTCAGTGCGGCGTCATCCGCAGGCCGCGGGAACCGAACCTCCAGCATCCGGCACCCCTCGTCCCTCAGGAGTTCGGAAACCTCCCCGCTGGCCAACAGCTTCCCGTGGTCGATGATGGCGACATGGTCGCACACCTCCTGCACCTCGTTGAGCAGGTGCGAGGACATGAACACCGTGTAGTTTTCCTTCTTCAGCTCCTTCAGTATGTTACGGACCTCGACCATGCCCCGGGGGTCCAGGCCGGAAGTCGGCTCGTCAAGGATCAGGACGTGGGGGCGGTGGAGCAGCGCCTGGGCTAGCGCCAACCGCTGCTTCATGCCCTTGGAGAACTTGCCGATGCGCTTGTCCGCCCACTCTGTCAGCAGAACCAGGTGAAGCAGCTCCCCACTGCGCTCGATGATCTTCTCCCGAGGCATGCCTCTCAGCCGCCCCAGGTACATGAGCGTCTGCGTCGGGGTCAGGTACGGGTAGAACTCCGGGGTCTCCACCACCGCACCGACGCCGGCCAGGGCGGTCTTGGGGTCCTTGGTCACGTCCACGCCGTTGAGGTACGCCTCACCGGAGGACGCGTCCAGGAGGTTGGTGAGGATCTTGATGGCCGTTGTCTTCCCCGCGCCGTTCGGCCCAAGAAAGCCGAGGAAGGTGTTGCGCTCCACCATCAGGCTCAGGGAATCGACCGCCAAAAACCCGCTAAATTGCTTGGTTAAGTCTCGGATGACGATCGGCTGGGCCGCGCCAGGGGGCATGACGCTACTCTTTTGAGCGCTAGGGCTATGAATGTTGCTGAAAATGAGAAAAGAGGGTGGAAGGGGTTTTACGCCGCCATCTCCCGGCGGCGGAAGAACAGGTACGCCAGGCCGATCGATGCCGCGGCGTAGACGACCATCACGGCTATGGACAGGTAGATCTCGGGGTAGAATACATGCATCGAGAACGTCGTCCCATCCCCTACGGGGATCGAACTAATGGTGTCCACCGGATAAGGATCGCTCATCACAGTGCTCAGGGTGCTTCCGGCAAAGTCGATCATGAACCACGGCTTGATTCCGCCCAGCGTCCCGATCAACGAGGTGATGATGTCGAAGATCAGGAAGAAGAGGGCGAAAGTAAGGATCAGCGAGCCGGTCGACCCCTTCATGATCGAGCTGATCAGGAATGCTACCGCTATCGCCGAAATTCCGTATAGCAGCGCAAGACCGAGCGATGCAAAGACCCTTGTAGACATGCCTCCACTGCCGAGCACGAGGCCACACACGATGGCGACCACGTAGTAGATGACGAGCAGAAGGCTCATCGCTGCCACCGAGGAGGCGAGCTTGCCGCCCAGGATGCTGCTCTTCTTCACCGGGTTAGGGAACAGCAGGAAACCGGTACGGCCCTGGTATTCAGAGACGATGGCATCCCCGCCGAATAACGTGGCCCCCAGTATTATCAATATGCTGACGAATCCAACATACTCACTGATGACCCCGTCCACGGTATACTTGTGGTCGCTTGTGCCGATCAGGACGGTGATGATCGCCAGCACCAGGACCTCGATGATCAGGATACCCAGCAACCGGCGGCTGCGCAGGTACTTGAGGATATCGTACTTGGCTACGACCCCCACCTGCTGGAGGTCCGAGGGCAGGGCCCTCGAGCCGTTCCTCGTCGCATTGGCGTTAGCTTCCATCTTGCTCACCTCGACTCCTTGATAAGGGACATGTATAGCGTTTCCAGCGCCAGGCCCGATTCCTTGTACGATACTACGCTCAGACCGAGCGCCTGCAGATCGGTGAGGGTCTTGCTCTGCGCCTCGTTCCCGCCGTTCAACGAGAACATGAACTGGTTCTCCCCAGCCGCCCTAATCTCGGCGATTCCATCAAGCTTGGACACCTTGTTGAGCAGCTCTCCAGAGACCTTCTGCAGCGTGTGCACCTCGATCCTGCGGACCGTGGTCTGTCCGACCAGATCGGCGACCGAGCCGGACCTGAGCAGCTTTCCACGATTGATCAGCGCGACGTCGGTGCACACCTCCTGCACCTCGTTGAGCAGGTGCGAGGACATGAACACCGTGTAGTCGGCTTTCTTCAGCTCCATGAGGATCTCCCGGACCTCGACCATGCCCCGGGGGTCCAGGCCGGAGGTCGGCTCGTCAAGGATGATCACCGGCGGCTCGTGCAGGATCGCTTGAGCGATGGCGATGCGCTGCTTCATGCCCTTGGAGAACTTGCCGATGCGCTTGTCCGCCCACTCGGTCATCTTGACCGTCTCCAGGACCTCCTTGCTCCGCCGATCGATCTCCTCCTTGCTCATCCCTCGGAGCTCGCCCAGGTAGGCGAGCGTCTCCCGGGGGGTCAGGTACGGGTAGAACTCCGGGGTCTCCACCACCGCACCGACGCCGGCCAGGGCGGTCTTGGGGTCCTTGGTCACGTCCACGCCGTTGAGGTACGCCTCACCGGAAGTGGCGGACAGCATGTTGGTCAATATCTTTATGCTGGTGGTCTTCCCCGCCCCGTTGGGGCCGAGGAAGCCCATGAACGACCTTCGGGGGACGGTCAGGCTTAGATCGTCCACGGCCATGAAGCCCCCGAAATCCTTGGTCAGCTTGTTGATGACGATAGGTTCGGTCATTGTATCCCATCCGGGAACTAGGTCGTGCACCGGCCTTCATGGATATTAATCATTCGTGGAGATATTTTTACAATGAGGATATCCAGGACGTTCAATGCTCCCGGCGTACAAGTGATATAGCCGGCGGAGGATATGGCGCCTGATGGACCTCGAGAGCGTGGTGGAAGGAGCGGTGGTGAGCATGCTGAGAGAGGCGGTCACCACCCTCCCGGCGGACGTCGAGGCCGCGCTACGCGCGGCCGAGAGGAAGGAGACCAGTGATATCGCCCGGGTGCAGCTGCGGACCATCCTGAACAACGTCGAGGAGGCGAGGCAGCGCTCCGTCCCCTTGTGCCAGGACACCGGCGTCCCGGTGTTCTTCGTCTCCGGGGCGATGTTCCCGGGCCTGGAGAATGGAATCCGTCGAGGATTGGCCAGGGCGACCGCGGAGATCCCGCTTAGGCCGAACGCGGTGCATCCCCTGACCCGGCGGAACCCTGGTGACAATCTCGGCTCCGGATCGCCGCGCATAGTGTATCATCCCACTGGCGACATGCACACCGACATCACGGTCATGCCCAAGGGTGCAGGGTCGGAGAACATGTCCGCCCTCGCCATGCTCACCCCGGCGCAGGGCCTCAAGGGGGTCAAGGCCTTTGTGCTGGACACCGTGGTCCGGGCCGGTGGTCGCCCCTGCCCCCCCACCATCGTGGGGGTGGGCATTGGAGGCACCGCGGACCAGGCCGCCGAGCTGGCCAAGGAGGCTTTGCTCCGCCCGTTGGATGTCGCCAACAAGGATGCGCAGCTCGATGCGCTGGAGCGAGAGCTCACGGGTGCGCTCAACGATATGGGCGTCGGTCCGATGGGGCTGGGGGGTCGCACAACCGTGCTGGGGGTGAGATGCGGGATGGCCTTCTGCCATACCGCCTCG
This sequence comes from Methanomassiliicoccus sp., assembly GCA_033485155.1. Lineage (NCBI taxonomy): Archaea > Methanobacteriati > Thermoplasmatota > Thermoplasmata > Methanomassiliicoccales > Methanomassiliicoccaceae > Methanomassiliicoccus > Methanomassiliicoccus sp. Next base: position 92,547 of record JAWQJJ010000001.1, read on the forward strand.
CTGCCGGTGGCGGTGAACCTCCAGTGCTGGGCCGCCCGGAGGACGTCGATGAGGGTATTCCCGGACGGCAGGACGGAGAGGATGCCATGAACCTGAGGACGCCATTGTCCGAGATCGATGTACGGTCGCTCCACCTGGGACAGGAGGTGCTGATCGACGGCACCGTGCATATAGGCAGGGACGAGGTCCATCTCCGCGCCCTGGAGATGAGGGAGCAGGGGAAAGTGATACCATTCAACATGAGCGGGGGGGTTCTGTACCACTGCGGCCCCATCGCCCGGAAAAAGGACGATGGCTGGGAGATCCTCGCCGCCGGGCCCACCACCTCGGCCCGTATGAACTCTCTGGAGCCGCAGTTCATTCACGAGTTCGGGGTACGGGCCATCATCGGCAAGGGGGGGATGTCGAAGCCCACCCTGGAGGCGATGCGGGAGCACGGGTGCGTCTACCTCGCCTTCACTGGTGGGGCAGCGGTCCTCGCCGCCCGGGGTATCCGTCGGGTGGAGCGCGTGGAATGGCTGGATCTGGGCATGCCGGAGGCGCTATGGGTGGTAGAAACGAGGGACCTGGGGCCCCTGGTGGTGGCCATGGACGCCCACGGCAACTCGCTATACGACTCCGTCAATGAGGAGGCGGAGAGGAATCTGGCCCGAAAGAAGAGGGACCTAGGGCTCTGACTTCTCCTTGGTTCCGGGCTTCTCCTCCTCTTCCTTCGCCAGAAGGTCGGGGTTGGACTTGATGCGCTGCCTTAGTATCAGCGAAGCCAGCGTCAACATGAGCGCCAGCCCCAGCCCCAAGATCATCATCGAGTGCGACAGGTCGTAGTCCAGAACGAAACCGGAGTTGCCGGGCAGGGTGTTGCGCTTCATCGAGAAGTCCGCCGCCAGCCCCTTCAGCGGCTCCATGGTGATCTTCTTCTCGCTAGTGACATATCCGTCCTTGCTCAGGTACATTATGTAGTCGCCCGGAGACACCTGGCTGAAGGAGTAATTGCCGCCCGCGTCGGTGACCGTCACGAGGTCCGCGCCCTCCTCCGGGGTAAGGACCACCTTTACCCCTTCCAGCGGGTCACCGTTGAAGGTCACCCGCCCGCTAAGCTTGGCGTACTGTACCGTCGTCTCCGCCAGGGTGAAGGAGACCTCCTCCACGCTTCCCTTGACCAGCGTCACCAGCTCGCTGTGGTACGAGGTGTTGTAGCCTTCCTTGGACGCGGAGACCATGTAGGTGCCCGGGGTGACATTATCGATCCGGTAAGTACCCAGGGGGGCGGAGGACACCGTGGAGAAGGAGGCGTTGACCCCGGTCAAGGTGACCAGCACCCCCGCCAGAGTGGTGTTGCCGTCGGTGACCTGGCCAGTGACCGTCCCCAGCACCTCGTACATAGTGAAGTCGATGTTGGCGCTCGTCCGGTCGACGCCCGCGTAGGTGACATTGGCCCGATAGCCGTTGTAGGTGGCCGTGACCGAGTAATTACCAGGGGCGGTAGAGTGACTGAAGCGGCCGCTGGTGTCGGTGGTCACGATGTGCGTATCGTCGCTGGTGAGGTTGCGTATGGTGATCGTGACCCCCGACAGGGCGACGCCGCTGATGTTGGTGACCTTTCCGGAGATGGTTAAGGTGTCCGCCGCCTGTGCGGACCCTGCCAGGAGCGCGATGCTCACGAGCATGAACGCTAGGACCAGGGCGGGCCATCTCATATTTTCGCGAACGCCCTCCTCGCTAATAACTTTTTTCGGCTGGAGATGCGGATCGAGAAGTGCCTGGCAGTCGTTCGGGGGTTAAAACCGGATTCCGCATGGGTGTCTTGTCAGGGGAAGGTACTTTCGAACCTCTTCCCGAAACCATATAATACGAGTATGGGGAATCGAGCATGATTTCAAAGGGAGCCTAACGGATGCACAAGGTAACTAGACGTTACAAGAAGGATGAGGTCGTGTCTCTCCTGGATCCCCTCATCGCCAAGTGGTTCAACGGGAAGTTCAAGGACTTCACCGAGCCCCAGTCCTATGCCATTCCCCTTATCCACGACCGTCAGAGCGTTCTGGTGTCCTCGCCCACGGGGTCGGGGAAGACGCTGACGGCATTCACTTCCATCATCAACGAGCTATTCAAGTACTCCAAGGAGGGGATGCTGGAGGACCGCGTGTATGCTGTCTACATCTCCCCGCTCAAGGCGCTGGCCAACGATATCAACCGCAACCTCGAGGAGCCGCTGCGGGAGATGAGGGAGGTCGCCGAGCGGGAGGGCGAGGTGTTCCCCGAGATCCGGGTCGGGGTACGCACCGGGGATACCTCCCAGAGCGAGAGGCAGAAGATGCTGCGGAAGCCGCCCCACATTCTCATTACTACTCCAGAATCGCTGGCCCTGGTCCTGGCCGCCCCCAAGTTCCGAGAGAAGCTGTCCCAGGTCGAGTACGTCATCCTGGATGAGATCCATGAGGTATGCGACTCCAAGCGTGGGGTGTTCCTGTCCCTGACCCTTGAGAGGCTGCAGGAGATGTGCCCCCGCCGGTTCGTGCGGGTCGGCCTGTCCGCCACTCTGGCCCCCATACAGGACGTCGCCGAGTACCTGGTGGGGTACCAGGACGGGAAGCCGAGGGACGTCAACGTGGTGGAGATCATCCGCCAGCGGGACCTCGACATCCGGGTAGAGTGCCCGACCGACGATATGACCGCCCTGCCCTACGAGATCGTCAACTCCAAGATGTATGATCAGCTGTACGAGATGATCCAGGAGCATCGCACCACCATCGTGTTCACCAACACCCGGTCGGGTACCGAGCACGTGGTCTACAAGCTCAAGGAGCGTGGGCTGGAGAGCATCGAGGCCCACCATGGTTCGCTGGCCAAGGAGATCAGGCTGGACGTCGAGGAGCGGCTGAAAAAGGGAGAGCTGAAGTGCGTGGTGTCCTCGACCTCCCTGGAACTGGGCATCGACATCGGGTTCGTGGACCTAGTGGTGCAGATCGGGTCCCCGAAATCGGTGGCCAAAGGGCTGCAGAGGATCGGCCGGAGCGGCCACGGCCATGGGCTGACCTCCAAGGGCCGAATGCTGGTGTTCGACAAGGACGACCTGGTGGAATGCGCGGTGCTGTGCCGTGCGGCGCACCACAAGCACATTGACCGCGTGTCCATCTCCGAGAACTGCCTGGACGTGCTTTCGCAAAGCCTCGTGGGCATGTCTCTGGAACAGCGCTGGGACGTCAGCAAGGCGCTCGAGGTCGTACGCCGCTCGTACTGCTTCCGGAACCTCGGGGAGAAGCAGTTCCTCGAGGTGCTGAAGTACCTAGGAAGCAAGGACGCCTTCGAGGGTGTGTATCCAAAGCTGTGGTACGACGAGGAGGAGCGCCGCTTCGGCCGGCGGGCCGGATCGCGGATGATCTACTTCCTCAACCTCGGAACGATTCCCGAGGAGGCAAACTATAAGGTATTCACCGAGAAGGGCGGGCTCATCGGCGACCTTACGGAGAAGTTCGTCGAGCGGCTGTCGCCCCGCGACGTCTTCGTTCTCGGCGGTAAATCTTACGAGTACGTGAGGACCAAGGGCATGAAGGCCTTCGTTCGGGAAGCTTCCGGTCGGAAGCCGACCGTGCCGACCTGGAGCGGGGAGATGCTGCCGCGCTCCTTCGATCTCTCGATGAACATCGCCACCTTCCGCCGGGAACTGATGGAGAGGCTGGATCAGAATGATGATGACATCATCGCCTGGCTATGCTCTTTCGGCATCGACCGAGGCTCCGCCAGGTCGATCCTGTCGTACTTCCGAGAGCAGAAGGCAGCCTGTGACTTCATCCCCAACGACCACGAGCTGGCGATCGAGGGGTACATCGACCTCAGCGGCAACCACAACATCATCTTCCACTTCCCCTTCGGACGTCGGGTCAACGACGCACTGTCCCGCGCGTACGCCTTCATGATGACCCAGCGCCTGGGGAGCAACGTCTCGGTATCGGTGACCGACGACACTTTCATGGTATCGTCGCCCAAGCCCATCGAGATCAGGGGCCTGGAGAGGATCCTCAGCTCCGCGAGCCTCGAGGACGTGCTCATGAGGGCGGTCAAGGATTCCGAGTTGTTCAAGCAGAGGTTCCGTCACACCGCGTCCAGGAGTTTCATGATCCTCCGCAACTATAAGGGCCGTGAGGTTTCGGTGGGCCGGCAGCAGGTGCGGTCGACCTACCTGCTGGAGACGCTCGGCAACATGGACGGCGTGCCGGTGATCGATGAGACCTATCGCGAGATCATGGAGGATGTAATGGACATCAAGAACGCCCAGGCGGTCCTCCGGTCCGTCGAGAGCGGGGAGATCAAGGTCCGCGCCATTGATTACACCTCCACACCCTCCCCCTTCGCCCACAACGCCATACTGGCGGGCATATCGGACATGGTGCTCATGGAGGATCGCGGGGCGCTGCTCCGCGAGCTTCACCGCAGGGTGCTGTCCAAGGTCATGGGCTCCGATCTCTCGGAGTTCGAGTTCACCGAGGACCGCGTGCTGCCGTACTTCAGGCAGCGCATCGGGTTCGTCAACTCCAAGGACGATCTCTTGGCGCTCATCCGCCGGGCCGGCCCCATCAGGGTGTTGAAGGAGAAGGGGAGGAGCGTGTATCCCTACACTATCGCCTCCCGTGAATCGGTGGACTCCTGGTCCGCGGAACTGGTCCACGAGGGCGCAATCGCCTCCGTGTACATCGACGACGCCTACTTCGTCGCCTCCGAGGACCTCCCGGCATACCACGCGGTCCTGGCCAAGGACCGCCGGCTGGGAGAGCTGGAGGAGAAAGTGCTGGCCGAGACCGGCGAGGCGAAGAGCCCCCAGGAGCTGGCGGCCGCGCTGGAAACACCGGGGGACAAGGTCCACCAGGCGCTGAGGAAGCTAGAGGCAATCGGACGAGTGGGCAGGGTCGGCCATCGCGACGGGAAATGGTTGTACCAGGCCCGAGAGGTGGAGGCCAGGCCGCGTCAGGATGCCATGGACGAGGTCCTGGTGCGCTATCTGGAATGCTATGCGCCGTCGACCGCCGAGGAGACTGCCTTCGTGTTCGGCCTGGACGTCGATGAGGTGCGCCGGGCCCTCGACGACCTGGTGCAGGAAGGCCTGATCGCCCGCGGTCGCTACCTGGTATCAGAGCATGAACAGTATATGCTCAAGCGCGACTACCTCAGGCTGAAGACCAACAACCTCAACGCCTATGATCACCGCACGGTGGAGGGGTACCGCCGCTCCAAGCAGGACCGTTCCTTCGTTTCGCTGGACGAGTTGTTCGACAACTTCGGGGACATAGGCATGCCCCTGGACGCCTTCCACCGCGTGGAGGGCTTCAAGCTCAAGGATTGGGAGCAGATGCGCCGCGATGGCCGGCTGCTCCTCGGGCGATTCGTACGCGGGCGTGTGCGATACGTGCGGGCCCAGGACGCCCCGGCCTATGTGGCAGCGTACCGCAATGGCCCCCTCAAGCCACTGGACGAGAGGGTGCTGGGCGTCATTCGATCGAGCGACGACGGCATGTCCATGCGCCAGATAACCTCAGCCCTGGCCGGCCGCACCAAGGATGAAATCAAGGAGAGCATCGACCGCCTGGACCGCAACATGATGATTGTCCGCCGATTCGAGGAGCGGGAGGAGTGGTCGTCCGAGAACATTTACCAGGCCTATGACGCCCCGGAGCACCAGGGCGACGCGCGCCGCGAGATCGTGGAACGCTTCGTCCGGGCGTACGGCCCGGTGTCGATATACACCATTACCACCGCTACCCAGTTTCCAATCGCTCAGGTTGCCGGCATGCTCTCGGAGATGGAAGTGGAGACTATTACTGTGGGCGAGGGCAGGGAGGAGATGTACCTCTTTAAGGACGAGCTGCCGGCCCTGGGAAACGCGCCGCGCTCCGAGCAGGTGATGCGCATAGTGTCGCTCCACGATCCCGGAGTGCAGGCGATGTGGGCGGCCATCGCCGCCCGCTACGGCGATCGCTGGATCTTCCCCATCGTGGCCGACGGCCGCCTGGTCGGGGGGGCGGAGAAGTGGAACATGAGCGGGTGCATTGAGATCCGGGAACTGGACCTCGAGGACCCCGCGCTGCTGCCCCGGGCCCTGGAGGCGATGGAGCGGTTCATGGAGTTCTACTCGATGATGGGCTACGACATCGTGCGCCTGCGGGAGGTCCTGGGCGCCTCGCCCGAGAATTTACCGGCAGAGCATGCCGAAGTGCTCGCGGCGCACGGTTATCTCCGCATGGGGGACATGTTCGTCAAGGGCCGTATGGTCCCCGACCATCACTCCCGGGGGGACGCCCTGTCATACGTGCTGTGGAAGCAGCGCATTGATCAGAAGAGGCGCTTCCCCAACGTGGTGGAGGCGATCAAGGTCGTCGGCGGCCTCCGCTCCGATGCCGCCGCAGCCCTGAGGTGCAAGAACCGCATACCGCTGAAGAAGATGTACGAGATGGGCTTCCTGGTCAAGGTGCAGGCGATACCCGACTACGTCACATACTGCAGCCTGGAGCACGCCTCCCTGTGCCGCCGGGCCAAGAACCGGGAGATCACCGAGGAGATGCGGTCGCTGGTCCGCGCCATCGAGGACGGTAGACCGATGTCCCGCAATCAGTTGTTCGACCACTCGGTGCTCGGACGCAAGGAGACGCAGGACGCGCTCAAGGCGCTGGTCAACGGAACGGTCATCTACACCGACCAGAACAAGCGCCTGCGTCTGGTGCCGGAGATCGACATGCCCCCTCACGACGCCATGCTGGAGATCCTCCGTCACTCCTTCCGCAACTTCGGGCTGTTCACCGCGGAGAACCTCGCCCGGTATATTCGTTACGAGATGCCGATGAAGGAGCTGCGCAGCGCCTTGGCCGAGCTGGAGAGGGAAGGTTTCCTCGTCAAGGGTTTCCTCGTCGACGGTGACGAGAGCGTATACTGGATGCTCAAGGAGGACCTCGACCGGATAGGCAAGGTCCGCTCGACCGAACAGTTCGTACTCGGCCCTGAGGACGGGCTCCATACCTACCTCGCGGAGTGGATCCGCCAGAACCTGGGCGGTAGCTACTACTCGGTTATCCTGGATGGGCCGAGAATGATCGGTTCGTTCCGTGGGAGGGTGAAGGCCACCGACATCGTCCTGCATGAGTACAAGGGCAGCTCCGAGGCCCGCGCCATCCTCACCCGTCATCTGCACTCCCTCGGGCTGACCATCAGGGTCGAGGATGACGAGGACACCGTGCCCGATTGGGAGGTTCAGGCGTTCTACGAGAAGACCCATCCGGGAGAGGTGTGAGGCCGGTCCACTCTCCCGGCAGCCTAATCATCGTTAAGATTTAAATATCGTTAAACCATTTTCGGGCTGATGAAGATCCCCTGCGAGCTTATCGTGTGGTACGTTCTCCCATCGATACGGCGAGAGCTGGCCAGAGAGCTGGTGGAGAAGCACAAGCTCACTCAGGCCGAGGTCGCCCGTCGCTTCGGGGTCACTGACGCCGCCATATCCCAGTACTTGAAGTCCAAACGTGGCACCAACAAGGAGTTGGAGAATAGCGGTCGGTACGACGAGTTCAAGGCCGAGATCAGCAGGGCCGCGCAGCGCATCATCGACGGGTCGGATATCGTCACCGAGACCTGCCGGGTGTGCGAGATGGTCAAGCGCAGCGGGATGCTGGTCAAGGTTTACGAGACCCACACCGGGGTCAAGGCGCCGGCGTGTGTGTGCCCGGACTGCGGTCAATATTAGCGGTCTTCTTGTTGGCCCGGTCCTCAGCGATGTAAAGATACTCCTGGGCGTAGCCGGCGAAGCGACCGAAATGCCGGCGGGCGTTCTCGCTCACCTTCCTGTAGCTACCGGACACGCCGTAGCGTTCTCGCATGGCCCGGGCGATCCTGACGTCCACCGGGCAGGCCTGCAGGTGATCCAGGGAGAACAGGGCAATGCAATCGGCTACCTTGTCCCCAATGCCCTTGACCGTCTTGAGGTACCTTACCGCCTCAACGTAGTCTAGAGACCTCAGGCGCTCGAGGTCGAACTCCCCGTCCCGCACCGAGACAGCATAGCACCGCAACCATTCGGCGCGGTAGCCGAGGCGGCAGGCAGTGATGTCACCACCCTCCGCCAGCTCTTCAGGAGTGGGGAAGGCGAACCTGCCATCAGCGAGCCGTCGACCGTGGGTCCGGCACACCGACTCGATCATCATCTTGATTCGCGGGACGTTGGCGTACGAGGCCAGGAGGTACGAGGCGGAGCACTCCCAGACGTCCTGACGGATCAGTCTCATCCCTCGGAAGCGGTCGATGACCGCGGCGATGCACTCGTCCCTGGAAATGTCCTCGTAGATCATCTCGAGGTCGTCGTCCAGCCGGAAGTATCGGCGCAGGAAGGTATCGTCGTATTCTCCCTCGGCCAGGAGCTCGTTCCCTTTCTGACGCAGGCGGAGGGAGCGGTCTCCTACGACGCCCTGCCACCACTCCCCATCTCTGGACCATCGGAACACCTGGCCGCTGTCCAGGGTGTACCCTAGGTGGAACAGCGGCACCCTCATTGTTTCTTCCGGGCCACGAACACCATCAGCTCGCTGGTGGCCTTGAACGGCCCCCCGTTGTAGTCGCCGTAGACCTCCGTCACCTGGAAACCACAGCGGTCCATGAGCTCCAACGCCTCGCGGTGGAACAGGTACCTGAGTGTGAACACCGAGGTCACCCGGCGCAGGGGTTTATCCTGCCGCGAGATGTCGTAGAAGTATGTGACCGTGGTCCTCTGGCTAGGCTGATCGAAGATCTGAGACTCGAACCAGGAGATGACCTCTCCCTGATGGGTCAGCTTCGTCCCACGATGCCGGAGGACCTGCTCAGGCCGGTCCAGGCGGGGCGAGAAGACCGCGAAGGAGAACAGGCCATCCTCGTCGAGGTGGTCATGGATGCGGAGCAGGGCATTCTCCTGGTCCTTGGTGTCCAGGAGGTGCAGGAACGAGCTGTATGGGATGACGATGAGCTTGAACTTGCGTCCCAGCGCCATCTCCCTGATGTCCGCCTGCACCATGGCCACCCGCGCCTCCTCCTTGGGGTCGAGGAACGAAACCTTGGTGGCGCAGACGTCCAGCATGGCCGGGCTGCGGTCGACGCCGGTGATGTCATAACCGGCCTCGGCGAAGGGGATAAGCACCCGCCCGGTCCCACTCATGCACTCCAGCACCGGACCGCCGGTCCTCTCGGCGAGATCAAGGAAGAAGCGGATGTCGTCCTTATAGTCCTCATGCCAGATATCGTAGTACCGGGCCGAGCCCTCGTACAGGTCCAGATTCTCCGTGTCAGCGCTTATATCCGAAGCGTCGGAGGAGTTCCTTCCTTTTCTTGGCGTCCTCATCGGTCTCCACTCCCTTGGGGGTCTGTCCGTCCACCACCCCGACTATTCCCCGTCCCCGGTCCGTCTCGACCACCAGCACTTCCGCGGGATTGGCCGTGGCGCAGAAGATAGTGCACACCTCAGGCACCTCCTTGATGCTTCTCAGGACGTTGATGGGGTAGGCCTGGGTGAGCACGATGACGAAGGAGTGACCGGCGCCGATGCGCTGGGCATTGTCCACCGCTGCAGCCTTGAGCGCCTCGTCGTTCCCCTCTACCCTGATGAGCCGGTCCCCCGAGGCCTCGCAGAACGCCACCCCGAACCGGATGCCCGGTACGGCGTTGACCATCGCCTCGTAGACGTCCTCGGCGGTCTTGATGAAATGGGACTGCCCGACGATGATGTTGGCGTCCTCGGGTTTCCTCAGCTCCACTGCCTCCGTCCTCATGCACTCCCAGGACAATGAGCCCTTTCCAGCGATAAATAGCCTTGCCATCATGGTCCGACGGTGGAACGTTTTTTACTCCGCACGCCCTTGCTCTGGGCATGTTGTTCGTAGGTCCGGCCGGATATCCGCCAGGCAGCAAGGGTGCCCTCCAGGCGCTGGAGAATGTCCGCAAGCTGGGGCTGGACGCCCTGGAGGTTCAGTTCGGCCGCAGCGTCAACCTCAGCGTGGAGAAGGCGCGGGAGATCGCTCCCCGGGCCAGGGAGCTGGGGATCGCGCTGAGTGCCCATGCTCCATACTACATCAACTTCAACTCCGAGGAGGCGAACCGTCAGAAGAGCGAGGAGTGGCTGCTATCCTCCCTTCGATCCGTGGACGCTATGGGCGGGCGGATCGTAGTGGTCCATGCCGCCTCCTACATGGACCGACCACCCTCCGTCGCCACCCGGGCGGTAGTGGACGGCCTGAACCGGGTCCGCCAGGTCGCCGAGGACGAGGGGTTGTCCCCGATCATCGGCCTCGAGACCATGGGAAAGGTTGGGAGCTGGGGCACCATCGAGGAGATCGGCGAGGTCATGGCTGAGGTGGAGGGGGTCGAACCTGTTCTGGATTTCGCCCACATCCACGCCCGGGGCCAGGGCTGCCTGCGCACCGAGGATGACTTCCGCATTGTGCTGGACAGTGCTATGGATCTCTTCGATGGACGGTTGCACTGCCACTTCAGCTGCATCGAGTATACTGCCAAGGGGGAGAAGCGGCACCTTCTGCTGGAAAAGAAGGATCCTGATTTCGCGCTCCTCTGCAGGGTCCTCCCGAGGTCGGGAAGGGACGTTACGATCATCTGCGAGAGCCCCGACCCGTCAGGGGACGCCGCCGTCATGAGGAAGATGCTGGACCAGTGATGTTCTCAGCTTTCGATGCCAGGACGACAAGTATATATCCGAACATATATTTTTCATTCGATAGACCCAGAGGTGACCGGTGTGGCACAAGCCGCCGACAGCAGTAACGAGGAAACCGATTTTGAGTTCGATTGCCCGGAATGCGGCACTCATATCCAGGGCGAGGTGGACCGCTGTCCGAAATGCGGCGTGGAGTTCGTCATAGAAGAGGTCACCGAGTCCGAATGTCCGTCATGCCACGCAATGGTCCCCCTTGAGAGCCGGACCTGCCCGCTATGTGGAGGGGCCATGGCCCCTGAGGCTCCCGTCGCGGAGGTCGAGGAACAGCCACCCGCTCCTGAGGACAAGCACCAGGAGGACCTGGACCAGAAGCTCAAGGAAGAATTCTCCGCTCTCGTCTCCGAGGTTGGCCCCATGATCGCCCTGGCTAAGGAACACTCTATCGACACCACCGCTTCCCGCCGGCTCATCGACAAGGCGGTGGCCATGGGCAAGCGCCGGGAGATAGACCCCGCGGTCCGCACCATGAGGGAGTGCCGGGAGATGCTGGAACGCTCCATCGCCGACCGTCTGGAGCGGGACATAATGTACCTGGAGAACCTCGCTGACGTCGCCCGTAGGATGAGCTCGGACCACCAGTCCATCGAGAAGGCCGTCTCCGACATCAAGGAGCGGCAGGCGGCCAGGGACCTCCCCGGAGCGCTGGAAAGCATCCGAATGGCCAAGCGCAACGCGGAGAAGCTGACCGGGAAGTACGTGGAAGCACATGAGATGTACGAGGGGCTGGAGAAACTCATCATCAACGCCGAGGTCTTCTACTTGGACGTGAGGGAGCCGCGCAAGCTCCTGAACGAGGCCAGGGAAGCTGGCGAGAACGGCGACTGGACGACCATGGGCATCCTCTCCCGAAAGGGAAGGGAGGAGCTGAACAAGGTCCTGCCGGAAATGCTCAACGTCGAGCTGCGGAAGGCGAAACAGGCCCTGCTCGAACTGAAGGCCAAGGGCAAGGATGTAAGCTCGATAATCAAGACCCTCAAGGACGCCGGCGTGGCGATGAAGAGGACGCGGTACGAGGAAACGCTGGAGCGCCTGACCGAGTTCCGGGAAGAGGAGAGAAAGCTCTGATCACGGCCGTATCGGCTCCATCTCCCTCTCCAGCACGGATCGCTCCTGGACCTTAAGGCTCTCCGGGCTCACCGAGACCATGAAGACCGATTGGCGCTCCGATACCTCATCCACCAGTGAGCGGATGAAGCGGATGACTCCCTCAAAGCCGGCGTTGCTTATCAGGTAGTGGAGGTCGTCCAGCAGCACCACCGACTGTCCCTCCCGATGGATGTGATCCTCCGCCAGCATCATCAGCTTTTCCAGCGAGGGGGTCACCGTCCGCGACCCTCTAGACTCGTGCTCTGTGAGCCAGTAGATTTCCGCCTTCCGGCCGCCGAGACGATCGCTCACTGTGCCCGGGTTGTTGCGGCTGAAGATCAGCGCCCGGGCTCCCCGGTCGACCTGCCTTCCGACCAGATCGTAGGCGCGCTCCGGGCGGGCCTCCTCGACGAAGTAGGAACGGCTCAGCCGGACCTCGATCTCCCCGATGGGAGTAAGGTCCCCGGGGCCCAGCACCTCCCGGGTCAGGTCCGCGGTGACCTCCGAGCCCATCAGCGAGGCGAAGGCCAGCACGCGGTTCATCCCCCCCTCCAACTGGCTGACGCTGTCCGGACAGGACTCCGCCACCATCTGAAGGACATCGTCGGGCACCACTGAGCCCCCCCTCGACGCCACCCTCCGCAGGATCTCGAGCCGGGTGGCCTGGTCCAGTGGCCCGATGTCCACCACCAGCCCGGACTCCAGCCGCGAGGCCAGGCGGTCCATGAGCAGGGGGACCCGTCGGGGCAGGCGGTCCGCGGTGACCACCACCTGCTTCCCCGCGGTGACCATCCGGTTGATGGCGCGCATGATCTCCTCCTGAAACCGGTCCTTTCCAGATAAGAACTGGAGGTCGTCGATCAGCAGCGTATCGGCCATCTCCAGCTCCTGATGGAGGGAGGTCCACACGCTCTCGCTCGACCCGATGTCCACCGAATCCAGCGGCAGGTAGGTGATGTTGAGCTCCCTCCGGAGCCTCTTGATCTCGTGCCCCACCGCCTGCAACAGGTGGCTCTTGCCCATGCCAGGGCGGGAGTGGATGACCAGGGGGTTGTACCGCCGCCCTGGCTCAGCGGCTACGGCCCGGGCGGCGGCCTCGGCGAAGCGGGACCCCGGTCCCCCGACGAAGTTGCCGAAGGTCTCTCGGGGGTCCATGCGCGGTATGGACGGAGCTTCCTCCTCGCGGGTGGCGCAACGGGGGCAGTAGCCCAGCAGGTCAATGGGGCCGCCACAGTCCTCACACAGTCCGAGGCCCGCGGTGTCGGAGCGCATCTTCTGGTAATGGAGGATGAGGTCGTACACGCCCTGGGCCTGTCTCTCGACCTTCTTGTCGCCCGCTGGATTTCCCAGCCCGGCGATGCCCAGCAGGTGCTCCCCAGTGTTCTCCGCCTCCGCCCGGTGCACCTTGTCCGCTCTCAGCTTCTCCGGCGATAGCACGTGACGGGGGGCTTCCACCCGGCGCACTTTGGCACCCGGGAACAACTGCTCGAAATCTCTGAGATTCACTTCCGAGTGCAGGGAGATCGATGCCTCGGAGTTGATGGCATCGTACCACAGATACTCCGCCGCCTTCTCCCCCAGGAACCACAGCTCGTCCAAGCCCACCGGACGGAAAACATACAGGCACAGTGACGGTGCCCCTGCGCTGATCGAAAGGAGCGATTCCGACCGCTCCCCGTCCGATCCCAGTACGATCTTGATGTAGCCGTTCAAGGAGACCAAGCGGGCGCTCTCCACAGCTGTTTCCAAGACGTTATCGCCTCCCTTCCAGCGGGAGACGACCAATCCCTGCGGGACCCCGAGCTCGAGCAGCACGCTGACCAGCGCATCATCACGCGGCACGCTTAAAGCGTTTATGTCATGGCTCCGTTCCAGCATAATGATGCCTGAAGGCCTGACAAAAACACTTAAATCAGGGAATGGCTTGATGGAAATCATCATGCCACTGTAGCTCAGCGGCAGTCCCCGGCCAGTCCGGGGACCGCGAAAGAGCGACAGTTTCGTAAACTGTAGGTCGGGGGTTCGAAACCCCTCAGTGGCTCCATTCACCCCTTCTTGAGATACTCCTTCACGATCTTGATGGCGCACACGTCGCCGCACATCGAGCATCCCTCGCTCCCCTCGGTGATGCCTCTGGCCCGGTACTCCCGGGCCTTCCTCTCGTCGATCGCCTCCCGGTACATGCCGTCCCAATCCAGGGCCTTGCGGGCCTGGGACATGCGCAGGTCCCTATCCTTCCCTCGTCCCCGGGCGATGTCCGCGGCATGGGCTGCAATCTTGGAGGCGATGAGACCTTCCTTGACGTCCTGGGGGGTCGGCAGGGAAAGATGCTCGGCGGGGGTCACATAGCACAGGAAGTCCGCCCCGTGGTAGGCGGCCAGCGCGCCCCCTATGGCCGCGGTGATGTGGTCGTACCCCGGTGCGATGTCGGTAACCAGTGGGCCGAGCACATAGAACGGCGCACCCTCGCACACGCTCTTCTGCAGGCGGACGTTCGCCTCCACCTGGTCCAGAGGGACATGGCCGGGCCCCTCGACCATCGCCTGCACCCCGCCCTGGCGGGACCGACGTACGAGCTCGCCGAGATTGAGCAGCTCCTGCACCTGGGGCCCGTCAGTGGCGTCGTTAACGCATCCCGGGCGGAAACCGTCGCCCAGAGACAGCACGAACTCGTGCTCCCTCGCCAGCTCCAGCAGGTAGTCGAAGTTCTCGTACAGGGGGTTCTCCTTCCCGTTGTGCAGGATCCACGCCACCAGGAAGGAGCCGCCGCGGGAGACCACGTCGGTGACCCGGGGGCTGCGCCTCAGGCGCTCCACAGCCTCCTTGGTGATGCCGCAGTGAACGGTCATGAAGTCCACCCCGTCCTTGGCATGCTGGACGATGCCGTTGAAGATATCGTCCTCGTCCATGTCCACCAGTGCTCCCTTACGTGCCATCCTGAGCCCGGTCTGGTAGATGGGCACGGTGCCGACGGGGACGGGGGAAGAGGCGATGATCTGCCGGCGGATGGCGTCGATGTCCCCGCCAGTGCTGAGGTCCATGATCGCGTCCGCGCCGTAGTCGAGGGAGATGCGCAGCTTCTCCATCTCCTCCTCGACCTCGACCCGGTCCCTCGAGGTGCCGAGGTTCACGTTGACCTTGACCGAGAGCCCCTCCCCGATGCCGCAGGGCCGTGGAGAGTGTACGGGATTGCAGGGTATCACGACCCTCCCCTCCCTGAACCTTCTAACCAGAACGTCCTCGCTGACTCCTTCCTTGCGAGCAATCTCCCTGATCCTGTCTCCGTACGGTTCGCTAGCCACGGCCATCTCGATCGCGACCGACTAAGACCGTCTTCCTAAAAGACTCTTGCCTCGGGATGGAGTGTTTAGGCGTGTCTAAAAAAATCATCGCGAAAACCCTTGTTCGGAGGGGCTCGCAGAGGGGGGTTTTACTTATATAGCCAGATGCACCTAGAAGGGTATTAATAGATAGAGCCCTTTACCAAAGGTGTCGAAATAGGGGAAGGGATGCACAGATTCTACCTTATAAAATCGACCCGGTTCAGCCCATCCGCTGACCGTTGATAACCGAACTTCGAGGGACGATTCAATGGAAGATAGCAACTACGGTGCGGACAAGATCCAGGTCCTTGAGGGACTGCAGGCGGTCAGGAAGCGCCCAGGCATGTACATCGGCTCCACCGACGCGCGGGGCCTTCATCATCTGGTATACGAGGTAGTGGACAACAGCATCGACGAGGTGATGGCCGGCTTCTGCACGAAGATCGACGTCGTCATCAACGCCGATGGTAGCGTCACCGTGTCCGATGACGGGAGGGGCATACCCACCGGCATCCACGAGAAGTACGGGCGCCCGGCGGTGGAGCTGGTCGTGACCACCTTGCATGCCGGAGGCAAGTTCGACCGCAAGTCCTACAAGGTGTCGGGCGGCCTGCACGGCGTAGGGCTCTCGGTCGTCAACGCCCTGTCCCAGTATCTCGAGACCACGGTCATGAGGGAGGGACACATACATAGGATGCGGTGCGAGCGGGGGGTGCTCACCCATCCCCTGGAGGTCGTGGGAGAGACCACCGAGACCGGCACCCAGCAGCACTTCCGGCCGGACGGGGAGATATTCGAGGACCTCAACTTCGATGCCGACACCTTGTCCCATCACCTGCAGGACCTCGCCTACCTCAACAAAGGGGTGCGTATAACCTTCCGCGACCTGCGGGCCGGCAAGGAGAGAGAGGAGGTGTTCCACGCCGAGGGCGGCATCGTCGAGTTCGTGGACCACCTGAACAAGAACAAGGTGGTCATGCATGAGCGGCCCATATACCTGACCTGCGAGCGCGAGGACGTCATGGTCGAGGTCGCCATGCAGTACACCGACGCCTTCTCCGAGAGCGTTTTCAGTTACGTCAACAACATCAACACCATCGAGGGCGGGACGCACCTCATGGGCTTCCGCTCTGCTTTGACCAGGAGCATCAACGACTATGCCAAGCGGAACAAGCTCCTCAAGGACAGCGACGAGAACCTGAGCGGGGACGACGTGCGCGAAGGATTGACCGCTATCATCAGCGTCAAGATTCCCGAGCCCCAGTTCGAGGGGCAGACCAAGACCAAGCTGGGCAACAGCGAGGTCAAGGGCATCGTCGACTCCTGCGTCTATGAAAAGTTCAACCAGTTCCTCGACGAGAACCCCAAGGTGGCCGAGGCGTGCATCCGACGCTCGATCCTCGCATACCAAGCTCGGGAGGCGGCTAGGAAGGCGCGCGAGCTGACCAGGCGCAAGGGCTTCCTCGAGGGCGGCGGACTGCCCGGCAAGCTCGCCGATTGCCAGGAGAAGGATCCAGCAAGTTCGGAACTGTTCATTGTGGAGGGCGATTCGGCCGGTGGATGTTTCTCCGGTGACACCAAGGTCGCCTTGGCCGATGGTCGGAACCTAAGTTTCGAGCAGCTGGTGGTCGAGCAGGCTAAGGGCAGAGAGCATTTCTGTTACACCATCAGGAAGGACGGCAAGATCGGGATTGAGCGGGCGATAAATGCAAGGGTGACTAAGAGAAATGCTGAGGTGGTCCAGGTCAGTCTTGATAACGGTGAGAGTATCGAATGTACCCCCGATCACCATTTCATGCTTCGTGATGGAAGCTACAGACAAGCTTCCGAACTGAGGTGTGGGGACTCCCTGATGCCTCTGTACAGGAAATTGTCTGACAAGAACGAGCCTGGGATCACCATCGATGGCTACGAAATGGTCTGGGATCCAAGCTCGGAAGGTTGGCTGTTCACCCACATGGTCTCAGACTGGTACAACCTGTGGAAGGGGACATATGCCGACTCTGATGGGGCCCACTGTCATCATATCGATTTCGACAAGAAGAACAACAACCCTACGAACATAGTTCGATTGACGAAGGATGAGCATCTTGCGTTACATCGCGCTCATGTGAGTATGACTCTCCACACGCCTGAGACAATTGCCAAATGCAGAGCTGTCCGTCAGACTGACGAATTCCGCTCATTTATGAGCGTCCGCATGAAGCAACCTCAGACAAGCCAGATATTGTCCGCCCACGCCAAGGCACAGTGGAGTGACGAGACATACAAGGCATATATGGTTGCCCAATGGCGAAAATACCTCGAATCCGACTCGAACTACCGGGTGCAAAATGCGGAGAGGCTTGCCAAGGCCCAGAAGGAATATTGGACCGTCGAGGAGAATAGAACGAAGCAATCGAATAGAACAAGGGCATACTATTCCAATAACCCAGATGCCAAAAAAATCCTCGCGGCCATGGCGCAAAATCAATGGAGCGACCCATCCCTGAGGGCATGGCGGAGTGACACTACAAAGGCACAATGGACTCCAGAGTTCAGGCAGAAGAGGAAGAATGCCCTCAATGAGACATACTACCAGAAGACTATGGCGGCCCTCAATAGGTTCATAAGCAGTGATGGCAAGCTAGACGTCGAAGCGTATAGTAAGTTTAGATTGGACGCCCACGACAGGACGCTATTGAGATACGATCGTTTCTGTGAACGGTACTTCCAGGGGGATCAGCCGAAAATGCTCAGCGCGGTCGTCAACTTTAACCATAAGGTCGTGTCAGTCGAGAAGAAGGGAAAAATGGTCGATGTCTACGACCTTGAGGTCCCCGGGACGCACAACTTCGCTTTAGCATCGGGGGTCTTCGTGCACAACAGTGCCAAACAAGGCCGCAACCGCGCTTTCCAGGCCATCCTGCCATTGAGGGGTAAGATCCTGAACGTCGAGAAGTCCCGTTTGGACAAGATCCTGAAGAACCAGGAGATCAGGAACCTGATCACCGCCATCGGCGCCGGGGTGGGACAGGACTTCGATATCGCCAAGACGCGCTACCACAAGATCATCATCATGACCGATGCCGATGTCGACGGCGCCCATATCTCGACCCTCATGCTGACGCTGTTCTTCCGCTACATGCGGCCGCTGATCGACAACGGCTACGTGTACCTGGCCATGCCCCCTCTGTACAAGGTCGCCAGGGGGAACAAGGAGATCTACGCCTACAACGAGCGGGAGCGGGCCGCGGCCATTGAGACCTTGGGTAAGGGGTCCAACATCCAGAGGTACAAGGGCCTGGGAGAGATGAACCCCCACCAGCTATGGGAGACGACCATGGACCCCTCGGTCCGGTTGCTGAAGAAGGTCACCATCGAGGACGCCGTCCGAGCGGACGAGCTATTCACCATACTCATGGGCGACGCGGTGGAGCCCCGCAAGGAGTTCATAACCACCCACGCCAAGGAAGTGGAGAACCTGGACATATGAGGGGGAGCTTACGATGACTGACGAGAACAACACAACCAATAACGGACCGGAGGAGCACCCCACCCTAAACCCACGGGAGATCCACCGGCCCATAGAGCAGGAGATGAAGAAGTCGTACATCGACTACGCAATGAGCGTGATCGTGGGCCGCGCCCTACCCGATGTCCGCGATGGCCTCAAGCCGGTACATCGGCGGATATTGTACACCATGTACGATTTGGGGAACACCTTCAACAAACCGCACAAGAAGTGTGCCAGGATCGTCGGTGACGCGCTGGGTAAATACCACCCCCACGGCGACATCGCGGTCTACGATGCCCTGGTCCGCATGGCTCAGGACTTCTCACTGCGCTACACCTTGGTCGACGGCCACGGCAACTTCGGCAGCGTGGACGGGGACAGCGCGGCGGCCATGCGTTACACCGAGTGCCGCCTGGAGAAGATCGCCGAAGAGATGCTCCAAGATCTCGAGAAAGAGACCGTGAACTGGACGGATAATTTCGACGGCTCGCTGAAGGAGCCGGAGGTCCTGCCGTCCAAGATCCCCAACCTCATCGTCAACGGCTCCTCGGGCATCGCCGTGGGCATGGCCACCAACATCCCTCCCCACAACCTCAGGGAGGTGTGCGATGCCCTGGTCCATCTTATCGACGAGCCGTCGGCGGACAGCCTGGACCTCATGACCTTCGTCAAGGGGCCGGACTTCCCCACCGGCGGGATTATCTACGGAACGAACGGCATCATCGAGGCCTACTCGACGGGCAAGGGGCGCCTCAAGGTGAGGGCGCGGACGAGCGTGGAGGAACACGAGGGCCGGAGGCGCATCATCGTCTCCCAGATCCCCTACCAGGTCAACAAGTCCAACCTGCTGGAGAACATCGCCGAACTGGTCAAGGACAAGCGCATCGAAGGCATCACCGACCTCCGCGACGAGAGCGACCGGGACGGCATGAGGATCGTCATCGAGCTGCGCAAGGACGCCATGGAAGAGATCGTCCTCAACCAGCTGTTCGCTCACACCCAGATGGAGGTGACCTTCGGTGTCATAAACCTCGCCTTGGTCAACAACGAGCCCAAGGTGCTGACCCTCAGGGAGATGCTGCAGGCGTACATCGACTACCGCAAGGAGATCGTCACCCGACGCACGCAGTACGAACTAAGGCAAGCCCAGGCCAGGGATCACATCCTGCAGGGCCTGATACGGGCGGTGGACGCCATCGACGAGACGATCCGCATCATCCGCGAGGCCCGTACGACCGATGAAGCTCGCGACGGGCTTATGGCCCGCTTCGAGCTGGACGACGTCCAGGCCAAGGCCATCCTGGAGATGCGCCTGCGGGCCCTCACCGGGCTGGAGATCGAGGACCTCAAGGCCGAGTACGCGGCCATCGAGGCCCGCATCCAGGAGCTACAGGGCATACTCGCGGACATAGCCAAGATCATGGCCATCATCAAGGATGAGCTGGCCGAGGTCAGGGCAGCATACAGTGACGACCGC
The DNA here is from genome assembly GCA_033485155.1 of Methanomassiliicoccus sp. Taxonomy (NCBI): domain Archaea; kingdom Methanobacteriati; phylum Thermoplasmatota; class Thermoplasmata; order Methanomassiliicoccales; family Methanomassiliicoccaceae; genus Methanomassiliicoccus; species Methanomassiliicoccus sp. Next base: position 112,664 of record JAWQJJ010000001.1, read on the forward strand.
AAGACTGAGATCGTCATCGATACCGGGGAACTGGACATCGAGGACCTCATCCCTAACGAAGAGATGGTGGTCATGATTTCCAACGACAACTACATCAAGCGCTTGCCGCTCGATACCTACAAGCAGCAGCACCGCGGCGGGCAAGGCCTCCTGGGGATGGAGACCAAGGAGGACGACCAGGTGGTCGATCTCTTTGTTACCATGACCCACAACAACATCATGTTCTTCACCAACAAAGGCCGGGTGTTCCAGCTTAAGGCCTATCGCATCCCGGTGGCCGGGCGGCACTCCAAGGGGAAGCCGATCGTCAACCTGCTTCCCAAGCTGGAGGAAGACGAGAGGGTCGAGGACAATCTGCCGATCGACAGCGTGGACGAAGGCCTCGACCTCATCTTCGCCACCCGCAGCGGAATCGTGAAGCGGACCTCCCTCAGGGAGTACCGCAACATTCGATCCAACGGGATCATCGCCATCGGGTTGCAGGACGGCGATTCCCTCGTCGACACCAAGATGGTCCGGCCGGACGATGAGGTTGTCCTCGCCACCCGCAGCGGACAGGCCGCCCGGTTCGACGCCTCGGAGGTCCGTTCGGTGGGTCGCCCGGCGATCGGGGTCATCGGCATGCGGCCAGACGAGGGCGACGAGGTGGTCTCCATGGCCGTGGTGAGGCCGGAGGATAAGCTCCTCAGCATCACCGAGAACGGCTACGGCAAGATATCGATGGTGGCCGACTACCGCAAGACCCACCGCGGCGGGAAGGGGGTCATTACCATCAAGACCACCGATCGCAACGGCGGCGTGGTCTCGGTGAGCGCCATCAGTGACGACGACCAGATCATCCTCACCACCGTCCAGGGGAACGTGATCCGCACCCGGGCGGAGGAGATCCGTACCATGGGCCGCTCCACCCAGGGCGTGACCATCATGGGCCTATCCAACGGGGACAAGATCACTGCGGTGGCCCGTCTGGTCGGGGCCAAGGAGGAGATGATCGTCGTCAACACTGAGGCCAAGGAGGGCGACGACCTACTTCCTGCGGGCGACAACAGCGAGAACGGCGAACAATAGAGGCCGCTGGCCCTAACGGGCCTCGGTCATTATTTTTATTATTCAGGCAGATAACTATTTAATCGACAATGAAATTGTTTGACGGGGGTAAAACCACGCTCAGGGATTCCATACCGGGGCTCGACCGGATATTCCGTTCCGACATCGATGCCCCCAAGGTCATACTGGTCACCGGCCCTCCCGGTTCGATGAAGACCAGTTTCTGTCATTCGGTCATGTCAAATTATCTGAACAAGGCTGGCCAGATCGGCCTATACGTCACCCTGGAGGAGACCGCACCCAGCCACCTCAACAACATGCACGGGCTGGGGATCGAGCCGAGCCCCAACATGGAGATCTCGGACGTCACCGACCTCCGGGAGCTGGACGAGGTCGTCGACGAGGAGAAGCCCACAGACTACATCCAGTTCATAGAGCAGACGATCGAGTATTACAAGAAGAAGCACGGTGAAAAGTTCACCGTCTTCGCGCTGGACTCCCTGGGAGCGCTGTACTCCTTGATGGATGACAGCGAGAACATGCGCAAGAGGATGTTCTATTTCTTCAAAACGCTGCGGGACCAGAACCTGGTGTCCTTCATCGTCATGGAAAGGTCCCGCGGCGGACCGTCCGATCTGCTGGGCAACGAAGGCTTCCTGGTAGACGGCATCATCGAGCTTGGCCTTGACCGTTCCCGAGGCAAACTGGCCCGGTTCATCAGGGTGGAGAAGATGAGGTCCTGCAAGCATAGCATGGAGAAGCACACCGTCGAAGTCGGGGACAAGGGCATGATCATCCTCGGGCCGACCCTGGGATAGGATGACGATCACATGTACCACGTAGCCTGCAGAACGTTCAGGAGGTTCGCATATGGCCGGTGATGAGACGCCCATCTGGGAGGTCATCGAGGAGTTCAAGGAGAAGGTCAAGACCCAGGAGTATGAGCTCAAGAAGCGCCGGGATAAGCTGGTGAGCACCGAGGAGGAGCTGGGGAAGGCCCAGAAGGGGCTTGACGAGCAGGCTGCCAAGCTGGATGCCCGGGAGCGGGAGATCCAGGGTCGCTTGGCCGAGCTGGCCCCGCGGGAGAATGCGGTTCGGGAGGCCGAGATGGCCCTCCAAGCCCGGGAGAACGACCTCCGCCAGCGGGAAGAGGAGGTGCAGCGCTCCCGAGTGGAGATCGAGCGACGCCATGCGGATATGGAACGCCGTGAGGAGAGCCTCGTAGCACTTTCCGAGCGCAGCTCGGCGTACGAGAACGACATTAGGGCCATGAGCGAGCGCATCAAGGAGATGGAGGGTACGCTGCTGAAGGACCAGGAACGGGCCCGTCAGCTCCTCGAGGAACTTACCACTACCAGGGAGGGATTGGTGGCCAAGGGAAAGGTATTGGCCGACCAGGAGGCGTTGTTGGCCGAGGGCCGCAAGCTCGTCCTGGAGGAGCAGAAGCGTTTCGTCGGTTGGGAGAAGTCCCTCAACGAGCGGGAGGAGAGCCTGGCCCGCCGCGGCGCTCCGCCGCCCGCCGATCCGCCCGCCAGAGAGAAGGACGAGATCGAGGCGGTCGCCGAGCCGCGTAGCGAGCCGAAGGCGGCGGTCGTCGAGGGCCCCGCACCAGAGAGCGAGCTGGACGATGAGGAGGATAACGCCCCCGCCCCTATCCTCAAGACCGAAGAGCCCAAGCCGGACGAGGACGAAGAGCCGACCCCGGTGTTCCGGGCAGAGCAAAAGCCGACGGCCCCAACCTGCCCGAAATGCTCGTCATCGATCAGCGAGGGGGACGAGAAGTGCGCTCACTGCGGACACGTGCTCAAGGAACTCCCTAAGCCTGTTGAGGAAACGGAGAAAACAGAGAAAAACGGAGCTAAGGACGATCCCTCGAAGAAGCCCGTTTCCATCCGTAAGATCATCCGCAAAAAGTAAGGCCATAAACCTTTTTTTTCTACTTCATTTTTATTAATTGGATGGTTCATTTTTTGTTAATTGTATGCTCAAATATAAATAAAGAAAATCTGCTGATACGACCAATTTCCTAAATTAGAAATAAAATTGTCTAGGTGGGTTTATGAAAGGTCGCATATTGGCCAGTAGAGCTGCGAGCATCATGATAGTGATAGGTCTTCTTCTCACACCCCTCGCTACCATAGTGTTCCTCACGGGTACGACAGAGGGTACCGGCCCCCTGCCGTCGGACTACTCGAATGGCGACCGCATCATCGGTTCTGATTATGCGGTCGATACCTGGAGCGTGACATCCCTATACACGATGAACGGCAACCTGACGATCAGGGCCGGGGGCGTAGTCACGGTTAACGGCGGCGGACTTGTTTTCGCCGAGAATATCGGTTCGGATAAAATCGCGGGAACTGCTGACGACCGCGTATACACCCTGACCGTCGAGGACGGCGGTAAGCTCATTCTGAACAACTCGACCCTCACCACCAATCTCAACCAGCTCAACTCCTTCCCCAGCCTGGGAGTAATCGTCCGCAACGGCGGTGTGCTGGAAGCCTATGACAGCGTCCTCTCATTCCCTGGCCACATGGTGGTCGACGATTCCACCCTCAACCTGTGGAGGTCCAACATCACCGGCAACGAGGAGGTGGGCGTGTACTGCAACGATACCTACTTCCCAGAAGCGGTGTTCCAGTACGCCCCGGTTCTGCTGTTCATGTCCTCGACCGTCAACCTGTACGACTCATCGCTACCCAACATCTACCAAACCCCCAACTCTACCACCTACAACACCACCCAGCTCTATTCGGCGATGTATGATCACAGCTACTCCTTCGCGTCCGACATTAACAATGCGACCACCGGCGCCAGGGACAGCGTGGCCTACAACCTGGCGAGGATGCCCTCCGCAAAGGGCGCGGCCGACAACACCGGCTCGGCCCTCCAAGGCCTGAAGGTCTCCGATCTACAATACTACAACGTAGCCAGCGGAAAGACGATGTGGCTCGATGGCTTCGACACGGGCGGCCTGGTGTTCAGTGCCTCGGACAACATCCTGGCAACTCTGCATGTCCAGTACTATACCGACAGCGGATACTCCAGCGCTTCCACCGTTCAGTACCAGTATCGCAACGGGGCGGCCGGGCAGACGACCCTGTCCTTCTCCAACACCCCGGTGAACCCCGTCACTGGCACGGCTGATCAGGTCATCGCCTCGGCGACCCTGCCGGCGATGTCCTCGCTGGACCTGGCCGGCCTCAACCTTGGGTTCACCAACAACGGCGGCCAGACGATACACATCAACAAAGTGTGGATAACCTTCAGGATAGTCGAACCCGCCTACACCAGCATCAACCTGGCTGGCAACACCCAGTTCACCGCGGTCAACTCCTATCTCGGAGTGGACTTCTCCAACAAGGAGAATCACAACACCATGGTGCTGCGCGACAACTCCATGGCCTACCTATATGGTGTCACGGTCGACACCAGCCCTGAGAAGACAGTCTCGCCCGCCAACAGGCAGGCCGCCTTCGTGGCCCACGACCGGACCGTCGAGGCGCTGGTCACCTCGAAGTCCTCGAACGACACGACTGGCCAGAGCATTGGAAGCCTGACATCAATCGATTCATCATACTACAACATCGCCTCTGGAAGGGTGATGGAGCTTAATGGGTTCAACACTAGCGACCTGATTGGACCACTATCTGGTGCGACGCTGACCCTGACTTACTCAACGGAAGGAAGTTATGCAATAGGTAACTATCTGCAGTGGAGGGCCAGTGATGGAACGTTCCACAACACCGCAATCCGTCCGCAGCAGACACCTGCGGCAGTCTCGGTGAGCTTCAACCTCTACGACAAAGGCGTGACCGAGGTGTCTGATGTTAAGGACCTGGAACTGAGGTTCTCCAACTCTGACCCCTCCAACAGCGTGTACGTCAGTAAAATCTCCGTGGCGATGACGGTCAGCCCGACCATCTACATCTATCGCTGGGCCAACGTCACGGTGACCGACATGCAGTCGCTGCCGGTGAACGGCGCGGCCGTCACCTCCACGCTCCAGAACTCCGGGGCATCGGCCGAGTACTATACCCCTGACGGGCTGAGATCGTATCCGTCGGATGAGGTCCTGCACTATCTGGGCAAGGACATGACCGACTACACCATAACCGACAACGAAGGTAAGGTCAAGCTGCCCTACCTGTCGGAGGTTCTGGACCAGGCCAACCCCAACCCGTATGCGGCCTATGCCTACGTGCTGACGGTGTCCTATGAGAACTCCACCGGCGCCGTTTACACCAACACCACCGGGCTGGCGTTCAACCCCTACCCGGATATGTCGGCAGGCAACACCTGGAAGATGGTCAACATCACCATGCCCGCGCTCGCTCTCGAGCTGCCGGACCTGGTCGTGCTGCCCCTGACCCTGACCCCGACCACCGTCTACGACGGTGAGAGCGTACAGGTCTCCGCCGTGGTGCACAACCGCGGCAAGACCACCGCCACCAAGGTCGAGGTCTCCATCATCGGATACATCAACGGATCGATCCCTGCGTTCTGGTCTAACCAGACCGTGGACACCATCGCCCCCGGCACCGAGAACGACCAAGCTCTGACGGCTGTGATCTGGCATGACGTCCCCAAGGGCGTGCACACCATCAGCGTAACCATCGACCCCGAGAGGAAGATCTCCGAGGAGAGTAAAAACAACAACGTGATGTCAGTACAGTTCACGGTCCTCGCCAACCTTGCTGAGCTGACCGTCAGCTCTACGGACATCACCTTCAGCCCCCAGCCGGCCAGCTCCAGCGACCTGGTCACCGCCACCATCTACGTTAACAACACCGGGCGGGCGGCTGCCACCAATGCCACCGTCTCCCTGTATGCCGGGAGCGCCACCGAGGGCGGCCAGTTCATCGGCTCGACCACGGTGACGGTCTCCGCCGGCAGCTTCGTGAAGACCACCCTCAGCTGGAAGCCCACCCAGATCGGCACATACCCGGTCTATGTGTACGTGAATGCCGACCATTCCATCGCCGAGTACGGATATGATAACAACGCGGCGTTCAAGTCCATGACCGTCACCATGACCATAGATGGTCATGACCTGGTGGTCGGCGGGTCCGAGTACCCGACCTTAACCATCACCGGTCCCAACGCCTTCAACTGGGCCTATAATGTGGTAGTCATCAACAACGGTGTGCTCACCATCAGGAACACCGCCTTCACCGAGGTCCAGTCCAGCGCCTACCAGAGCAGGATCGTCGTGCAGGACAACGGTACTCTGGTCCTCTCCGGCGGCACTATCCTGAACTCCAACTACAACCTGAACCTGTACCTGATGGGCCACAGCAACCTGACGGTGACCGGCTCGAAGGTCATGACTCCGGTCCACATCCGGGCCGATGATAGCAGCAAGGTTTACATCGCGTCTTCGGAGATGGGAGCGGACCTGGCAGCACCTGACACCTCCTACGCCCATGTGGCCGTCCAGGACACCATCTTCAGCCACGCGTGGTCCTCCTTCGGTGGCCATGCGGTGGCCGATGTGACCAACATATCCATCGCCTCGCTGAACGCCCAGGGTTCCGCGGTCATCAACCACTATCGCTGGGTCAAGGTCGTGGTGCTTGACGGCACCGGGGAGAAGCTCCCCAACGCCTACGTCGCCATCACCCACCCGGTGAACGGGCTGTACGCGAGCGGCCGGACCGGGTCTGACGGTACCATCACCTTCAGGGTGCTGACCGATGCCCGCACCGCGGGCATGACCGTCTACCAGGGCTTCATCGGCGACTACTTCGCTAACACGACCTACACCTACCAGGGCCAAAGCTTCGCCGGCCAATATGCCATGAACGTGGGTATAGTCGGCTACTCTGAGCCCCTGAGTCAGGCCAATATGGCTCCGGTGACGATATCCATCCCCGGCGCCCTGCCCGATCTGGACCCGCCCATACACGTGTCCACGAGCACCCCGGTACACTACCAGAATGTGACCGTGACCACCACCGTCTCCAACGTCGGTGTAGTGGCCGCCCACAATGTCCTGGTAATGTTCAACGACACCGGTAGCACGTTCTACCAGTACACCATACCGGTGATCCAGCCAGGCGAGTCGATAACCATCAACGCCATCTGGACCGCCAGGACCCTCGGCCAGCACAACATCAGCGTGGTCATCGACCCCTACGGCCGGATCAACGAACTGGACAACACCAACAACGCGAATTACACCATGGTGGCGGTCCAGGGCATTGCAGACCTGTCCGTCCAAAGGAGCGATGTCACCATCAGCCCGAACTCCCCGGCGAGGGGGCAGACCTCCACCATCTCGGCAAAGGTCTGGAACTACGGTGATATCACCGCCGAGGATGTGATGGTGAGCTTCTACGTTACCTATGGTAGCTCCCGAACGCTCCTGACCAATGCCGTCATAGGTACCATCGACCAGGGCGAGTCCGGAGAAGCCACCGTTTCCTGGACCCCCAGCAATCCCGGCACCTACACCGTAGAGGTGGTCGTTGACGGGAACGGAGCCATAGAGGAGATCTCCGAGGCCAACAATACGGTCTCGTTCTCTCAGAAAGTACTCAACTACGCGGACCTTAGGCCTAACTATGTGGTGCTCAACCCTGCCAGCCCGGTGAACGTCGGTGACGTCATCAATATCGAGGCGGCGGTGAAGAACATCGGCGAAGTCGCCGCGATCAACGTGTCTGTCTACTTCTACCTAGACTCCACCAATGGCAATCCGTTCGACGTGGAGACGATCGCCTCGATCAATCCGGACCAGACGGTCACGGTGACTGGCCAGTGGACGGCCGTTCTGCTTGCCAATGGCGCTTCGAGCACTAACATATACGTGGTCGTCAACCCCAGTGGGGCGACGAACTATGTCAATGAGATGAACACTGACAACAATGTCATCACCCAGAGCCTGGTGGTCAACGACCTGAGGGCCGACCTCCAGTTCTCCGACGGGGTAACGGTCACCCAGTCCGGACAGGAGATCACCAACGCCAGCCAGGGAGAGACCGTCGACATCTCCGCCACTGCCAAGAACGGAGGTAGCACCGCGGCCATATCTGCCGCGTTCTACTTCTATGCCGTGGACGGGAACGGTAAGCAGACCTTCATCGGCGTGGCCATGAGGAACCTGGCGGCCGGGGCGGAGGTCACCGTCAACACCACCTGGCAGATCAACCTGACCATGGGCAGCTACCATCTGCTGGTGGTGGCCAACGCTGATGGCATTGTTGACGATAAGGACACAACCAACAACAACGTCTCCGCCGTGTTCAACATCGATGCACCCAACGCCAAGGTCGAGATCTATGCTCTGGACAGCACCTCCTATGCGCCCGGCTCTAATATCTTCGTGACCGGCAGGGTGTACAACCGGAACACCTCCGAGGCCATCCCCGGCGCGGTGGTCATCGTCTGGCTGGAGCGCGACGGCGTTCGGATCGGCGAACCCTTCAACGGCACCACCAACTCCGAAGGTATATTCGCCATACAGCTGTACGTGCCTGAGGGCTCCGACGGCAACTACCAGGTCCATGGGGAGTCGTCCATGGGGGACAAGGTCTTCACAACCTCCAAGAACGTGACAATCGCCGCCTCGGGCAGCGGCGGCATCCCCTGGTACGTCTACCTGATGATCCTGGCGGTCATCGCCGCGGCCATCATCCTCTTCTCCGCCTGGCTGTACAAGTACGGGCTTGGGAAGATGGTGGAGTGCGGGGAGTGTGGTGCGCTCATCCCCGAATCATCCAAGCGCTGCCCCAAGTGCGGCGTGGAGTTCGAGGTCGGCACCGCCAAGTGCAGCGAATGCAGCGCGTGGATACCGTCGAACTCCGCCACCTGCCCGGAGTGCGGCGCCAAGTTCATCGGCGACGCCATCGAGGAGGAAGAGGACGCCTACCTCAAGAAGATGAGGGAGCAGTACGAGGCGTACGTCGACACCTTCCGCGAGGAAGCCAAGAAGGCCATGGGCAAGAAGTACTCCGACAGCAAGTTCCAGGAGTGGTTCAAGAAGCAGCCGAGCTACGTGAGCTTCGAGAGCTGGCTGTCCCAGGAGGAGGAGAAGCGGAAGTTCACCGGCGTCTCCTGCCCGACCTGCGGCACCCTGAACCCCCGCGGCTCACCCATCTGCCACAAGTGCGGTAGCAACATCGAGGTGCGCAAGCCGGAGATCCCGGCGGCAGAGGAGCAGCCCAAGAGCGAGGCCGCCCCCAAGCCCCTGAGGCGCATCGTGCGCCGGCCGGTGGAGAAGAGGCCGGTCAAGCCCGCAGAGCCCAAGCCGGAGGAGCAGCCCAAGCTCGATGACGGCGCCAAGCCCCCCCAGTGAGGGCCGACCAAACCCCTTTCCTTCTTATTTTTTCTTCGTTCACTCAACAGCCATGCGTAACGTTAATCCCACTAGGTCCCATTGAGGGCCCGATGACCGACAGATGCCCGCAATGCGGGGGCAACGTCCCCCAGGGGGTCGAGGCATGCGTGATATGCGGGAACGCAGTGACCGGCGAGGCCATGGCTAAGGTGCCTCCCGCAGCGGACGCGGAGGTGAACCAAACCACCAGATGCCAGAGCTGCGGCGCCATCCTGGAGGGCAAGGAGACCTTCTGCGGACGGTGCGGCTTCCTGGTGAGCGCGCCGTTCGAGTGCCGGGACTGCCGGACAAGGATCGGGCTAGAGGACCGCTACTGCACCGGGTGCGGGCGCCTGGTCCGGCCGGGGAAGCTGAACCGCTCGACCTCCCGCCCCGTGGCCGCCCTGCTGCTCGGTCTGGTCCCCGGACTGTTCTCGGTGTGGGGCCTCGGGCAGATGTTCTCGGTCTCTATCCGCAAGGGGTTGCTGTTCTTTACCCTGGGGATCGTGCTGGCGATCGTGGACCCTTTCTCCCTGCTTGCGACCCTCAACGGCCAGGGGGACTTGGCGGGGCTGTCGATCATCGGCATGGTGCTGTGGGCGGCGCTGTGGATACTGCAGGCCATGGACGCCTACTGGGAAGCGGGCGGGGATTGAAAAATGGGGGGAAGGGGACCGATCACTCGGTCATCTTCTCCTTGACCTCTTTCATGACCTTATCGGGGTCCTTGTAGTAGGCCGATACGATCTTCGCCACCTGGCGGTAGTTGTTCACTCCGATCTTCTTCATGTACTCCAGGATATCGATGCGCCTCTTGACCTCCCGCTCCATCTCCCGGGGAGACCAGTTGCGCACCGCGCGGACTTTCTCGTAAGTATAGGAGTGTCCAGAGTAGGAGAAGGTATCGTCGGCGGGGTTCCAGGTGAACACCGAGTTGGTGATAAGCTCCCCGGTCTCGGGGTCCATGCCCACGATCTCGGTGAGGCCCTTCACCCGACGGGTCATCTTGGTCCCCACCTTCACCTGGCCCTGCAGCAGCACCAGGTTGAGGGCGGTCAGCAGCGCTCTCGGCAGATCGATGGGATCGTTCTCCAACCGGTGGACCATGGCCTGCACGTCCTCGGCGTGGAAGGTCGAGTAGGAGATGTGCCCGGTGGCCATGGCTTGGAAGACGACGTACGCCTCCTTGCCTCGAACCTCACCGACCATCAAGTACTGGGGCCTCTGCCTCAGTGCGGCAGTGAGCAGGTCGAACATGTTGATGTTCCCGCTCATGGCCCCGCCCTTTCCTCCGAAGCCCTCTCTGGTCAGGCCGGGGATCCAGTTCTCATGGGGAAGGTTCAGCTCCCTGGTGTCCTCGATGCTGACGATCTTCATCTGCGGTGGAATGAACAGCAAGATGGCGTTGAGAGTGGTCGTCTTGCCGGAGGCGGTTCCGCCGCAGACCAGCATGGAGGAGCCGAACTCCACCGATATCCACAGGTATGCCATCATTTCGGTGGACAGGGTCTTGAACTTCAATAGATCCACCGGGGTGAACGGGTTGTCCTTGAACCGTCTAATGGTGAACGAGGAACCCCTCTTGGTCACATGCTTGCCCAGGGTGGCGTTGAGCCTCGAGCCGTCGGGGATGGTGGCGTCCAACAGCGGGTTGGCGACCGAGATATGCTTCCCGCACTTCTGGGCCAGCCACACTACGTAGGCGTCCAGCTCATCCTCCTTCTCGAACCGGATGTTGCTCTTGATGCTGCCATACTTGCGGTGGTAGATGTACAGTGGGATGTCGACCCCATCGCAGGAACAGTCCTCGATGTTGGGGTCGATCATCATCACGTTGATGACGCCGTAGCCGGTGAAGTCGCGGCGCAGGTAGTACATGATGCGCTCCTTGGAGATCGGATTGATCTCCACCGCGAGCTTTTCCAGGAGCTTGTCGGTGGCTTTGTTGAGGATCTCCCGCTTCTCCCCGATGTCCTTGGTCTCGGCGAGGTTGATGGACACGATGAGAGCGCTCTTCAGACCATCCAGCAGAGCATTCTCGTCCGAGGTGAGCTTGGGCTCGATGACCTCGAAGAGATACTCCCCGGCGGTGCCATCGTACTTGATGCGCACAAAGGAGTAGGGCTCCTCGATGGGGATCACCTCCACCTCCTCGACCTCCGGATCGGACAGCTTGGGGATTTCAGTGATGACCGTCGAATCGGTGGCCACCTTGCTGGGCAGCCTGACCCGGACCGGCTTCTTACGAACCTTCTGCAGGAAGGAAAGGTAACGGGAGGTTACCGACAGCTTCGGTTTCTGCTCCGCCTGCTCGTCCTCGAACAGGGGCTCGAGATCATCCTGCTTCATCGCCTCGTCCATGTCAGATCACCCTCGTTCCCACGAGCCCGATGAGCAGCATGATGAAGGCGTGCTTAAGGCCGGACGAGATCTGGCCGTCCCCCAGCACCCCGGCCAATATCCCGTCGCCGAAGGCGTGGATCAGCACCGATATAACGAACACCATCTGGATGGTGGGAATGACGTTGACCTTGATCGTCGCCAGGCCGGAGGTGTCCACTCCCGCCTTCTCCGCCCCCGAGGCCACCTGCTGGCCGGCCTCGGTCATCTTGGGCAGGAAGGTCGAGTTAAGGATGAAGATGGTGGCGATGAACACCGCGAACGCCACGTAGATGACGACGACATAGGTGGACATTGACAACTTGCGCTCGGCCTGGTTGAGCATGGTCTCCCTGGCATCGTGGGCGACCATGGTCAGCACGTCGGAGACCGAGCCTCCGGCGTCGTTGGCCTTGATGATGATAGAGGTCATCCTCCTCACTAGGGGGGTATCCACTCTCTCCGAGAACAGCCGCATGGCCTCCGACGCCGGAACTCCCCAATCGATCTGGGCAGCCATCCGTCGGATCTCCGGGGTGAGCTTGCCGTATCGTCCCCGAGAGGAGACCTTGATGGCCTGGGCCAGGGTCATGCCGAACCGACCGGCCTCCGCGACATCCCTGAGGAACTCCGGAAGGCGGGCCTCAATGTCCCGGATCTTCTTCCTCTGGGCGCTCTTGTAGAACCCGTAGGGGCCGCTGAAGGCCATGAGGCCTAGGAAGACATAGTCGATCCACTGGAGGGGCGTATCGAGGCCTCCAATGCCGTCCAGGAAGGCCAGGACGAAGAGGAGGGCAGCCGACGCGCAGCAGATGATGAGGATGGTATGGCTGTAGTCCAGCTTCTTAAGGTCAAGTTGTTCCAGATCTATGATGTCCTCGGCCATTCCATCACCTCAAATCGACGACTCCTTGGTCATGTTCCAGATGAAGAACGTGAACCCGAACTGGGAGATGGGGATCATGAGCCCGACCACGACCTCCAGCAGGAGGACGGTCATGGACGAATCATTGCCTCCGCCCGGTACGATGGCCATGATCGCCATGATGACCACGAGGAAAAGGGGGAACGCCACCACGACGGTGACGAAGGTCTCTGCCATCAGGCCCAAGGTCTCCAGCTGGGAGCGCATCTCCAGCTTGCCCTCCTTCTCGAACTGCTCGGCCTTCTGCAGGAAGTACGGCTTCAGCTGGCCGCCCGAGGTCGAGCTGGTGACCACGCCCTGGAGGAACTCCTGGAACTTGATGGACGGGGTGCGCTGGGCGGCCCGGTTGATCGCGGTGAGGATATCGATGCCCAGCAGCTCGGTGTCTCTGGTGATCCATGCGGCCTCGTTCTTGATCTCACCATAGATGTCCTGCTTGGCCAGTTCCTTGAAGATGACATCGACGTTGACGTCGGCGGAGGCCATGGCGGAGATGAAGCTCATAGCCGGGCCGATACGCTTGTTGATGTCCCTGGCCCGAGTCTTGGCCTTGGAACCGGGGACGGACATCAGCACGACGTACGCCATTACCGGCGGGATCGCCACTAACAGCATGAAGAATACAAGCACCAGTGCGGCCGAGACATGGAGGAGGGCCAGCAGGACGCCGCCGAACAGGGCGGCCACCGCCCCGCACACGATGAGCACCAGGACGGCGCTCATCCAGGTATAGGCGACGTACTCCTCGGGCCGCATGCGCATGTGGGCCTGTTGCAGCTGCAGCTCCAGCTTGGGGTTGGGTTTGGACCGGAGCTTGACCGCCTTGCCCATGATCCTCCAGGCAAACATCTGGAAGGGGGTCAGGGCGATGTAATCGGGGAGGGCGCCCTCCTGGAGCTTTATCAGGTGGGGCCCTACCTTCTCGGTCGGCTCCTGGGTCTTCTTTGTCTTCATGTAGTTCTTGTTCTTCTTGGCGTCGAACTGGGTGAAGGAATCGGAGATCTCAGGCATTGGGCGCACCCCCCTCCTGCAGCTCCCGGCGGACCCGCTTGATGGTCTTCTCCGGGTCCTTGTAGTATTGGTTGATGAGCTCCCAGATCTTGTGGTGATCGGAGAACTCGCGGAACACCATGTATTTGATGAGGTCGACCCGGCGGTCGAACTCGTTCATCATTTCCTCATGCGTCAAATTCTTCATTTCCATGATCTTGTCGAACAGGAAGCTGTGGCCCTTGAACACGAAGCGGTCGGCGGCTTGGTCCCACTCGTACACCGTGTTGGATATCAGCTCATTGGTGTCTGGCTCGAAGCCGACGATTTCGATGACCTGCTTCATGCGCCGGCAGAGATCCTGCCCCACCCGGACCTGAGATTGGATGATGACGTTCCTCAGGGCGGTCAGCAGGATACGGGGGCAGTTGATGGGCTGGTTCTCCAGCCTGTTGACCATCGACTGCACCGAGTCGGCGTGCATGGTGGAGTAAGTGGTATGGCCGGTGGCCATGGCTTGAAACATCGTATAGGTCTCCTTGCCTCGGACCTCACCGACGATGATGTAGTTCGGCCTCTGACGCAGGGACGCGCGCATGAGGTCGTACATGTCGATCTCGCCCGGCGCTTTGCCGTCTGGTCCGCGCTCGCCGACGCCCGAACGCGTCGTGCCCGGGATCCAGTTCATGTGCGGGAGGTTGATCTCCCTGGTATCCTCCATCGTGACGATCTTCGCCCCCGGGGGGATGAACAGGGCGATGGAGTTGAGGGTGGACGTCTTTCCGGAGGCGGTTCCGCCGCAGATGATCATCGACTCCCCGTTCTCCACGCCCAGCCAGAAGTAGGCCACCATCTCCGGGCTGGCGGTCTTGGTCCTCACCAGGTCCACGGGAGTCCAGGGAGTGTCCTTGAACCGCCGGATGGTGAAGGTCGAGCCCCTGGTGGTGACCTCTCGGGCGTAGGTCGCCTGGATACGGTGGCCCTCGGGGGACGTGCCGTCAAGGATCGGCGAGGACACCGAGATCTGCTTTCCAGATCTCTGCCCCAGCGCGACCACGTAGGAGTTAAGGGCATCCTCGTCGTCGAACACCAGGCCGGTCTTGATGCTTCCGTACTTACGGTGGTATACGAACAGCGGGATGCCCACGCCGTCGCAGGAAATGTCCTCGATGTGATTGTCCCGCATCAGGATGTCCATCTTTCCGTAGCCGACGAAGTCCCTCAGGATGTAGTAGTTTAGCTTCTTCTTCAGAAGGGGGCTGACCTTGACCCCTCGGCTGCGGATGAACGATTCCACGCTCTCCACCAGGTACTCCCTCTTGTCCAGCACGGTGAGTTTGTCCCACTCGTAGCCCAGGGTGCGGCCGAGGGTGTCCTTGATCAGCAGCAGGAGCTTCTCGTCGTCGGAGGTGAGCCTGGGCTCGAGCGCCTCCAGGAAGTACTCGCTGGTCTCGTTGTTGTAAGTGATGCGGGAGTAGCTGTACGGTTCCACGATAGGGTAGATCTCGGTGGTCTCCAGCGCCGGGTTGTCGAGCTTGGGGATCTCGGTGACCACCGACCCGCGGCCCTTGGACCACTCGATGCGCTGCTCCACCTCGGCGGTGGACATCCTCACCCGGGAGGCCCGTCCGGGAAGCATACGTCGCAGGAACTTCAGGTACCCGTCGCGCACCTTGTCCTTGGTGTTGCTGTCCTTAGGGGAGTCGGCCTCAGCAGGCATCAGGCTCTCGGCGTTGGTCTCCTTGGGTTCGGCCTCTTGCATCGTCTCACCTCAGGACGTCAGCATGGTCATACTGACGTAGGCGCGGTTGTAGTACAGTTCATTGCAGTTCTTCAGAGTGAAGGTGAAGGTGGTCAACCCGTTGGTGGACCCGCTCACCGCCACGGGCTTGGTGAGCACGTAGTCGGTGTTGTTGGTCAGGCCCTTGGTCTTGCACAGCTGGTCGAAGTATGCATACCAGGCGTCACCGTAAGTGGTGTTGAACCTCAGGCTGAAGGTCTTGGCCCCGGTGCCGATGGAATACTTTTCGGAATCGATGTACACCAGGTTGATGCTGAACCCTACGGTGTCGGAACCGGTCAGGGACTGGCTGTTGCCTATGAGGTCGATCTGGGTGAACGCGATGTTCAGGGTGTTGTTGCTCTTGGTGATGTCCAGGTTAGGGTACGCCCGGATGGATTGCCCGTCCTGCTGCTTAAGGATGATGGCACCGTTCTCGTACGCGAGCCACTGCTGGACGTAGTAGCGGTTGGGAGCGTACAGCTCGACCTTGCCGCCACCGTCGACGACCACCGGCACGGTGAAGGTGGACCCTGTACCGGAGGCGCTGTAATTGAACTGGACATTTATGCCGGACGAGCTGCCCTGGGGATTGTAGGTGAGCAGGCCTGCGGTGGGGGAGGCAAAGACCGGCACGCCGGACGCGCCCATGGTCATGGGAGCGTACATGTTGATGGAAGAATCCCCTGTCACCAGCTGCTGCGACACCATGCTGTCGACTTTACCCTTCAGCTCTCCGAACTGGTCGACCGAGACGTTCATGTGCGAGCGCTCGTTGTCGAGCATCCACGCCGGAACGTACGAGTTGACGATTAGAGCCATGAACGCCAGGAAAACGAGCAGCGCCATGATCGTCCCGATGGTGGACGCTACGCCCTGGCGGTCCTTCCGGATAAGGGCTGCCCTGCTCGATCTGTTCAGAGCCCTGCTACGCACTGGTACCGCCATAAGGAAATTGCACCTCGATTCGGCGTTGCAAGCATCCGAGGCATCTTAAAGGCTTCGAGCTGGCTTACTATTATAAATAATAATAATTATCAAATTATGGTTTGGCTGAGGGTTACCCCGTTGATTGGATAACTTTATAATATATGGGTCGTTTACTCTTCGGCGACGCCGCAGTAACTCAGCTGGGAGAGTGCAAGACTGAAGATCTTGAAGTCGCTGGTTCAAGTCCGGCCTGCGGCACTCCATTTCTCAAATCCTGAACGGTCGGCCGTTCATAGAATGGGCAAGTTCTATTATCGGGACAGGACATAGCTCGGAGGGCAATGACATGAACCTAGTGGGTTTCGAGACCAACACCATCGAGGCTAAGCGCTTCTCCAAGCCGGGGGAGCATGTGGCCAACATAAGGATCGATCACAACAGCACCGTTACCCAGATCAACCGCGCCTCCGACCGGACCGCGTCGGTGGAGTTCCGGTTCACCGTCAACTATGTGGGAATGGGCTTCATCAAGATCGAGGGGAACGTGGTCCTCGAGGGGGAGGTCGACGCATTGGTCAAGGAATGGACCACCACCTCCTCCATGCCCAACGAGGACGCCAACATCGTCCACAACGTCGTGGTGTCCAATTGCATCCCCATCGCCCTCCTGATCGCCAGGGACATCCGGCTGCCCCCGCCCTTCCCGCTGCCCCGGATCAATGTGGAGAAGAAGGCCGCTCCGGCGCCCTCCCGATCCTCTCAAGGACCCGAGTTCGCCTGAAACCGGAGCGAAGCTCTCGGCGGCCCCACCACCAGCCGCCGGTCCGACGTGGTCCATTGTCCTTGGACCCGTCATTCATGTTTTTATAATGTGCATTCCTATTTAATATGGTCGAGGGCGAACGACCCTATGCTCAACCCGTGCCGGGTGGCGTTGTAGCGGATGTACGACCGCGACTGCACATCGGTGATGCCGCGGACCATGAACAGGGTCCGCAGCTGATCGATCTTGAAATCGATCATGCCGTCCATGATCGACCCAAGCATCTGGATCTCCTGCTCGCCGTGCATGCCCTTCTCGATGGTGTAGAACGACACAGCGTGATCCCTCTTGCGTCGTCCGCAGAACGGAGTGAGGAAGCGGAAGGTCGAGGCGGGGTCGGAGTAGGCGATGAGCGTGGACAGTGTACGGAAGGCGAGGCGATAGTACTCGCTCTTCTCCTTGAATGTCTTGGATGCGTCCTCCACCGCGTCCATGATCCGGTCGTGGGCGGTGGGCTCGTCGATGTAGGTGGTGTACTTGTCGACGGTGGTGTCTCCCATGCCCCTTGAGTACGAGTCGATGTACTTGACCAGGCCCAGGGCCTCGTAGTCCTCGTACGCCGGCAGCACCAGCTTCATCTCCTCGCGAAGATCGGCGGGGGTCTTGTCGGTCGTCACCCAGATGGCCGGTATCCCCTTCTTCAGACCCTCGGCTATGAATTGGTCGACCATCGTTTCCTTTCCCACGAACGGCGGGCCGTGCACCAGAACATTGGAGCCGAAGGGAACGCCGCCCAGCAGCAGGTCGTCCAGGCGGGGGTTGCCGGTCTTGGCCTTGGCCGTCTCGGTCTCGAGGGCGATGTCCTCATCCTTGTGCTTGAGCTCCTCCTCGATGGCCCCCATCTCCCGCTTGCGGAGTTCGGCTTCCTTGCCGCGGATGAACTCCTCCTTGGCCTTGAGGTCCCGCTCCTTCTTCTCGACCTCTCCACGTAGCTCCTCCAGCCGCTTCTTGAGCTCCGCTTCCTCCAGTCCGCCAGCACTCTTCTTGGCCTCCTCCAGGCGGCGCTTCTCCTCCGTCGCCTTCTTCTCCCGGAAGAGCAGGTCCTCCTCCCTGCGGGAAAGCTCCTGCTCCTTGTAACCGATAATCTCCTTGAGGCCCTTGAGTTCGTCCTCTCTCTCGGTGAGGAGATCCTTCATGCGGCCGACCGTCTCCTGCAGCTCCAGGATCCGCTTCTCCTTCTCCTGGAATCCTTTAAGTTTCTCACTGATCTCCTTGTTGGCCTCAGGCTTGGACATCTTGGCCAATTTAAGCTCATCATCGCGGAGCTTGATCTCGATTTCCCGGGTCCGGAGGTCGGCCTCCAGCTGCTGGATGCGGTTCCTCATCTCTTCCTCCCGGGCTTTGGCCTCAGCCTCTTTCTCGCTCAGCTCGGCCCGGTACCGCTCCACGATGATGCCGCTCTCCGCCCCGTTCATGCCCAGGGCCCGCTCCCTCATCTCCAAGTCGTTCTCCTTGTCCCGGAGGGTGGCCTCACGGTCCTTCAGCGACTCGGGGGCGCTGGCCACGGCCCGGTCCCTCAGCTCACTGTTGGCCTTGGACAGCCGGTTCACCTCGGCCTTCAGCCGAACGACCTCCTCACTGACCGCCGATCCCTCCGTCGCGCCTCCCGACGTGGTGAGCTGGCGGAGTTGGGCGATTTCCGCTTCATACTGGGCTATGCGTTCCTTGAGATCGGGGTCGAGGTCCAGGAGGTCAGGGGTGTCGCTGTAGAAGGTGGTCTGCTGGGAGGGGTCCTCCTCCAGCCAGGCCATGAGTGTGGACTCGCCGGCCATCCATCGGCGCAGCTCCTCGGCCTCCGTACCGACGGCCTCTTGAGCGGCGGACGTCGCGGGGAGATCGTCCTCGCCCTGCGGAGGATCCGCTTCCTTGGCCTTCTTTCTGCGAGCCAAATTCGACACCATTTATAATAATTGGCGTTGGAACCTATCGTTAGACTATTAACAATTTCGCCCGGTAAAATCAAGTACGAAAATGTCAGAAGGGCATTTTTATTGGATATGATTGAATGGTACTTGGACACTAGCCAGATTGCTTCGTTTTTCGATTATCAGGGAAAAAGAGATATATACCGAAGGGGGCATTCAAATTGAAGGGTCGTTCGACCAGGTGTTCTTCAATGGAAAAGCAGATACACGTCAAGATCGACAAGAAGAGCGACTTGACATTGCGTGAGGTGCTCCGTAAAATCGAGGAGATTCAGGCCGAGCACCCCGAGTTAGACGTCTTTTTCGACGGGGACATTTATGCTATCTGCAGCCGTCCCCGCAAGAACCCCGAAATGCAGTAGCGACGGCGGACCTTTTTTCAGGCGCTCCGCGAGCCAGCATATCCATCCATCGGCCTTACATCACGCATTCTCCGAATGCAGATGGCTAAGCTTAATATGGGCGATATCATCACATCAATCACGGCGGGGGTCTATGACCTCGACGGGGCCGCTGGACGGCCCGTCGACGTTCCCGTCGTAACGACGAGTGGACACCCATGAACAAGAAGGACCTCCTGAAGAAAGTCGTCAAGCAGGTAGACGCGACCAAGTTCGATTCCACACCTATAATCGACAGCATGCGCGAGATGTCGTTCACATCCCGTGACACCGCCCGGGCGGCCGATATCTTCAAGCTGATGCTGGAGGACCACGATTGCACCACCATCCTGACCCTAGCAGGCAGCACCAGCGCGGGTGGATGCATGAACGTCTACGCCGACATGATCAAGTACAACATGGTGGACGCGGTGGTGGCCACCGGAGCCTCGATCGTGGACATGGACTTCTTCGAGGCCCTTGGGTTCAAGCACTACCATGGCACCCCGTTCACCGATGATCACATGCTCAGGGATAACTACATCGACCGCATCTACGACACCTACATCGACGAGGAGCAGCTCCAGAAGTGCGATTCCACGGTGAAGAAGATCGCCGATGGATTGGACCCCCGCCCCTACTCCTCCCGGGAGTTCATCCGGGAGATGGGCCGGTGGCTTACCAAGAACGCCAAGAAGAAGAACTCCCTTGTCGAGCTGGCCTACAAGCATGATGTTCCGGTATTCTGCCCGGCGTTCTCCGACTCCAGCGCAGGTTTCGGCCTGGTGATGCACCAGCACGCCAATCCCAAGGAGCACGTGTCCATCGATTCGGTGAAGGACTTCTACGAGCTGACCAAGGTCAAGATGGCGGCCAAGACCTCCGGTCTGCTCATGGTGGGGGGAGGCGTTCCCAAGAACTTTGCCCAAGACACCGTGGTCTGCGCAGAGTGCCTGGGCCGGGATGTGCCGATGCACCAGTACGCCGTCCAGATCACCGTGGCCGACGTCCGCGACGGTGCCTGCTCGTCCTCTACTCTCAAGGAAGCATCCTCCTGGGGCAAGGTGCAGACGACCTACGAGCAGATGGTGTACGCCGAGGCCACTACCGTGGTCCCGCTCATCTTCAGCTACGTGTATCACAACGCCGATCTCAAGTCGCGCAAGCGGTACGCGTGGGCCAAGATGCTCGACCAGGAGTAAAACCGCTCGGGCCCCTGGCCCCGGCCATTATTATTTTAATCGTATTATATGCAATTGCATCCCTTCACTGAAGCCTCAAGGTTTAAGGAGGGCCTCTCTCTTCGGACCCCTATCGATGCACCATGTCAAGACTCGGCCGTCCGACCATCGCGCTGTATAACTCCTACGACCCCAAGAGCTTCCGGGAGGCGCACCGCCGGGCCCTGGCGAGGGCGGGGCCCCTGGCCCTGGCCTTCGACTTCAACCTTGCTACCTTCGGGTTCCCCTTTCCTCAGGAGCTCACCACTCCTCAGGAGATCGCCGACTGGGTAGCCACCACCACCTCCATCGGGGAGCATGGCGGCTTCCTCAAGGAGCTGACCTCTAGAGGTCGGTTCCAGACCTTTGAATATCCTAACCGGGGCTTTCCCCCTCAGCTGGGAGAGGTGGTGCTCACTACCAGGAAGCCGGAACCGGGCAAGAGGGTGACCCTCGACGACGTGGTAAACACGCTCAGGCGAGGGCAGAGCGTGATGGTCGTGTTCGGGCTCGGCCCCAAGGGCGCTCCTAAGGAGGTCTTCGAGATGACCAGGCAGCATCTGGATATCACCCCTGGAGGGTTCTCGCTGGAGACATGCACGGCCATGGGCGTGGTCGTGGGGGCCATAGCTTATCGATTGAACGAAGGAAGATAAGCGCCAGTCATACCTTCCCGTCCGCTACTGGGGGCGCCGACCCTTCCATCGAGTCCCGCCCCCCATCGTTGGTCTAAGGTCCGATGGACAGCTATGGCATTGATGAAGGGCCGCCGGCACGGACACCGTAGGCCGAAGTCAATATTTCTCGTACCGCAGGCCCAGAGAGGGTACCGTCACCCCGCCGCCCTCGACCACCGAACCCACCACCCTGGCGCCCTCGCCGTAGATGGACACCGCCCGACGGGCATCCTCGGGCGGGCACACCAGGGCGAAGCCCATGCCCATGTTGAAGGTCTGGTACATCTCCGCCGGCTCCACCGAGCCAAGTTCCCCAAGGACCGAGAATACGGGAGGCACGGGCATGGGATCGTGGATCGAGATACCCACCCCGTGACGCAGCCGCAGGAAGTTGCGCAAGCCGCCCCCGGTCACGTCGATCATTCCATGCACCTTGCACTCCCGCACGATCTCCAGCACCTTTCGGACATAGATCTCGGTCGGGGTGAGGAGCGTCATACCGATGGTCCCCCCGAGCTTGGGGAACTTCTCGTCGAGGTCCACCTCGCCGCGCTCCAGCACCCTTCGGGCGAGGGTAAGGCCGTTGGAGTGCACGCCCGAGGACGGGAGGCCGACCACAACGTCGCCCGCGGAGACCTTGGAGCCGTCGATGATGCGGTCCTTGGGCACCATACCCAGGCAGCTGCCGGAGAGGTCGATCTCCTTCATGATTTCCGGCAGCACGGCCACCTCGCCGCCCACCAGGTCGCAGTTGGCCAGCTCGCACCCCTTGTTCAATCCGATGCCGATCTGCTCCATGAGCGGGGGGTTCGGTTCATCGATGGCCAGGTAGTCAACGAAGGAGATGGGCTCCGCGCCCACGCATATGGTGTCGTTGACGTTCATGGCCACGCAGTCGATGCCCACCGTGTCCCATTTGTCGAGGGCCTTGGCGAGGAGCAGCTTGGTCCCCACTCCATCGGTGCACAGCGTGAGCGCCACGTCCCCGAAGTCGATGAGCCCGGTGAACTGGCCGGGAAGATCGATCATCTTGACCTTCCCCGAGCGGCGGAAGGTCAGCTGCTTCACCAAGGCCTCGATGGCCTGGGACTTGGCGTCGATGTTCACGCCCGCCTGGGCGTAGGTCATGGGCTTTCTGCTGCAGGACATGCTGACCGCTACTGTATCCGCTCCTTGGCTTCAAACCTTTCCCGGGACCGACGGAGCATAAACTTTAAGGCCGGGCGGAGAATTGAGCGAACCATGAGCAAGCGCTGGCTGAACGAGAGGCGGCATGACTTCTACTACCGCAAGGCCAAGCAGCTTAACTATCGCTCGCGGGCATCGTTCAAACTCCACCAGATCGATGAGCGCTTCAGTATATTCAAGCCAGGGATGTCAGTGGTCGACCTCGGGGCGGCTCCGGGCGGGTGGCTGCAGATCGCCAAGGAGCGGGTCGGCCCCCAGGGCAAGGTGGTGGGGGTGGACCTCCAGCACATCGCCCCCCTCGAGGGGGTCTCCACCATCAAGGGGGACCTGACCAAGCCGGAGACCGTGGACGAGCTCCGCTCCCTGCTGAACGGCAGCGCCGACGTGGTCATCTCCGATATGTCCCCCAACATCAGCGGCAACTACTCGATCGACCATGCCCGGTCGGTTGACCTGTGCACCCACGCTCTGCAGTTTGCCCGCCTCACCCTCCATCCAGGAGGCTCGCTGGTCATGAAGATCTTCGAGGGGGACCTGATCAATGAGTTCCTTAGGGAGGTCCGTAAGAGCTTCGCCTCGGTCCGCCTGCACGCTCCCAAGGCCTCGCGCTCCAGTAGTTCCGAGATCTACATCGTCGCCAAGGGATTCAAGGGAGGCCCGGGACCGACCAGTGGGCCTGGGCTGACCGATTAATATCCGACGTAGTAATCATAATTGATTACCAGGGGTCGCTCCTTTAAGAACCCCCAGGGCGCTCAAGGTATTAGGGAGCGGGAGAACCCCCCGTATCAATTGCCCCCCAACGAATCCGCGATATATTCTTCGCCGCTCCCATAACTTCCTTTTTCCATCCTCTCCGTCACGGCACGCTGGAGCGATTTGAGATATTCTTTAAATTCATCGTCTCCATTTACACGTCGATGATCACCTATCTCACAGTCACCTTCAGCACTGAGGGGTCCCGTCCTTCCGAGGTCATGGATGCGCTTCACGGCCTGGGGTTCGAGCCGACCACCGGCAGCTATGACTTCATCTATCGATGGGGCAGCAAGGCGACGGTCGAGGACGCCATATACCTGGCGGACAAGGTGCATCAGACCCTGAAGGGCCGCCAGGTCCTTTTCAAGCTGCAAACGGTCAGCGATTACCTCTGAGGCCGCAGCATGCAGCATGGCAAGATCGTCTGCATCGGTCAGAACTACCGCGCCCATGCCAAGGAAATGGACTCCGTCCCGCCGAAGGAGCCCATGCTTTTCCTGAAGCCGTCGTCGGCCATCATTGGTGACGGCGAGGTCATCGAGGCCGGGGCGGTGGGGAGGGTGGACCACGAGGTCGAGCTGGCGTTGATCATCGGCCGCACCGCCCGGCGGGTGGCAGAGGAGGACGCCCTTTCATACATCTCCCACTTGTCGGTGTTCAACGATGTCACCGCCCGGGACTTGCAGAGCGAGGCGCGCAGGGCCGGAAACCCCTGGACGCTGTCCAAGGGCATGGACACTTTCGCACCCATGTCCCGCCCGGTGCCAACATCCAGAGTCAGGGACGTGCATGACCTGGACCTTGAGCTGAAGGTCAACGGAGAGGTGAGGCAGAGGGGGAATACCAAGGACCTCATCTTCGGGCCGGAGCGGCTGGTGGCTTACATCTCGTCGTTCATGACCCTGGAGCCGGGGGACATCATCGCCACCGGGACCCCGGAGGGCGTGAGCCCCCTCAATGACAGGGACAGGGTGGAAGCGTCTATACCTGGCGTCGGCACGGTGAGGAACACCTTCCGGCGGCTCTAATCCCAGAACCTCTTGGTGCGGGCGTAGGTGAGCTCGGCGCTGAGGATGTCCCTGAGGAACTCGTCCTCATCATCGTAGAACGATGAGAGCACTCGAGCCGCGGTATCCGGGCCGATGCCTCGGCCAGCCAGGGTGACCATGGCCCTCCGCCCGTGCTCCTTGACCAGGCTGGCATTCTTGTACATGCGCCTGATCTCCTTGGTCTCCTCCTCGGTGGGCCGGCTCTTCTTGAGCAGTCCGATGTCCTCCTTGTTGTATGGCAGCAGGGCGGCAATCATCTGCCCGCCGCAGCGCGGGCACACGATGCGCTCTTGGGCATCCTGCGGCTTGAGCCTCCACTGCGCCTGGCAACTAAGGCAGGACATGCTCATGACCTCGGACTCCAGCCTCTTCTTTAGGGCCATGAGGATGCTGTGGTCGGCCCGTTGGGGCATTATGAGCTCGCGGGAGTGCTGTAGTCCCGCCCGGCCGATGGCAGTCAGGCCCATGACCTTGAGGCCAACCTCCCCGGACTCGATCCGCTTCATCGCCCGCACCGTGCCGTCGATATCGAAATCCTCCCACAGGACACGCCGCACCGCCTCCTCGAAAAGAGGCGTTTCCTCGAACGCCTCCGCCAGCCGGGTGAAGTTGACCTGCCGGTAGTCCGCATCCTTCTCTATGGCTCCGAACTTCTTGGCCACGAAGACGAAGCGGTAGCGAAGGTAAGACGAGGACTTCAGCACAAGGCGGACCAAGGGCTCGACGCCGTCCGATCTGATCGAACGCAACGTGTCGATGATGATCTGGGGGCTGATGTCCCGGGGCAGCTCGATGACGATTCGATAGGGATCGGTGTGCACTCCCACGCTCTCCCCCAGGCGGGCAGACAGGAGGACCGACAGTACCTTGGAAACGGTCTCGTTGACTTTGGTCCCGAAGCACATGTTGAGCACCGCCATGCGCTTGCCCATCTCCAAGGTGACGAGTTCATCGGACGGTACCGCGCCGTCCTTGTCCTGTTCCCTGAGGTAGTGGTCCAGCTCGCGTACGGCGTCGCGGTCCGCGGCGTATCGGCCGTACTGCCTTTCCCTCCTCAGCCTCCCGACCTCCTGGGCGATGTCGAACGGCACCGGAAGGTCCTCCCCCGTCCACGAGGGGATAGACCCGATATCCCTCACCTGCTCCACCAGCAGCTCGTCCTCCCGCACCTCGACGATCCTCCATGTCTTCCCATGGGTGATGAACGCGGCGTAAGGCTCAGCGAAGGATAGCACAAACGACTCATCCAGCGTTCCCACGATCCGTCGGGTGGCAATGTCCCGGATGAGGAAGGTCCGCTCGTCCGGGATCATCGACAGGTTGTCGAAGAAGTAGCGCATGCCCCTGGCGGTCCGACGATACTTGGACTCGTTGTCGAACAGCAGCCCTATGCGCACCAGCTGCTCCAGCACGCCATGGAACTCCTCCCGGGTCAGGTTGCGGAAGGGGTACGCGCGCTTGATAACCTGGAACGCCAGCTCTTTCTCCACCGGCCCGACCATGGTCATCGCCACCAGCTGGTTCGCCAGCACGGCCATGGGCCTCTCCCTCACCCGGAGATCCTCCAGCTCTCCTACGGTGGCCTTGCGGGCGATGACCATGCTCTCGGCGATCTCGTCGGGGTTCGACGCCACGATGGCCCCTTCGGTCCTCTCGCCCACCGCATGGCCGGCCCTCCCCATCCGCTGGATCAGGCGGGCCACCTGCCGGGGGGAGTTGTACTGGATGGCAAAGTCCACCGAGCCGATGTCGATGCCTAGCTCCAGGGAGGAGGTGCAGATGAGTCCTTTCAGCTTCTCCTGCTTGAACTCCTCCTCCATCTCTACCCGGATCTCCTTGGACAGCGAGCCGTGGTGCACTCCGACCTTGAAGTTCTCGTCCCAGATGTGATACCTGGCTGTCAGTGCCTCGGCGGTGTCCCGGGTGTTGACGAACAGCAGGGTGGAGCGATGTTCCTCGATGAGACCCTTGCACCGGCGCATCCCCGCCACCAGATGGGGATCGCTCTGCAGTCGGCCGGCCATGTCTCGATCGGCATCGGTGACGGGAGGAGCCTGAACGGTCACCTCCAGCTCCTTGGACACCTGCGCCCGGACGACCCGCACCTCCCTAGCCCCTCCTAGATATCGGGCGACCTCGTCGACCGACCCCACGGTGGCCGACAGCCCCACTCTCTGGAAATCCCCGGCGACCTCGGCCAGGCGTTCCAGCGCCACCGCGAGCTGGGCCCCCCGCTCATTATTCGCCAGCTCATGGATCTCGTCCACCACCACCCACTTGACCCGGGACAGGTGCTCCCGCAGCCGTTTCCCGGTGAACAGCACCTGCACCGTCTCCGGAGTCGTGATCAGCACGTCCGGCGGGCTCTTCGACTGGCTCTGACGCTCCGACTGCGAAGTGTCGCCGTGCCGCACCGCCACGTCGAGGTCGAGGGCCTCCCCGAACTCGGTGAGGCGCTTGAGCATGTCCCGGTTCAAAGCCCGCAAGGGGGTGATGTAGATGCACTTGATCCCCTTTCCCGGCGTGCCCAGGAGGCGGTGGAAGATAGGGAGCATGGCCGCCTCGGTCTTGCCGATGCCGGTGTGCGCGACCAGGAGAAGATGATTGCCATCGAGGATGAGGGGAATGGCCTCCCGCTGGGGACCTGTCGGCTCGTGGATGTCCTTGTCCTGTAGGACCTGCTGGATCCTTTTATCAAGAAGTTCGAATACCATATCCAGATGCTGCTTTATCGAACGGATATGTCTATTTCAACCTGTCGCTTGGTGCTCCGACTGCCTCTTCCTTTCCTCCCTCGCCCATCGGCCGGCGGGCGATATCCAGGGGTGAGCAGATGTTGCCCAGCACGCCGAGGATCTCCTCGAAACTGAGGATGCCCACGATTCCGGGAGGGCCGGTCACCACTGCCTGGGGGATGCCTCGATCGGTCATCTCGTCCAAGGCTGCCCGGGCTGTGGTCTCCTGATCCACGATAAGGAAGTCCCGGCTCATGCGGTCCCCGAGCCTCACCCCCGTCCGGGGTTCTGTCTCCAGCAGCCCTCGGTCGACGATGCCCACAACATTATGCTCATCCATCACTGGGTAGTACTCCTGGGGCTCCACCTCGGCGATGGTGTAGGCCCGCTGGACGGCGTCTGAGGCCCTGAGTGAGACGGTATTGGTGGCCATGAGGTCCTTGACCTTGATGACGCTGAGATCGTCCATGTTCACCGGGATCCACCCCCGGGTGGTTTGGTTCTCATACATGGCGTAGTTGCCGGTGGCAATGTAACCGACGATGGATGCAATCACCAAAGGAATGAACAGGTGGTAGCCACCCGACATCTCGGACACGATGATGGCGGCGCCGATTGGGGTCTTGGTCACCCCCGCCGCCATCGCCCCCATCCCCACCACCATGAACAGAGGGACCGGCTGCAGGCTGAGCAGGGAGGCCACCAGGCCGCCCAGACAGGCCCCGCAAAGCAATGAGGAAGTAAAAACTCCTCCTGAGCCGTAGGACCCCACGGTGATCGAGGTGGCTACGATCTTCATGGGCAGCAGGATGAGCAAGAAGGTAACCGTGAACCCGCCAAGCAGGATGGTCTGGATCGTGGTCAATCCAAGTCCCATGACCTGGGGGAGGAACACCCCGACCGTGCCAATCATGATCCCCCCGATGGTGGTCTTCCAGTGCAGCGCTATCTTCGCCACCCGGAACCTGGACCGGATGAATCGCTGGAGGACCACGAACGCAATGCCTACAATCCCGGCTAGAAGTCCGATGAGCAGGAAGACGGGAATGTCCTCGAGGACGAAGGTGGTCATGGCTGTGGGCAGGACGAACACTGGCGCCGTGCCGATGATGGGCAGGTAAACGATATAGGCGGCCACGCTGGACAGGGAGGCGGGAATGATGGCCCGCCCCTCAAGATCGTTCTTGTATGGAAGTTCGAGAGCGAATATGGCGCCCCCGATGGGGGCATGGAACACGGCCGAGGTGCCGGCAGAGATGGAGCATATAACGAAGATCTTGAGATCCTCATGCCTCAGATTCAAGCGGTTGGCCAGATAGGTGGCGAGGCCGCCGCAGATCTGAGCTATGGGTCCTTCCCGCCCCCCGCTCCCGCCCGAACCGACGGTGAGGGTGGTCACGATAAGCTTGATCGGCGAGGTCAGCGGGCGTATCTCACCCCCGCGGTAGTTGAGGGCGTCGATGACGCAGCTCATCCCCTGACCGGCCGTTTCCGGGGTGTACCGTTCCATTATCAGTCCGGCGAGGAGGGCACCGATGGCCGGGGATAAGAGCACAAGATACCAGGGCAGCCCGGGTACGCCATAGGAGATGCTTTTTACCAATTGCAGCCCGAGCTGCAGCAATAGGCCTCCGAACCCCCCCGCCACTCCGATGAGGACGCTCAGAGGGATCCATTTCCGCAGGTACTTGTTGAGGTCCAGGGAATAGTGGGTATGCCGCTGGTGGACCGGAGGGATCCCGCTCACCTGATGGGCCCGGCCAGGCATGGGAATGCGCTTGGCCCTCGGCCCGATACATCAGCAGAGCGTCCGGTTTGTATCGTTGACCGCTAGGTCGGGCGAAAAGAGGAGCTAGCGGCCGCAAATAAATGAAAAAACGGAAGAGGTTGAGGGGTTTGCTCAGGCCTTCTGAGCTTCGGCCTTGGCCTTTACCGGAGCCTTGGCCGCGCCCTCGGCCCGGGGGGCCTTGGCCGCCGCGGCCTTGCCCTCGACCTTGGCGCCCTCGGTAGCGGCCGGAGCGGCGTTGGGATCGGTGGCCTCCAGCAGGAGCTCGGAGATGTCAACGACCTTGATCTTGGCCCCGATCTGCTTGGCCCCAGCCTGCAGGTTGACCACGCAGAATGGGCAGGTGGTCACCAGGATCTCGGCCCCAGTAGCGACGGCCTCCTTGACCCTCTCCGCGGCGATGTTGACGGCCATGTCATTGAAGGCGCTCTTGAAGCCGCCTCCGGCGCCGCAGCAGCGGGAACCCTTGCGGTTGCGGGGCATCTCCACCAGCTCGATCCCGGGGATCTTCTTGATGACCTCACGGGGATCCTCGTACACTCCGCTGTGGCGGCCAAGGTGGCAAGGATCGTGGTAAGTGACCTTGGCCTTGATCTCCTTGGTGAACTTGAGCTTCTTCTCCTTGATCAGCCTGTTCACGTACTGCGAGAAGTGATATACCGGGAAGGTGGGGTTGGCGAAGTACCGGCCGTAGTCGGTAGAGGTGGTCTTGTAGCAACCTGCGCAGGTGGTGACCATAGCCTTGGCCCCCCTGTTCTCCACTTCCTGGATGTTATGCTGGGCGAACTCTGCGGTCAACCCCGTCTGTCCGGTCCTGAGGGCGGGAGAGGTGCAGCACCACTCGTCGCCTCCGAGGATGTCGAGCTTCACCCCGGCCCGGTTCAGCACGACGGCTCCGGCCTTGGCGATCTTCTGCATCCTGTAGGAACCGGTGCACCCGGCGAAGAAGATGATATCCGGACGGGCCTGGTGGGGTATCTCCGCGGGCCACCAGTCGCCCCGCTTCTCAGTCGGCTCGTTGTAGGGGTTGCGGTTCTCCTTGATGGCCTTGGCCAGCTTGGAGTGTACCGGGAGCGGCCCCTTGCCCTGGTCCACGACCCACTCGCGGACCTTCTCCCAGAAGTCACCGAACTCGATGTTGACGTGGCAGACGGTCTCGCATTGCGCGCAGCCGGTGCATCGGAACAGCGCCTCCACGAACTCATCGTCGACCTTGACTTTACGGCCCAACAAAGTGTCCATGGGTGATCGCTTGGAGATCTGGCTCAGGTAGAATACCTTGCCCCGGGGGGTGATCGATTCCCAAGGGGTCTGCTCATAGGTGGGGCAGACGCGTACGCAATATCCGCACTGTAGACAAGCGAGAAGTTCCCTGTTGATCTCCGGCATCTTTACCATGGGTGCACCTCAGTGAAATGAAGAGAGCCTTTATCTCCTGTTAAGGGAGGCTTTGGAACGAGTGAATGGAAGAAAACTTCTTATAACTATCGTTGGGGCGGGAGCGCCTCCCGAAAGGTGTCCAGCGTTTCCCGCCATGCGCCTGGCTCCTAACCGTCCAGGATGGGGTTGTAGCCATACCAGCTGCCTCCCCGCTTCAGGTATTCGAGGTTCTCCTCCAGGGTCCGTTGGTGCTCCCTCTCCCATTGGGCCAGCCTCTGCATCAGTATCTTCAGCTCGAGGTCCTGGGTCAGGCTGGCCACCTGCTCGTACATCCGCACCGAGGCCTTCTCCACTCCGATGGCCATTTCCACCGCCTTCATCTCGTCCTTGGCCGAGAGGCACGCCCCCTCGGGCAGGTCTGGGAACACCTTTCCAGGGACGACATTGGCATACTCGGGGTCCGGGCGGATGGTCGTTACATCCTTCCCGGGGAAGATGCGGTCGATCTGCCTGGTCAGCCATGCCCGGTGCTCCTTTTCGTCCCGGGACAGGCTGCGCAGGATGAGCTTGCCCTCCCTGTCCTTGATGCACTCGCTCATCCGCTGGTAGAACTCCTTGCCGAACGTCTCCACCCTGATTGCCGCGGCCAGCAGGCCCAACTGCTTGTTGAGGCTCGCCTCATCGCTCTTCCAATCGCTCCGTTCAAAGCGCATGCCCGTCTCTCACTATCATCGAACCGCCATCGGCCGATAAATAGCTTACCGATGATCGTGCCGCGGTGGGAGGGGAGCGACCCTTGCCAGAGGTTGTCCCAGCGGGGTGAGCCAATGAGGAAACGTTTAATAAATGCAATAGGTTTGCCGGCCAAAGGGCGGCTTTATCATAGAGGCCGATACGGGATGATGGGATGCTGTACGTCCAGGTGCTGATCTGATGTACGGTCAGGAGCTCTTTCCTTTGCTCATCGGCGTGTCCCTGTTCGGGGCGCTGCTGGCCATCGGGACTGGGAGATGGGAGAGGGTCTGCCGGACCGCCCCCCTTATCGCTGCGGCCGGGGCCTCCCTGATCGGGCTGCTCATCGCCATCGACGTCCTTCTCGGTAGCGGGGAGGTGACCTTTACCATTCCCACCGCTGTGGCCGCTCTGGGGCACTTCACCTTCTCCGTGGACCGCCTGTCCGCATACTTCATCCTGGCCATCTCCGCCCTGGCGCTGTGCGTCAGCATATATTCCATCGGCTACACCCAGGAGTACTCCGGCCGTTACCGCCCGGAGACCATGGGTGCCTTGTTCAATCTATTCCTTCTCAGCCTGTACCTCGTGGTTACCGCCTCCAATGCCGTGCTGTTCCTCATCATGTGGGAGACCATGTCCCTCACCTCCTACCTCCTGGTGGTGTACGAGAACCGGAACCGGGAGAGCGAGTCCTCCGGCCTTCTATACTTGGTAATGACCCACCTGGGCACCGCCCTCATCACCGTGGCGTTCATCGTCATGTGGCTGTACACTCCGGGAGAGCATTCCTTCGACTTCGAGGCATTCCGCGAGCTGGGGGCCGGCGGGCTGCTCCCCGAGGCCGCCCGAACCCTGGCCTTCCTCCTCCTGCTCATCGGCTTCGGTACTAAGGCCGGCCTTGTTCCGCTGCATGTCTGGCTGCCGCAGGCTCACCCTGCCGCCCCCTCTAACGTGTCTGCGATGATGTCCGGAGTGATGGTGAAGACGGCGGTCTACATGCTCATCCGCTGTTACTTCGACTTCCTGGGCGTCACTAACTCATGGTGGGGGCTGGTCGTTCTCCTGGTCGCCTCCATCTCCGCCCTGGTTGGCGTCCTCTATGCTCTGATGGAGGAGGACATCAAGCGCGCCCTCGCCTACTCCACGGTGGAGAACATCGGCCTCATCTTCATCGGTCTGGGGGCGGCCATGGTGTTCCAGTCCTACTATCTCGCCGATCCGGTGGCCAACGCCCACCTGGCCGACCTGGCCGCGTTGGCGCTGATCGCCGTGCTGTTCCACACCCTTGCCCACTCCCTGTTCAAGGGCCTGCTGTTCATGGGGGCCGGGTCGGTCATGTACGCTACCCACACTCGGGACCTGGAGGAGATGGGCGGGCTGGCCAAGCGGATGCCATGGACGGGCATCCTGTTCTTCGTGGGGGCGCTGTCGATCTCCGCTATCCCTCCGTTCAGTGGCTTCGTGGGCGAGTGGCTCATGTTCCAGTCACTTCTCCTCACGCAGAGCATCAGCGACCCCATGGTCAACGTGCTGCTGCCGGTGGCGGTCGCGATCCTCGCCCTGACCGGCGCCTTGGCCGCCGCTTGCTTCGTGCGAATATTCGGTGCGACCTTCCTCGCCAGGCCCAGGAGCAAGCACGCCGCGGAGGCCCAGGAGGTCCCCCGGACCATGCTGGCGGGGATGGGCATTGCCGCCGGGGCATCGGTCCTGCTGGGCGTCCTGTCCGTGTTAATCATCCCAACGATCGACAGCGTGACCTCCTCGGTGCTGGGAGTGAGCATCGCATCCAAGCTCGTCAACGGCCTGGTGCTTATGCCTCCCGCCGGGGAGTTCTCCAGCATGAGCCCCTTGGTGATCGGTGTGCTGCTGTTGTTCGCCGTGCCCTTCGCTCTCATCGTTACCCGCTATCTGGGAGGCCGCCACCCGGTGGAGAGGGGTGATACCTGGGACTGCGGGACGCCCCTCAGCTCGAGGACGGAGTACTCCGCCGCCGGCTTCTCCAACCCCATCAACCGCATCTTCCGCTCCATCTACCGCCCCCACACCGAGGTACGCACCGAGTACACCTCCTCGACCCTCATCAAGAGAAAGATATCGTTCTCCAGCACCATCGAACCGGTGTTCGAACGCTACCTTTACGCTCCAGTCGCCGCCCTGGTGATCGCCATCGCCCGGCGCGTTGGAATAATACAGAAGGGTAGCATCCAAGCGTACCTGGCGTACATCTTCGTCATCCTCCTCGCCCTGCTGGTGGTGTTCCGATGATCCTCGAGGTCGCCCAGTTCCTCCTGGTGCTTGCCATCGCCCCCCTGGTCACCGGAATCATCCGCAAGGCCAAGGCGCTGATGCAGAGCCGCCGGGGCCCCAGCGTACTCCAGCCCTATCGCGATCTGTGGAAGCTGCTGTGCAAGGGCTCGGTGGTCTCCAACGATGCCTCCTGGGTGTTCACAATCACCCCTTACGCATGCATCGCTGCGGTCACCGTTGCCGCCTTGTTGGTCCCGGTGGTCTATGCCGGTACCTTCGGCTTCCTCGGCGACCTAATCGTGCTCATATATCTGCTGGCGATGATGCGGTTCTTCATGGCCCTGGCCGCCCTGGATACCGGCTCGGCGTTCGGAGGGATGGGCTCCAGCCGGGAAATGTACATCTCCTCGGTGGTCGAGCCGACCATGCTGCTATCCATCTTCGCCATGGCCTTGGTGGCCGGAACGACCTCCCTGGCTAGCATCGCCGAGCGTATCGCCTCCAGCGGCCTCGACTTGATCTCCCCGGCATTGTTCCTGGCCGCGGCGGCGTTCTTCATCGCCACCCTGGCGGAGAACGCCCGAGTTCCCTTCGACAACCCATCTACTCATCTTGAGCTCACAATGATCCACGAGGCCATGCTCCTGGAGTACTCTGGCAAGCAGCTGGCCCTCATGGAGATGGCCTCCATGACCAAGCTGGTCATCTTCCTGGCCATCATGTCCAACGTTTTCTTCCCGTGGGGCATCGCCACCACCGACGACCCCATGGCCATCGCCGTCGGGCTAGCGGTTTTCCTGGGCAAGCTCATCCTCCTCGCGCTCATCATCGCCCTCATCGAGTCCTCCTTCTCCAAGATGCGCCTGTTCCGCCTGCCCAACCTATTGACCGTGGCATTCATCCTGGCCCTCCTGGCCGTCATCTCGTTCTACATCTTGGGGGTGCTCTGAACGGCTTTCTCCGCGGTCACCATCATCGACGGCCTCGCCGCTGCCATCCTGCTCACTACCTTTATCGGCATCGCCAGCAACCGCATGCTCCCGCTGATCCGCCTGTTCGCGCTGCAGTCGATTGCCCTGGGGTCCCTGGCCTTCACCGTGGCGTGGGTCACCGGCTCCGGCCACATCTACCTGGTGGCGGTGCTGACGGTGGCCATCAAGGGAGCGCTCATACCCTGGATGTTGATATACGTCATGAGGCAGATCAAGGTTGAGCGGGAGGTCGAGCCAGTGGTCAGCATCCCCCTCTCCCTGCTACTATGTGGCGGTCTGACGGTGGTGGCCTTCTACATCACCCAACCCATCATCTTCACCGGCGGGGCCATCGACACGATCACCAAGAACTGCCTGGCGATCTCCATCGCGGTCGTGTTCATCGGTTTCTTCACCATGATCTCGCGCAAGAAAGCCATCACCCAGATCATGGGCCTGCTGACTATGGAGAACGGGCTGTTCCTGGCCGCCATCTCGGTGACCTACGGTATGCCCTTGATCGTGGAGCTTGGCATATTCTTCGATATCCTGGTGGCGGTGCTTATCATGGGCCTCTTCGCCTTCCGCATCAACCGTACCTTCGCCAGCGTTGACACGACCATCCTGAGGAGGCTGCGGGATTGATCGAGTTCCTGCTCCTGATGCCGCTGATCGCCGCGGCGTTATGTTATCCCCTCAAGAAGCGGCGATTCATCGAGACGGCGGCGGTGGCCGGCTCAGCGGTCACCCTGGCGGTGGCATCGTATCTCTCCTATCAGGTGTTCGCATTGGGCACCATCGACGAGGGCCTGCTGTACATGGACCCTTTCTCGGCCTACACCCTGATGTTGGTCTCCTTCGTCGGCCTGCTGGCGGTGATTTACTCACTATCTTACATCGGCAGGGAGAACGATGAGGGGATAATCACCACCCTGAAGCTCAGGAACTACTACCTGTTCTTCCAGCTGTTCGTCTTCACCATGCTCCTGGTGTGCGTATCCAATAATCTGGGGATCATGTGGATCGCCATTGAGGGCACCACCCTGGCCTCGGCCTACCTGGTCGGACTGTACGACCGGGAGACCTCCGTAGAGGCAGCGTGGAAGTACCTGGTCATCTGCTCGGTGGGCATCACCCTCGCCCTCCTGGGTATCATCATGGTCTACGCCTCTTCCATCCAGTGGCTGGGAGAATCGTCGTCGGGCCTAGATTGGTCCACCCTGATGTCGGTGGCCGGCTCGCTTGACCCCACCCTGCTGAAGATCGCGTTCATCTTCGTTCTGGTGGGCTACGGGACCAAGGTCGGTCTGGCGCCGATGCACACCTGGTTGCCGGATGCACACTCGCAGGCCCCCACCCCCGTGTCCGCTCTGCTGTCCGGCGTGCTGCTGAACTGCGCCATGTACGGGATCCTGAGGTTCCACATGATCGTGTCCGCCTCCTCCCTGGGTCCCGGCTTCTCGGGTGGGCTCCTCCTGCTCTTTGGCCTCATCTCGCTGGGCATCGCCGCGGCGTACATCGTCATGTCCAAGGATTACAAGCGCATGCTGGCGTATTCCTCGATCGAACACATGGGGATCATCGCCGTCGGCTTCGGTTTCGGCGGTTACTGGGGCATCTTCGGGGCCCTGTTCCACATGCTCAACCACGCGCTGGCCAAGACGCTGATGTTCTTCGGCGCGGGCAACATCCTCCACCGGCTGAGGACCAAGGACATCGATCAGGTCCGGGGGGTCCTAAAGATCCTTCCAGCTACCGGGGTCCTGTTCATCGGCGGCGCGTTGGCGATCACCGGATGCCCGCCTTTCTCCCTCTTCCTGAGCGAGTTCATGGTGCTGGTGGGAGGCATCAGTGCGGGCCAGAGCGTCGGCGTGGTGCTATACCTTCTGCTGTTGGTCATCGTCTTCGCGGCCTTCATGTACCATGTGGGGCGCATGGTGTTCGGTGAGCCGGCCGATGTTGGCGGAGAGGAGGGGGAGAGGAGCTGGGTGGACACCGCTCTCATGACCGCGCTCCTCCTATCCATCCTGGCGATGGGACTCTATCTCCCGGCGTTCCTCAATGACGCGCTGCAACAGATCATCCAGCTGTTCCCGGGAGGTAGCTCATGAGTGAGGACCAGGTGCGGGAGGTGCTCCGCAGGATGCCCGCCTCGGTGATGGTGCGGGTCGACCAGTACGAAGTGAAGGGAAAGGAGCTGCGAATGGTCGTGAGACCTGATGCTATGGTCCCTCTTGCCCTTCACCTGCGCCAGGAGCACAAGGCGAGGCTGGTGACTCTGCACGCCACCGACGACCGGGCTCTTGAGGGGGTCTTCAAGCTCCACCTGCTCATGGTTCCCCTGGGCATGGACGCGTTCGTCTCGGCGACCACCTCTCTCGGGCTGGGGGAATGGAGGTACGAGTCCCTGACCCCGTCCATCAACGACGCGGACTGGTATGAGCGGGAGATCCAGGACATGTTCGGTCTGATGGCTATCGGCCACCCTGACCCCCGGCCGCTGGCGCTCCATGAGGACTGGCCGGAGGGCCGGTACCCGCTGCGCAAGGACTTCCCGCTGGAGGAACGTCCTCCACGGGTGAACGGTGAGTACCATTTCACCAAGGTGGAAGGCGAGGGGGTGTACGAGATTCCGGTAGGGCCGGTGCACGCCGGGGTCATTGAACCAGGACACTTCCGCTTCTCCGTCGCCGGCGAGCCCATAATCAATCTGGAAGTTCGCCTAGGGTATGTGCACAGAGGGATCGAGAAGCTATCTGAGTCCACTCCCTACACCAAGGGAGTGTACCTGGCGGAGCGCATCTCCGGGGACAACTCCATGGCCCACTCCACCGCGTACTGCCAGGCGGTGGAATCCCTCGCCTCCTGCCCGGTGCCGGAGCGGGCGGAGTACATCAGAACGGTCATGCTGGAGCTGGAGCGGTTATACAACCTGTTGGGAGACATCGCGGGAATCGCCCTGGACACCGCCCTGACCGTCGCCGCGGCCAACGGGTACGTGCTGAGGGAGAAGGCCATGAACCTCAACGAGTGCCTCACCGGCTCCCGCCTCCTGCGCTCGGTGAACGTGCTGGGCGGGGTGCGCAGAGACCTTACCTCCAACGATCGGGAGAAGGTCCTTGCTACCATGGTCAAGCTGAAGCTGGAGTTCGAGGACCTGGTGACCCTCATGACAACCTCCCCCTCGATGATGGACCGGGTTGAGACCACCGGTGTGCTAACCAGGGAGATGGCCATGGATCTCAATGTGGTAGGCCCGGCGGCCCGGGCCAGTGGGGTGGACCGAGACGTGCGGCGGGATCATCCCTACGCCGCCTACGATAGGCTCGACTTCCTTGTGCCTACTCATTCCTCGGGCGATGTCAACGCCCGCATGAGGGTGAAGATGGGTGAGGTCCGGGAGTCGTTCTCACTTATCGACCAGGCCCTCGACCGCATGCCCCCTGGCCCGATAAGGGGGAAGCTAGGGACAGGATCCCTGGGACAGATCGCCTATTCCCTGGTCGAATCGCCGAGGGGGGAGATCGTCCACTGGATGATGGCCGGCCGAGGCTCGCCGGCACGTCACAAGGTGAGGGACGCCTCCTTCTGCAATTGGCTGGCGATGGAGCAGGCAGTACTGGGCAATATCGTCCCCGATTTCCCGCTCATCAATAAGAGCTTCAACCTGTCCTATTCGGGCAATGACCTGTGAGGTGTCACGATGTTCAAGTTCCTAAAGCTCGGGGTGCTCAAGAACGGGGTGCAGACCCGCAACTATCCGCAGGAGCGGAATCCTCCTTTCGACGCCTTTCTCGGTCTGCCGGCGGTGGATGCGGAAGCGTGCGACCGATGCTCCGACTGCGTCCACACCTGCCCCACCCAGGCCATAACCGTGCTTCCGACTGGCATCGAGATATCGGCGGAGCGGTGTATCTTCTGCGCGGCGTGCGCCGAGGCCTGCGAAGCCATCACCATGAGCAAACGGTTCGAGCTGGCCTCCCGCTCCCGGGAGGGCCTGAAGGTGGTGTACCGTCATGGATGAGGCGACCGAGAGGCTAGGAGAGGAATTGAAGGCCAGGATCATGAAGGCCTTCGGCCGCTCCCTCTCCATTCGGGAGGTCGACGCTGGCTCCTGCAACGGCTGTGAGGTCGAGGTCAACGCCCTCACCAACGCCATCCACGACGTGGAGCGCTTCGGTCTGCACATCGTGGCCTCCCCCCGCCACGCGGACATGCTGTTGGTCACCGGGCCGGTGACCCGTGGCATGTTGCCCGCCCTGCTGCAAACCTACAAGGCGACGCCTTCCCCTAAGATGGTGGTAGCCATGGGCTCCTGCGCCATATCCGGAGGCATCTTCTGCGGCACCTACGCCACCCTCGACGGCGTGGACAAGATATTGCCGGTGGACGTGTACATACCAGGTTGTCCCCCTCGCCCCCAGGCGATCATCCAGGGAATATTACTGGCAGTGGAACGGTGGGAAGCTAAGGCGTGATCACTTCACGACGATGACGGTGCAGCCGGAGTTGCGCACCACGTACTCGGAAACCGAGCCGATAAGGACCCGATCCAGCACCGTTTTCCCCGAAGTGCCCACGATGATGGCCCCAGCCTTGACCCGCTCCGCGGTGGAGACGATGTTCTGGTATGGCGAACCCCCCTCCAGCAAGGTAGTCACGTCCAGGTCCCTGTCCCCCGCCTGGCGCTTGAGGTCCGACAGGACCCTCATCCCTTCCTTGATGAGGTTCGACCGGTCCTCATCGTTCTTGGTGCTGACCACATACAAGATGAAGAGCTTCGACGAGGTCAGCTTGGCCATCTCCATGGCGAAGGCGATGGCCTTGGCCGAGTGAGGTTTCCCGTCCGTGGCCAAGAGCAGGTTCCTTCCCTGCACCTGCCCCTCCGAGGTTGAGGGCTCCTCCATGGCGGCGACATAGGTGAACTGGGTAAAAAGCCATCGTTCAGCAACCTAGGGCCCAAAGAACACCCAGGCCGCGGACGGACATCATAGGGTATAATTACATAAGAATGGGATAGAGTGGCCGGATGAGCACGGGAGAGCTGCTTGCGGTCCTTCTTTTCCTTATCCCAGTCATAGGCGCGGCGGTCGTCCTCATCGTCCGGCGCCGGGGAGCCATCGTCTGGACTGTGGTCTTTGTGTCCGCTATCCTGGTCTTGGCGTCCATCGGCCTCCTGGCATACATGGCGTCCACCTCGTTCGAGGTACTGGCCATCGGATCGGAGGACCTTTATCCCATGGGTCCGGCGATGATAATCATCGGTGTGGCGCTCGCGGGGCTGTTCATCGTCATCGGCTGGAGGATCAGGAGCCCCTTCATTGTCACTGTGGCCACCATAAATCTGGTGCTGGACCTGGGATTGGAGTCCTGGACGGACTTCCGGGAGGCGGCTCCGGCAGTGCTGATCGACAACCTGGCGCTCATCCTGATCCTCATCACCTCTGTGGTAGGATCGATCATCGCCATCTATGCCCTTCGCTACATGAGGGACGATACTCACCAGCCCCGGTTCTTCGCCGTCACCCTGCTCTTCCTGGGAAGCATGAACGGGGCGGTTCTGTGCAACGACATGCTGTGGTTGGTCCTGTTCTGGGACGTCACCACCCTGTGCTCATTCCTGCTCATAGGCCATACCGGCACGGAGGAGGCCCAGAAGGCGGCCAGGAGAGCGTTGGGGATCACCCTGGCGGGAGCCACCGCGCTGATCGTCGGAGCGATGCTGGCATTCTACTACTACGGTACCCAGTCGGTGCAGGAGGTCCCCCTGGCTGGCCTCGACGGCTTGGCCCTGATGCCCCTCGCCCTCATGGCGGTGGCGGCGTTCACCAAGTCCGCTCAGCTCCCCTTCCAGTCTTGGCTTCTGGGAGCTATGGTCGCCCCCACCCCGGTTTCCGCGCTGCTACACAGCGCCACCATGGTCAACCTGGGAGTATATCTCCTCCTCAGATTATCGCCCAGCATCGTGGAGGCCACCGCCATAAACTGGCTGGTGGCGCTGGTCGGCGGGGCCAGTTTCCTCGCCTCCTCGATATTGGCCATGACCCAGAGCAATGCCAAGCGGGTGCTGGCCTGGTCCACTGTTGGCAACCTCGGACTGATCACCATGTGCGTGGGGGTATCGACTCCCCTGGCCATCACCGCGGGGGTCATCTTGCTGTTCTACCACTCCATCTCCAAGGCCCTCATGTTCCTGTCCGTGGGGGCGGCCAAGGAGAGCCTGGGGAGCGAGGACATCGAGGACATGCAGGGGATGTGGGTAACCATGCCCTTCGTCTCCGCCGCCATCTTCATCGGGGTCGTGACCATCGTGCTGCCCCCCTTTGGGATGTTCGCCTCCAAGTGGATTATCAGCTCCGCGGCCACCGCGTTCCCGCTTCTCATCTTCCTGCTGGGGGTGGGCTTCGCGAGCATAGTGGTCTATTACTTCAAGTGGATCGGCAACATCCTCTCTGCGGTACCGGCCCGGCAGACGGGGCTCCGACGGGACCCCCTGGCCCCGAATTACAAGTGGACTCTGGGGGCTCTCATGGTCGGGGCGGTGGGCTTGTCGGCCCTCATCGGCCCGGTGGTGCGGTTCCTGGTGGAGCCGTTCATCGAGCGCTATT
Source organism: Methanomassiliicoccus sp. (assembly GCA_033485155.1). Lineage (NCBI taxonomy): Archaea > Methanobacteriati > Thermoplasmatota > Thermoplasmata > Methanomassiliicoccales > Methanomassiliicoccaceae > Methanomassiliicoccus > Methanomassiliicoccus sp. Next base: position 153,521 of record JAWQJJ010000001.1, read on the forward strand.
TTACCCTGCCGGTGGGGACCAATGATCTGAACCTGTTCACCGCCTCTGGTGAGTTCCCGGTGTTCATCTTCCTGTTGCTCACCGGCATCATCTTCGTAGGCCTCAGTCTCCTTATCCATCCCGGGGCCGAGGAGATCTCCAAGCCCTACGCTAGCGGAGAGGATTTCGTGTTCGAGTCGCGGGGCAGTTACTTCTTCGGCGAAGCCTCGGTGCGCCAAGGCATCGCCCTATCCGAGGGCACAGGCATCCTGCTGGTCGCCCTCCTCCTGGCTATTCCGTTGTTGCTGGAGGTGGCGTGATGGAGGTGATCACCTACATCCTGCAGTTGCTGATCATCATCCTCGCCCCCCTGGCGGTAGGCCTAGGGGCCGGTATCGATAGGAAGATCACGGCCCGTATGCAGAATCGCCTGGGGCCGCCGGTGGTGCAGCCGTTCTACGACATCGGGAAACTGCTGGCCAAGCGCCCAATGTTGCTTAGCCGCCTCCAGGTGGTATTCGCCGGGGCCGCCCTGCTGTTCCACGCCGCCGCCCTGGCACTGTTCGTGGCGGGAGGCGATCTTATCGTGGCCTTCTTCGTCTCCGGGACGGGGTCGATCTGTCTGGTGATGGGGGCGTTCTCCGCCCGCTCCCCCTATTCCTACATCGGGGGGCAGAGGGAGCTGCTGGCGATCCTGGCCTATGAGCCGGTACTCTTCCTCGTGGTGCTGGCCATCGGCCTGGAGACCTCCTTCCTGGTCAGCGGGATAGGAGGCGGGTTGCTCATCGCGCTACCACTGGTCCTCCTCGCCCTGATACCGGTGCTGGTCATCCTGCTGGAGAAATCGCCCTTCGACGTGCCCACCGCTCACCAGGAGATAATGTCCGGGCCGTACGTGGAGTACTCAGGCCCCTACCTGGCGATAATGGAGGTGGCAAGGTGGTTCCAGCTGGCATTCGTCTTCGGCCTGGTGACCCTGTTCTTCTGGAGCGCCGACCCGGTTGTGTCGGCCGGAGGAAAGCTGGCCCTGGCCTTCGCGGTGTTGTTCGTCACCATCATCATCGACAACATCACAGCCCGGCTGACCCGCGGGAGGATGGTCCGGTTCATGCTGACGGTGGGCGTAGGTCTGGTGGCGATCAACCTACTGGTCCTCTTCGTGATCGGACAGGGGGCGATATGATGACGTTGGAAGAAAAGATGCGGATGAGATCGCCGTGGATCATGCATTTCGATACCGGTTCGTGCAACGGGTGCGACCTGGAGGTTTGGGCTCTGCTCACGCCGCGCTATGACGTGGAAAGGTTCGGGGCGGTCAACCGGGCCAACCCCAAGCAGGCCGATGTCCTCCTCGTCACCGGTCCCGTGACCAAGCGGTGCGAGGACCGGCTGAGGAACCTGTACGAGCAGACGCCCGAGCCCAAGCTGGTCATCGCCTGCGGGGACTGCGCATCCACTGGCGCGCCTTTCCACAACTGCTACAACGTCAACGGAGGCGTGGACAAGGTGATTCCAGTGGACGTCTATGTGCCGGGGTGCGCCTGCCGGCCGGAGGCTCTCATCGACGCCCTAGTGTTGGGACTGTCGATGTGGAGGGAGAAAGTTCAGAAGATGGTCGGGGAGGAGGGGCGATGACCGAGGCTGCCCCGCCGGACTTTGACCGTGAGGCCTACCGGGGGCTGCGGAAGATGGTCGGCCAGATGATAGATTCCGGGGCTCGGATGATCGCCATCGTGGCCAGGGAGAGGGATGATGGAGTCATGGAGCTTATCTACGTGTTCGACCGGGACAGGAGACTGGCCGATCTCCGCTTCCTCATCCTCCCGGAGTGGGAGATCGACTCGGTGGCAGACCTGTACAAGGGCGCCTTGACCCTGGAGAGGGAGATCGTCGATCTCTTCGGCCTCAGGATCAAGGGGGTCCGCCCTGGCCTGTTCCTGGTGGAGGGCAAGAGCCCGGTGGCCCCCCTGCGCAAGAGGAAGGCCCCGGCGCCCGGAGGGGATGCCGATGGGTAAGGCGACAACGATCCCGTTCGGGCCGCAGCACGCCGCTTTCCTCGAGCCGCTCAACGTCAAGCTCACGTTGGACGAGGAGACAGTGGTGGGGGCGGAGCTGAACCAGGGATACAATCACCGGGGGATGGAGTACGCCCTCTCCCTCGATTACAAGAAGTCCCAGTATCTGGCCGAGAGGGTGTGTGGGATTTGCTCCTACCATCATTCCTCGGCGTATTGTCAGGGCGTGGAAGCGATCTACGGCCTAGACGTCCCGGCACGGGCCAAGCTCATCCGCACCATCATGATGGAGTGCCAGCGCCTGACCTCCCACCTCCTGGCGCTTGGCCATATCGCCGAAGCCGTGGGGTACGAGAACCTGTTCATGCAGTGCTTCCGGGAACGGGAGTACGTGATGATGCTGGTCAATCGCATCTCGGGTAACCGCGTCCATTACTCCATGAACGTGGTAGGTGGGGTCAAGAGGGATTTGGATGGGGAGAGGGTCAGGGATATTCAGGCGACAATGCGGGAGCTGCGTCCCCGCCTGGAGGAGCTACAGCGGGTGTTCGGACGGGATGGCACTCTGTCCAAGCGCACCCGGGGAGTGGGCAAACTGTCGAAGCGAGAGGCCAATGAATGGGGTACCGTCGGCCCAGTGGCACGGGCCTCGGGTATCGACCGGGACATCCGTCAGGACGGGTTCGCCGCGTACTCTCTACTCAGGTTCGCCCCGGTAGTCCGGGAAGAGGGGGACTGCTACGCCCGAATGATGGTGCGCATGGACGAGTGCCTGCGGGCGGTGGATATAATCGAGCAGAGCCTCCCCCTGCTGGAGGATGGGCCGGTGGCGGTCCAGGTCAAGGGTCACCCCAAGGGTGAGTCCTTCTCCCGGGTGGAGGCTCCCCGGGGCGAGCTGATGTACTACATCAATGCCAAGGGTACGCTGGCGCTAGAGCGCATCAAGCTCAGGACCCCCGCGCTGATGAACGTGGCGTCGTTGCTGGCCATGCTGCCCGGATGCCAACTTGCGGACGTGCCCACGATCACGGTGTCGGTGGACCCCTGTATCTGTTGTACGGATCGGTGATCCCATGTCCATGCTGTCCTCTTCGCTCAAGAACTTGTTCCGCCGGCCGTTCACCACGCGGTACCCCAACGAGCCGGCGTCGATCCCCCCGGGCAACCGGGGGCGGGTACTCTATGATATGTCCAAGTGCATCTTCTGCCGTAAGTGCGAGAGGAGCTGTCCCACCAACGCCATCATCACCAACAAGGACGCCAAGACTCAGACTGTGATACGGCACCGGTGCATCTCTTGCAACACCTGCGTGGAGGTCTGCCCTACGCAGACCATCTCCATGGCCGAGGAGTACTCCAAGCCGGACACCGCACCCACCGTCAACGTGTTCTCGGTCGACCTCCCCCGGCACGAGTACCGGGTTGAACACCTTCCACGCTACGAGGGTCACAAGAAGGAGTAGGCGTGGCAAAAAGGATTATCTTCCCTCCCCTCCCATGAATGAGTGGGGATAACCATCGGAGCAAGCTTGATGGCAGAGGACATAGCGGTCCGAGAGCTGGACGGCCGGTCGCTCCAGGAGCTATTGGCCAGCACCGACAAGCTCGTGGTCGCGGAGTTCTACATGGATGGATGTAGCGCCTGCCGGTCCATGGCTCCGGTCTTCGACGACCTGGCCAGGGAGCTTTCCGAGGGGGCGGTCTTCGTGAGGGTCGACGCCCGCCCCAATCTGGACACCGCGCTACAGTACGGGGTGGTAGCCACGCCGACCTTCTTGCTGTTCTGCCGGGGTCTGTTCCTGGCGGACGTCGTCGGGATCATGGACCTGGACGGTCTGCGGAAGGTCATCGGGGACATGCTCAGGCACCGCTCGGAATGCGCCGGCGGCCCGATGGTCCCCCCTTTCGAGACCGACGGTTACCGCTGAGCGGTCGCGGCACCACCCGGCCAATGATTTCCCACCATGATTATAATAAAATGATAAATAATATTATACTATCTTTATATTTATTACCTGGCTTCGGCCCAAAAGGCTTAACTTGGGCTCACTTCCAATGTATAGGCCACGAGGTCTTAAGTGGGATCGAACGTCAGTTCGGACTACAGCAATAGGCGGTATCTCTCCGCCGGCGAGGCCGCCCGGTACCTGGGTACCACTGTCCGGCAGCTCCACCGCTTGGTGCGTGAGGACAAGGTCCCGGTGACAATCTCGGGCAGCGGCCAACAGAGGTTCGACCTAGCTTCGCTGGGTGAGCTCGCCGGAGGTACGGTGACCACTACGGAGCCGTTCGGGCCGGTAAGGGTGGGGGTCCGCGGGACCTGCCAGGAGGTGATGTGCTCGACCGCGATGGACATGAAGGAGGTAGAGGACGGCAGCATCAACCTGGCGATCACCTCCCCCCCTTACTTCAACACCAAGATGTATTCCCGTGACCCCCTGCCGGGAGACCTGGGGGATGTCCACTCGGTCGACGAGTGGTTCACCCTGATCGGGAAGGTGTGGGCCGAGGTCCTGCGTGTCCTGCAGCCGGGGCGGAAGCTATTCATCAACATCATGAACCTCCCGGTCCGCCTGGAGGATGGGAGTTTCCGGACCCTCAATCTTGTCGGGCGCACCGTGCAGGTGTGCGAAGACCTCGGGTTCATCTTCAAACGGGACATAGTCTGGCAGAAGACCAACGGAGTGAGGGCCCCCTTCGGCACATACCCCTTCCCCGGAGGGATACTCATCAACAATATGCACGAGTTCATCCTGGAACTGGAGAAGCCCAGTTCGCGGGTGGAGCGGGCGCGCAAGTATGCCCACGTTTCCCCAGAGGACCGCGAGCGGTCCCGGCTGGACAAGGAATTCTGGCTGTCGATCAAGAACAGCGACGTGTGGCTGATCGCACCGCAGGGTAGCGGGGACCGAAGGGCGCATGTGGCTCCCTTCCCGGTGGAGCTCCCGACCCGGCTCATCAAAGCCTATAGTTATTACGGGGAAAGGGTCCTCGACCCCTTCCTGGGATCAGGGACCACTCTGCGGGCCGCGGCGCTGGCCTCCCGCCATGGGATCGGCTTCGAGATTAACCCCTCAATCGCCGCCGAGGCTCTGGCATCCCTGCGCTCCCTGGCCACGGAACAAGGACCGCCTAATGGGGCCGTCCCCCCGGGAGGAGCCTAAGCATGCCTGGACATAAGGGCTCGCCCTGGCCGGAGGAATATCCCCGGTCCCGGCTTCCGGTAGCCCTGTCTGAGGGCCTGGAGGCTGACGTGGCCATCGTGGGCGGGGGAATATCAGGCCTGGCCACCGCGTTCTACCTGGTGGCGCGCACCGACCTGCGAGTGGTTGTGCTAGAGTCCGGACTTGTGGGCCATGGGGCGTCCGGCAATAACGGCGGTCAGGCGGTGGAGGGCTCGGAGACGGGGCTGCGGGAGAGCGCCTTGAGAGTGGGCGAGGAACGGGCGGTCCGGGGTTTCCGGGAAATGACCGCCGCACGGGGGGCCCTAGACTCCGTGCTGAGTACGATCGGCGCCAACTCTCTGCTCACCGAGGTGGTGGGCCGCTTGGGCCTCGCGGAGACGGATGATGTCGAATGGTGGGCATCGGAACTCGAGGAACGTAGGCGGACGGGACTGGATGTGGGCAAGGTGCACGTGGCCGAGGATGCCCCGGTAGGCCTCCTGGGAGACGCCCCTCGGACGCCCCGAGCCATGTTGGCCCGGCAGATGTGGTCCAGGGATCGTCGGTACCTCGCATCGGTGGAGGTGAAGGTCGGCCTGGTCAATACCTGCGCCTTGGTAGAGGTCCTGACCTCCCACCTCCTGTCCCAGCCCGATCGGTTCAGGATCTTCGAGGCCTCCCCCGTCGACCTGGTCCGCCTGAGCGAGGAGGATGCCACCCTCAGGTGCAACGGGCACATAATCCTTGCCGACGCGGTGGTCATGTGCACCAACGGATATGCTATGCCGCAGATCGAGGCTTGCTCGCCCAGCATCCTGGGTGGCCGGGTCCGGGGGGTAGTTGGGTACATGGTAGGTAGCGAGGGCGGGTCCGGTCCCGAGGGGGCCAGGGCTTATTTTCCCGGCGGAAATGAGTATTACTATCTGGCCCGTCGGCGGTTCCGGGAGGGGTGGCTGACAGCGGCGGGAGGGCCGGAGGGCCCCATCACCGGGACGTACGACCCGGGCATCGTGTATCATAGGGGAGCATACGAACGGTTGGAAGAATTCCTCTCGTTGACGATGGACGGCTACGCCGGTCCTTCGAGCAGGCGGTGGCAGGGGCTTATGGGCTATACCCCCACCGGAGCCAGGGTGGTAGGGCAGGACCCGCGACTGTCCCCCTTATACTATAATCTAGGGTGCAACGGAATAGGCATACTTTCGGCGGTGGCCGGGGCCCGCCGGCTCGCTGATCTGATGGAAGGCGAGGATGTGGAGCCCAGCCTGTTCGATCCCGAGATACTGTCCTCACTGGATCCCAGGTTCAGGGAGATCAGTCCCGTCCAGGGGCATCGTCCTTGAAGAGGATCACAAGCCCTACCGTCATTATGCCGAGATCCGCCACGACTGCTAGTGACAGGCCTAGGCTGAGGGGCTGGAGCACGACCGTACCGGTAGGAGACATGGCATTGGTCCCTGCTTGCTCCTTCATGACCGCGTGGTCGGGGTTTGAGCTCATCATGAACATGGCTGCGGCTCCCACAGCGATGATGGCGAGAATGCAGACAGTGTTGAAAATTCGGGGGTTCAACGCCCCCTCCATCATTCCATGATATAAGAACGTGGCCACCTGGTTCTCATCGATGGAATGTACCCGGCCTCTCCCGATGGCAAGGCCTCAGGACCTGGAGGGGTCGTGCGATGCCCATGCGGCATACCCTCCGTCCAGGACATAGATCTCGCGGAACCCCTGGGCGCACAGGACCTCAGCACAGCGCCGGCTGCGGTTCGTCGTCCGACAGTACAGGACCACCGGGCGGACCTTGTCCAACCCAGCCTGCCATCGGGTCACCTCGGACAACGGGCGGTTGGTGGCCAGAGGAATGTGCCCAGCCTCGAACTCATGCTTCTCCCTCACGTCCAGGAGGGAGCAGCAGCCGTCCCGGATAGCCGCCTCGAGGCCCTTAAGCTGGCCCTGGGAAAGAAAGGTCACCGTGCTCATAAGGATGCTCACGAGCGGCGAAGCACATGTACTTTCTCCCTATCTCACGGCCTCAACCTCTGATCTCCAGCTCTTTGTCCACCCTGCCCGTAGCTCGGAGCGCCTCGATGTCCTGAGGGTCGGATAGTAGGAGGACCACCTGCTTCTTCGGTAGGGAATCCAGGAGATTGGCGAAAATACGTCCCCGGTCCCCGCCGCTGACTCCCTGAAGGGGGTCGTCGAGGAAGATGGGGCAGATCCCAGCGCTCTCCCTGGCGAAGGCCAAGGCATGGCTGAGCACGGCCAGCCGAACTTCATCAGGGGACAAGCCCCCCTCTACTGAGACTTCCGGTCGCCCCCCTGCATCGTAGCCAAGGGCTCTCACCGGCGCGTCCGGGCACAGCTCCAAGAATAGACCGGTGGCCTCCATGGAGCATCTTATGCTGAGGTCGCTGGTGCACCACGTGTCGCTGCATTGGATGGCTCTCTCCGGCCCGCTGGCGCCTCCTGCCACCACGCGGGCCAGGGAAGCCCCGCTGATTAGGTTGGAATGGACGCAAGCCTCGGGAAACAGCCGCTCTGCCTCATCTGCGAACTCCTCGGCGTCATCGCCTTCCCCGGCCACCTTTCCGCCGGCGCCGGTCAGTCTCCATCCCCATCCCTGCCGCTTCACCTCATCCTCAACCATGGAATAGAGGGCGAAGCGCTCCAGTCGCTCCCCGTTGATGAAGGTCATTGCCACCCTGACCTCGGCCATCCCCATGCCCAGGGCTTCGGCGTTGGGAACCTGCCCCGGTTCAGCCACCAGCTCGGTACCTAGGAGGCACCAGGAGATGGCCTCGAGGATGGTGGTCTTGCCCATCCCCGGAGGCATGTGGACCAGGTTGACCCCGGGGTCTAGAGGCAATTCGATCTCGCCGGCGTAACGTCGGTAGTTGGTGAGGGCAAGGGAGCGGAGCTTGGCCATTGCCCGTACTATGCTCGACTGTGATTAATAGGTTCAGTTCGGAAGAGCAATGCATTCTCCACGATCTTCCTGAGAGCATCCTCCGCTGTCGCTGATCGGGCGGTATTCTATCCGCACCGAAACGGTAGGGGTGAGTTACCGCCGCCCCGGGCTGCACAGGATAATCCAAACGCTTCGTCCACGGTCTCGAAATGGCAGGGGCGGAGATCCTCTCCGCTACTGGATGGCGGGTCATTCATAGCTATTGCGAGGGCGGACGTAGTCCAAACACTCTGATTTAAATAATCAGAAGGTTCTGGCGATATCAGGATAGCGGAGATTTTGACATGGACGAGAAGCGCATCGAGGATAGGCAACTCGCCTTCCTGGTCGATGGAGACAATGCCCAGGCAACCATGATCGAGGAGATGTTGGCGGAAGCCTCCAAGTACGGCTCGGTCATCATAAGAAGGGTCTACGGCAACTGGACCGCCGGAGGGCAGGTCAACTCTTGGAAGACCAAGCTGAAGGAGTACGCTCTCTCCCCTTACCAGCAGTTCCCCAACATATCAAATCGGTACGTAACCAAGAATGCCACCGACATCGCCCTGATCATCGATGCTATGGACATACTCCACGATGGCATCGTCAAGGGGTTCGTCATCGTTTCCAGCGATTCGGACTACACCTCGTTGGCGATCAAGATACGTGAGCATGGTCTCTTCGTAATCGGTATCGGGAAGAAGGAGACCCACGATTCCTTCCGGCGAGCGTGCGACGTGTTCGTCTCCACCGAGAACCTCGGGAAGGAGGATGAAGAGGAGAAGGAGGCCCCCAAGGCTCCCAAGGGACAGACCCGGCCGCGGAAGACACCGCGCGATGCCATGGACATACTGAACCGGGCGTTCGACTACGCGGTCAATGATGACGGTCGCGCCCTCAACGGGGATATCGGGGCGGCCCTGCGTCGGCTGGACCCGGCGTTCGATACCAGGACCTACGGAAAAGCCTCGCTGCTGAACCTCATCGACGAGCTGGATGACGTTTTCGAGGTGGAGCGGGCGAACCATGGAGCGATCTATGTGCGCCGCAAGAGCGAGAATCGCACAATTCCCCCGGCGGAAGAGCAGAGGGCACCTGAGCAGGAGAAGAAGGAGGCCCCCTGCAGCCGCACGGTGAACGACGCCCTGCCTCTCCTGATGGAGGCATACCGCATCGTAGACAAGAACAGCGATGGGACGGCAGACACCTTCAGGATGTTCAAGGCGGCCAAGAAGGTGGACCCCACCTTCGACAGCGCCAACTATGGTAAGGAGAAAATCTCCCACCTATTGGAGGCCCTCCCGGACCACTTCGCCCTGGTGCGCCGTGGTAAGAGCATGCTGGTCCGCCGGGTGGAGCGGGCGGAGGAAGAGATCGAGGCCGAGGCTCCCGTGGAGGAGAAGACCGAGGATAAGGCCCCGGCCGAGCCCGAGGTACCGGAAGCGGCGGACCTGTTGCCGCCCCGCAGTTCCATTGACCTGCTCAAGGTGGTCACCGCGGCGTTCGACAGGGTGGTTAAGGATGACGGTCTGGCCTACCTTCCCCAGCTAAGCAAGGAGGTTAAGCGCGAAGACCCCGATCTGGACTTCAAGACTTACGGAAAGGCCGGCCTCAGGGAGTACCTGGAGGAGTTCGATGACGTCTTCACCCTCCACAAAAAGGGCCGCAATGTCTATGTAAGCAAGAGGAAGGGAAAGCGGCCGTCACAGCACATCAGCGAGCTGGTGAAGTAGCGAGGACTGCAACCTCCCTCCCGGGGAGGACCTTGCCATCGGCCGGGGTCCCACCCGGCCGCTCTGTTTTGCACCACGCTCGGGCCGCAGTATCGACCGGGGAGCGGGTCGACCCGCTCACCGTATGAATAGATTCACTGCCCAATTGACCCCCGCTACCACCAGCACGGAGGCCAGGAAGATCCCCATGTTCTCGTAGAAGCTGAAGTCGCCGGCGTAGAAGAATAGCCAGATTACCAGGAAGGTGAGCCAGATGATGACTGAGAGGCCCCCGACACCCGACTTCAGGCGGGCGTACCGGGGATACGGTATGTATCCGGGACCTTGCTGGGGCATGGGGTGGGGGAATTTCAGGGCCCAGGTGACCCAGGTGACCAGTAGAATGGCCATCAGGACCAGGAGAGACGTGAGGAACACCGCCACGTTCTGAGCGAATCCCAGCTGGGAGGTGAGGAAGAACAGCCACAGGACCAGGAACACCAGCCACCCGAAGATCGTCACTATGGACAGAACGGCCCTCCACATCAGCCCTCCTTCCCTGGTCTCCCAATGGTTCGTCATCTGATCGCCTTGACAATATGACCGAATTTGAGCTTATTAGACTTTGGATGGTCAATCGCCGGGCTCCATTCCCCGGAAGATCAGAAAAAACAATGCGACGGAGATCGCGTAGAACAGGGTGGCGAGGTAGAAGGGCTCGGCATACAGCCCCATGCCCAGCAGGAAGCCCCCGACCACCGTAGTCACGCTGTTGGGAAGCCTCCACACGATCGAATTGATGGCGCTGGCCAGCCCCCTCTCCTCCTTGGTGACGATGCCCATGAGGAAGGAGTCGGAGAGCGGGTTCGACATGTTCATTAGCATGGCTCGGACGACATACAATCCGCCGGCGGTGGCCGGGTCGGGGGCGAAGGCCAGGGCCAGCATGAAGACGGTGGACGATCCTTGACAGAGGGCTATCGCCTTCACCGTCCCGAAACGCCGAGCGAGGCCGGTGCTGGCGATGGAGGCGAAGCCCATGGTCAGGCTGGCCAGAGCCAAGAGGGGGCCGCTGAGGTTGTCGGCCACTCCGTACCTCAGGAACAGCCAGGTGGGGATTAGGGGGATGATGAAACCCGCCCCCAGGCCGATGATCGAATTCAGGGCGGAGAACTTCAGCATGGGCCCCAGGTTCCGCCCCTTCCTCAGGGCCATCCGCTCTCCCGGGGACTCCCGGTACTCCCTCAGGAGACGGGCGAGGCTGAGCGGGGTGATGAGCGCGACCAGGGCGATGATGACGAAGAAAACTTCGTGCACTCTCGTGACGGTCCAGCCCCCCAGTCCAGCGATGAAGGGGAATGTATAGGGCAGGGCGTAACCGGCGCCGGCGCCGGCCGCGGTAACGATGAACGAGAGGGTGAACGCCTCCTTTCTGCCCTCCCCCGACGCCATGTCGGCGATGAGGGCGTTCCAGGTGGTCATGAAAGCTCCCTCCGCGGCGCCGGCAATGACCGAGGCTAGCATGAGGAAGGCGACCTCGGAGGTCATGGCATATATGAGGAGGGCTGGAGGCATCCCCATGACCCCCAGTATCAGGATCTGCTTGCGGCCCACCCGGTCGGCCAGCACCCCCAGCGGAATGGCTACCAGTATGAAAACCACCCCGTTGATGGCGAGGAGAAGCCCGACTGATCCGGAGGACACCCCGATCTGGGGCAGGTACGCAGAGGTTGCCACCCAGAAATAGCCCGTGGCCAGGGAGGAGAAGGACATCAGCAGGATGAGCCATCCCACCCTCCTCGGCACCGAACCGAAGACGCTGGACGCATCCCGACCGAACATGGCACGACCCGGCGGCGCATCGGCCACCATCGATTAAAAGGTGTGGTGTCTTCCTCCCGCCGCCGATAACACCTCTGCGGCCACAGCCTACGGTTCCCTCGCTTCCCGTAGGGCCTTCCACCGGCGGACCTCAAGGTTGTGCTCATGCACCAAGTTCTGGGCACGGTATAAGGTCACGAGCCGGCGGTGGGCGTCCCGGTCCTCGGGCGTCTGCTCGACCAAGATCTCCAGCTCCCCGATTGCCGCCATGATGAGCCCCTTCGACTCGTACAGTTCAGCCTTCCGCCGCAGGGCGTGGGGGAGGCGAGGGTCAAGGGCGAGGGCCCGCTCATACCGTGTTAACGCCTCGTCCGTCCTGCCCTGGGAGGCGCATTCCTCCGCCCGGCGGAGGTTGGCCTCCAGGCAGGAGGCGGGGTCGGGGACGGGGAGGGCGCCCTCGTCCAGCACTTCCAGCAGATGCTCCAGTTCGGTCATGCTTCCCCCGGTGGTCTCAGACAGGCGGAGCATGGCCGCGGCGTACTCGGCGTAGTCATGGGAAGGGTCGAGGTCCGAGACCTCCCCCCGGGAACGCAGGAAAACCATCGCCTGGCGATTGGCCAGCGGCCAGGAAAGGGGGTCCTGGATGTGCCAGAGACAAGCCGCCAGCTCGGGCCACCGCTCCGGCCGGGCCTTTGATCTCTCCAGGCTCCCGCCTGACACCGCTCTCTCCATCGCCTCCTCCAGGTCCATAAGCGACCCTTTGGCCGCTCCCGGGTCGTCGGGCAGGGCGGCAGCCCGACGCAGGGCCGGCTCCAGGTCGTCGAGGGGAACACCGAGCGCCAGATCGCTGAGCGTTGAGGTGACCGAGCGGGGCGGGAAGACCAGGCCGCTCTCCGCCGACGCCCCGTCCATCCGATACTTCAAGGTCCCGAAGTTCCACCTGCCCCCCAGGAAGCCTTCCACGGTATCCTGGAGGGAGCGCACGGCGGTCCTTCTGGCCTCATCTTCGTCCATTCGGTCAAGGGCCTGTTCGCTGTCAAGATAGGCGAAGTACGCGCACCGCCACCATGCCGTTCCCTGGTCCACGGTCCCCACAGCCCCGCTTCCCTCATAATAGCTTTCGGAAGTTACCCATGCCATCGTACAGGTAACCGGCGAAGGTGAATTCCCGGGTCGCCCCGCCTTTTACGATCCTTCCCCTCAGGTCGCCGAGGATGGTGACAGCGATAGCTGGGGTGTAGTCGCTCTCCGGCAGCGCGATGCTGACCGTGCCGAACTCGTTGGCCGCGAACACGTAGTCCTCCATGTTGGCATGCACCGCGGCGGTCTGGGAGGTCTCGATGAACTCGAAGGCGGTGACCTTACCATCCCTCTCCGCCTTGACCACCGCCCGAGGGGACTGATCATCGAGCGCGTAGTTAGCCTTGACCGCGGAATCCTGCCTCTGGACCTGTTGGGCTCTCCGGCCGGCCACGGTGTCCAGGAACGCCTTGACCTCCTGCTTCATGAAACCTTATCGGTGCACCGGTCAAAAGGGTTTCCTGTCTCCCAGGCGTCAGGTCCATTGAACGCGGACCGGGGGACTTCGTGCAGGACAGACAGCTGTCACGGTATGTCCGCGGGGTTCCAGGTGGTGTGATAGTCCTCGTTGAAGGAATCCATCCGGGCCTCGTCTTCGGCCGATATCTCGAAGTCGAAGACCGCGGCATTCTCCCTCATGCGTTCCACTTTGGCGCTTTTCGGGATGACCACCATGTCCTTCTGGAGGACCCAGCGTATGAGCATCTGGGCCGGCGTTCTTCCATATTCGCGGGCCAACGCCACTAGCCGGGGGTCGTCGAGCCTCTTCCCCCTGGTCAGCGGACTGTAGGCTTCCAGCACGATGCCCTTGGAGCGACAGTAGGACAGCAGCTCCTCCTGATACAGGAAGGGGGAGAACTCCACCTGATCGACCGCAGGCACGGTTGACGAGCGGGCGATCGTTCCGTCCAGGTGCCGGGAAAGATAGTTGCTGACCCCTATAGCTCGGGCCTTTCCCTCGTCCAGCAGCCTTTCCATCGCCCTCCAGGCCTCCTCCCGATCGCCCTTTGGCCAGTGCACGAGGTACAGGTCCACGTAATCCATGCCAAGGGCCTTCAGGCTCCGGTCGCAGGCGGCCAGTGCCTCCTTGTACCCGTTGTCGGTGTGCCACAGTTTGGTGGTGACGAAGACCTCTTCCCGGGGCAACTTGCTGTCACGTATGGCTCGACCCACCCCCGCCTCATTTTGATAGTAAGCTGCCGTGTCTATGTGCCGGTAGCCGACTTCCAGGGCCTGGGACACGACATTGTACGCTTCCTTATTGGTAACTTTGAAGACTCCGAGGCCAAGGGCCGGCATCTCGACGCCATTATTCAAGGGTATCGTGCTGGAGAACGACAGCTCCGCCATGAATGGGAGATGGCGCACCACGGCATAAAAGAACATCGGCAAGAAAAAAGGAAGGGGTTAAGGGGTTTAGGCAGGCACTGGTAATGGTACGTTGATTACCTCGCCGGAGACCGGATCCGTATACGTCATGGTGAAGTTCGCCCGATCGCCGGTCGCATCGAAGTATGCCAGGAACTGGGTGGTTCCGCCCAGCGGGGTCAGTTGCTGGCTGTTGAAGGCGGTGGCGGTATCGTTCACGGCAAACTCATCGACCGTGTTGTTGATCACGAAGCCGCTGGCATAGACCGTATAACGGATGTTCCAGTTGTTGGTGACGTTGATCAGGACACGGTACCATTCGCCGGTCCCGTTGCTGTACTGCTCGATGCTGTTAGCATGGATCGACAGCGAACCCTTGATCGGCACGTACATCGGACCGGCTACAGTGGGCTCGGAGAGAGTCGCGTTGTTGTTAAGGTCGAACGCCTGGAAGGTCAGGGTGAAGTTACCGATATAGTTGAGAGTAACATCGAAGGTCCTGACGTCGGTGGCGTTGCCGTTGGTCCTGAAGGCTCCAAGATCACCGCTGATGACGATGTAGTTCGTGTACTGTCCGACCCTGGTGGCGGTGGTCCAGTCGAGCACTCTCCCAGTCTCATTGGTCACCATCAGGTTCTGGGGGTCGATCTCGTCAACGGGGTCAGTGAGCTCGGCAAACATCCGGATGAGCACGTCCCCACTATACCCGTTGGCGGGGGTGCTGGCTATCTGGAAGTGATAGCTCTGGCTACGGTTGTAGGTGTAGTCTGCCACGCCCTTGCCGGGGTAGGTCACAGCCAGGGATACCTTGGGCTCGGCAGAGCCTAGGCTCGCTGGGAAGGTGATATTCAGGGTCCTAGCCCCGAGGTCGATGGTGTTCGGGGTCGTGTTGTTGGTAGGATTGGTGTTGTTATTTGTGTTATTATTGTTGTTATTATTGTTATTGTTATTGTCATCATCTTTGCCGTCGTCCTTCCCGCTCGAGCTGGGGGTGTTCATGCTGAGAACCACGAAGGCTCCAGCGACCAAAAGTACAATGACTACGGCGATCGCAGCGATCACAGTCTTCTTCATGACATCACTCGCCATTGTTTAGATTTAGAATGATTAATTTTGAGCTGGAATATAAAGATGTAGTAGCTGGGAATCAAACATCGGAAAATGAAAAATATATATGGTAACTATTATGGAAATTGAATGCTGGAATTTCCGAATTGACCGCCGAACCAAGGCTCAGCAGGAGATTCTCAATATCGCAATAGATAATATAAAATAAAGAAAGGTTTGAAAGGGAGTTTCACTGCCTTATGTGGTGTTGTTCCCCAGGGGGACCGACATCACCTCTCCGGTGTTACCGTCCCGATACTGGAGGACGAAACTCGTGCGGTCCTGGTTGGTGAAGTCGAAGAACGCCTGGAATTGGGTGGACTGCGATGGCGCCAGGCTCTGGGACCTGAAGACCATGGCGGTGGTGTTAGCCGCGTTCTCCGTGGTGGAATTGCTCAGGACCAAGTAGGTGGCATCCACATCATAACGGATGTTCCAGTTGTTGGTGATGTTCATTAGAATGACATAGTAGGTCCCGTTCACGGTCGTTTTCCACTCGCCGACATTGAGAGCCTTGACGACCAGGTGACCGGTCACCGGCACATACAGCGGCGTTGCCGATACGGCGTCCGAGATGGCCTTCCCAGTGTTCAGGTCAAAAGCCTGGATGAACAGGGTGAAGTTACCGGTGCCGTTGAACATCACGTCGATGGTACGATACGAGGTAGTTCCGTTGGTCTTCCAGGAGACGATGTCGCCGCTTATCTCATTGTACAGTGTGTGCGCACCGTTCTTGGTGGCGAAGCTCCACTGGACCTGGTTGCCCTTGAAATCTTTGACCACGAGGTTGCTGGTCCCGATCTCCCCGGATTTCTCGGCGAACATCTTGATCAGGACGTTCCCCGTGTATCCACTGGCGGGTGAGGCGGTGATGTTGAACTGATAGTTCTTGCTCCAGTTGTAGGAGTACCCGCTTTCACCCTTGCCGGGATAGTCCATGGACAACGCCATCTTCCTGTTATCCGCTGAGATCTCAACGGGGAAGGACACCGCCAGGGTCTTGTTCGCAGAGTCCACGGCATCGGTCTGAGTGTTATTGTCACCTCCCTTGCCGCTCTGGTTGTCGGACCCATTACCCATGCTCACAACAACATATGCTCCAGCTACCAATAGTACGGCTGCCACCGCAACCGCCGCGATTGTCATTTTGTTCATTTTCCCGATCCCCTATGTGATTCGACAGTGTGTATTTGGAGGCGGACATATTAAGAGTTAGGGCTCCAACATCGACATCTGGAACCAGAAGGGGGAGCCGTCTTAACGAACGGAAGCCCGAGGGCGGACCGACCTCTGGACAGCCATAGAATGCCCGGCCAGAGGTGCCAGGGCGCGGGGTTGCAGGGGGCACGATAGCTATGTCAGTAACTAAAAATATACCTAAGATAACATCTGAGATGCATGTTATCCGTCTCTTTCGACCAGGTTATGGCCATTCTGGGGTATGCGGTCCTCATCGTCGTATTGGCATTGGCGACCCTGGCCCTGATCATGCTGGTCGTGACGGTCATATCTATGCGCCGGGGACGGTTCTATCTGCCCACGCTCCTGAGGCCAGGGCTCATCATCATGGAGGGGCTGGCTAAAATCCTCTGGAGTGTCAGCAAGGTCGATGACCGGGAGATTCTTTCATTCTCCATACGGCTGCACAATCAGCTCAACCGGGAGAGGTTCAGCAAGTTGCCGATGGAGGACCGCATGATCTTTCTCCCTCAGTGCCTGAGGTCCATCGATTGTCCTTCCAGCCTTTCCATCGAAGGCTTGGTCTGTAAGCGCTGCATGCGTTGCGAGATCGGCAAGGGGATCGACGAGCTGGAGAGCGCCGGTTGCCGGGTGTCCATCGTGCCTGGTTCCACCTTCGTGAAGCGCCTAGTCAAGAAGTACCGACCCAAAGGCATAGTGGGGGTCGGTTGCCTTATGGAAGTCAAGGAGGGGCTGGAGATGACCGACCAGATGGACCTCCCGGCGATGGGAGTGGTCACCTTGAGGGATGGGTGTGTCGAGACCGCGGTGGACTGGCCCACCCTCCTGGAGGTGGCCACCATCCGCCCGGGACAGTGACCGACCGAAGTCCGTTGGCCGCCGGCATCGTTCAATTGAAGTAGCCAGCCGCGCATGGGGAACACATGGGCGATACCGATAAGCGGTTCAGCGAGACCCTCGTCGGCGATGTGTTCGATCTGATCGTCAAGAGACCGACCACGGTGATCGGGGATAGCACGATCAGCGATGTGATCGAGGGTATGCTTGGCAATCCCGTCTCCAGAAAGGTCTATGTCGTGGACGAGCAGGAAAAGCTCCTGGGTATGGTCACCACCGACACCGTGCTCAGGCTTATCGGCTATCGCACGGGGGTGCGAGAGCTGGGAGCCATGTCGTTCTATCGCTTCCTGCGGGACATGTTCAAGGAGAAGGTATCCTCGTTCATGGCGCCGACCCTCTCGGTGACCAAGGAGGACAACCTGAAAAAGGCGCTGGACCTCATGCTCAAGGAGCACGTCAACGACCTCCCGGTGATCGACGCAGAGGGTCGCATCATCGGCGAGCTGATCAGCCTCGAACTGTTCCTCAAGGGAAGGGAACTGTTCGTCAATGACGGCAAGGCCCAGGACGTCGTTTCATGAGCTGGCTGGATTACCCGATCTGGGACGGCATCACGTTAGGTAAGTTGCTGGCCTTCACCATATTGCTGGTGGCAGCTACTGTGATCGGGAAACTGATCAGCAATCTTATCCGTAACAGGCTAGACGGGCGGATGGGCCGCAGGACCTCCAAAAAGGTGGCCCGATTCTCCTTCTATGTCATCATGGGCGCCGCCGTGCTCATCGGCTTCAGCCAAGTGCTGAGGATGGATTTCAGCGGGCTGATAATATCCCTGGGGCTGGTGGGGGTGGCTATCGCCTTCGCCTCCCAGCAGATAATATCCAACATGCTCTCCGGTCTGATGATCTCGATCATCCGCCCCATCGAGCTGGAGGACTGGGTGGAGGTCGGGCTGGCCCCTACCACGGGGGTTTGCCGGGTTAAGGACATTAACCTCATGACCACCGTACTTAGGGACGTCGACGGCAGGATCATCATCGTCCCCAACTCCGAGATCGTCAACGGCAAGATCATCAACTACACTCAGGCAGGCTTTGTGGCCGCCTCCATCGATCTGTGGTTCTATTCCACCAGCTCAATCGAGGCGGTAAGGAGAATCGTGCTGGAGGAGGCGGATAGGGATCCCCACATACTGCCGAACGTGGATGAGGAGGAACGTCGGGTCGTGCTGAAGGTCTTCGAGCGGCCTGCTATCCGCAATCTCTTTGGGTCGTCCCCCAACCTCAGCACCCTCAACCCCAGGGTCAACATCCTGGACCTCAGGGAAGGTAAGGTCAAGGTAAACATCCGCATCTGGATCAGGGAAGTGAACAGGCGGGACGAGATAATCTCGGGGTTCTTCGAGGCGATCAGGGAGCGGTTCAAGGGAGAGGGCATATCCCTGTGCAACCCTTGACCAAGGATCTCGGGGGCCGGAGCTATTATTCCAGGGTCGATGTACTTAGTCCCTCGGCACGTCCCGTAATGCTGCTGATGGCCTCGGTCGCCAAGTGCTGGAGCCGAGGGAGTCCGTAGGGTGAGGTTCTCGTCCGTACGACGGCCCGCTTTTATTTTCCGAATACCGCTAGCGGTAATGAGAATGGTACGCCCGATGGCGTTCGCCGATCGATGCATGGAAAGCATGCTAGAAACGATTGATAAGACTTAAGATATCTAACAGATATCGTAGTGCAAGATGACTGAAGATGTAGATGTAAACGTCTTGGACATCGATCACGTGTTCTCAATCCTGAAGTATCTGGATTCCAGGAAGGGAGAGGACGTCCTGGCAAGCGAACTGAGGGAGGTGATGCCGAACTATGGACGGATGATGCTCATTGTTCGACAGCTGGAGAACAAGAACCTCATCGAGATCCGGATGGAGACCCGGCCCCGGAAGCGTTACATCCTTTCCCTCACCGATAAGGGTCGGACGGTGGTCAGGAAGCTGCTTGCCCTGGACCGCCTGATCGCTTCCTGGCAGTGATGCAGGGGCAAATCTCGCTCCAGCTGACGAACCAGGCTCAGCGCTGGGACGGCGGTGCGCCCCTCTCGAGGTGATTCATGGGCCGGCCCGAAGACGTCAGCCCGATCCACCGCTGATGCTCTGTTCAGGTGACGGCGGCGGTTCAGTCCTCCCTCTTGCTCCCATGGGAGTGCTCGCCGCCTTTCCTCTTGGCCTCGACCGGCTGGGCTTCTGCCCCTTTGTGGCCGGCTGCCGTACGCTTCTCCCTGGTGAGCTCACCCATCGATCCCGAGCTACGCTCAGGTCCCATGTGGGAGTGCTCGCCGCCCCTGACCTTGGCCTCATGTGGCTCGGCTTTGGCGCCTAGCTTGCCGATCTCACTATAGAACTCCCGCCCCCTCTCCTCGGCTACAGTCTCTCCGCCCTTCTTTCCGATCGCCCTAAAGAACTCGGGCCCCCGCTCCTCGGCGACCTTCTCTCCTCCGAGTCGGCCGGCCTCCTGCCGGGACATCCCACGGCGTTCCTCGCCACCCTTGCGGCCAGCCTCTGACCTCTTCTCATGTGTGGTCTTCTCTGTCATTTTTATCTCTCCTCACCAGTCGATGGCTGGGTATTATTCTGACGTTCAAGCTGGTAGTATTAATCCATTGACCGCAAAATGGTCGACCTAGGGAGCAGGGAATGCATAATTGGATGGTGGCTAGCCTATGGAACCAGCCTGGGAGCCTTAAAATCTGATCGGGGGCATTATCGAGGGGCTTGGTGAGGGCTCACGGCTGACCCCGAACGTCATCGGTGAGATCGTCGGTGATCTGGAAAACGGTATTCGCCCGGAGCGGTGACGGTTAACCCATTACTTCCAGGATCATGTTGGGGATAGATATTAACGAGGCAGGATGGCTATTTTGACAGGTGATCAGGAAGCTCATCGTCCTGGCCGGTCTGATCGCGATCGGTGTTGCCTTCTGGATCATCAATCCGACCGGACGGCTCGTGCTCTCCTACTCGTTCTTCGCTCTGGCCCTCGTCTACTTTCTGTTCTCCATAATCTTTCAGGGGATTATTTCCCGGCGGGTCAAGGATCGCAAGACCCGCTACAGCCTGAGCAAGGCGCTGACCGTCCTGTACGTATTCATCTTCGTGGGCACGGTGGCCGTGCTCTGGATCGAGCAGCCGGAGACCCTCGCCGTCTCCATCGGTCTCATCGGGGCCGCCGCGGCTTTCGTGCTTCAGGACTTCGTCCGTAACTTCGTCGGCGGCCTGGCCATCCTGGCTAACGATATCTACAGCGTCGGTGACCGGATTGAGGTCGAGGAGTGGTTGGGCGATGTGGTGGACATCGGTTTGCTTTACACCACCTTGCTGGAGATGCGGGCATGGATCGGCGGGGACCAGACCACCGGCCGTCTGGTGACCATCCCCAACAGCATGGCCACGTCGGGCATCGTGAGCAATTACACCAAAGATTTCCCTTTCCTGTGGGATGAGGTCAAGTTTCCCATCTCCCAGGACAGCGACATCCCCTACGCGATGGAGCGGTTCAAGGCCATTGCCTATGAGGTCACCGATGAACAGGCTAGGGCCGCCGAGGAGGCTTTGACCGAGGTTGTCATGGAGAAGTATTATCTCACCCAGAGGGAGGTCAGGCCCTCGGCCTATATGTCGTTCAATGACGATTGGGTTGACATCTTCGTTCGGTACGTGACCCGGGTCCACGACCGCCGGGAGGTTCGCAGCAAAATGCTCCAGCTCATGCTGGCGGAGATCCGTCTGTCGGAGCGGATCAAGATCGGGTCGGATGCCACAGGAATTGACATGTTTCCGGAGATCACCGTCGTCCACAAGTAGGGAGGAATGTTCTTGTGCGCAATCCCAACGCCCCTGGATGAGCATTATGTATGATGGGTGACAATTTGGACCTCGGTGGGTCGATGGAGGAGAGGACGTCTAGACCGCAGGTTCCGCCGGGCAGGTTTGAGCGGATCGTCGAGATGGCCAACGAGGGCATCTGGACATTGGATGCAGCCGGCCGGACCGACTACATTAACGAGCGGGGAGCGGCCATCCTCGGTTACTCCCCGGAGGAGATGCTCGGCCGTCCGCCCACCGACTTCGCGCCTCTCGAGCTCAGAGCAGTGTGGAATATGGTGGACGGTCGACCGGGCGCGGGCGTCGTGAGAGGTGTAGAGCTCCCGATGCAGCATAAGAATGGCCGCATGGTGTGGGTCTCGGCGTCGATGCAACCGCTGTTTGACTCGTACGGTAACGACGACGGTGCTCTGGCGACATTCTCGGACATCACCGAGCGGAAGAAGGTGGAGGATGAGCTGAGTATGAGCGAATTCCATCTTGCACGGGCTCAGCAGATGGCCCATCTCGGCAGCTGGGAATGGGACATTCCCCTCGATCGGCAGTTCTGGTCGGACGAGGTGTACAGGATAATGGGGATGCAGCCCCGGGAGATCAAGCCGAAGTACAAGGACTTCCTGGACTTCGTCCACCCTTCGGAACGGGCACGAGTCGAGTCGGCGATCACCAGCGCCCTGGACCACTCAATCTATGACGTGGAGTACCGATATCTGACGAGGGCCGGGAAAGAAGGCTATGCTCACAGCCAGGGGGCGGTAACCTTCGATGATAAGGGAAAACCGGTGAAGATGGACGGCACGATCCAGGACGTCACCAATCGCCGCATGGCGGAGGAGGCGCTCAAGGATAGCGAACGGCGGCTGGGCCTGGCTCTATCAGCAGGGAAGCTGGCGACTTGGGACTGGCGGTTCACCAGCAGAGAGGTGGTATGGAACGATGAGCTCTACCGTCTGATGGGCTACGATGCCGAAGAGGTCAAACCCGGTCTCCAGGCTTTTTTGGACCGAGTACATCCAGAGGATCGAGCCGATGTGGAGGCGGCGGTACGATCAGCGGCCGAGGATCAAAACGATTATAATTTGGAGTTTCGCGCCCTCTGGCCCAGCGGTACTCTAAGATGGATCGAGGCCCGGGGCCGGACCGAGCGGGATGAGCCGGGGCGGCTGTCCCGATCCTACGGGGTGATGATCGATGTCACTGATCGAAAGATGGTGGAGCAGGAGCTGAGGCGATCCAACAACGAGCTGCAGGAGTTCGCGTACATCGCATCGCACGACCTTCAGGAACCTCTGAGAATGATCACCTCTTTCCTCTCGCTGCTGGACCAGAGGTACGGCGAAAGGCTCGACCCCCAGGCCAGATCGTACGTGGACCTAGCGGTCGATGGTGCACAGAGGATGAAGCAGCTCATCGAGGACCTGCTGACCTACTCCCGGGTGGAGACCAGAGGAAAGGAGTTCTCCCCCGTTGACATGAACAAAGTAGCTCAGTTGGTATTGAGCGAGCTGAAACTGTCGATTATTGAGGCCGAAGCCAAGGTTCAGGTCGACCCTCTGCCTACGGTCATGGCCGACAGGACGCAGATGAGCCAGTTGATCTCAAACATGATCTCTAACGCCATCAAGTTCCGCAGCTCCGAGCCGCCGAGGATAACGCTCTCCGCCCGACCCCAGGGGGGCGAATGGACCTTCGAGGTCAAGGATAACGGCATCGGCATCGATCCGAGGTACCATGAGTACGTGTTCAAGATGTTCCATCGTCTGCACACTCGGGAGGAGTATCCCGGCACCGGGATCGGCTTGGCCATAGCCCGGAAGATTGTGGAGCGGCACGGCGGACGAATGGGGGTGGAGTCAGAGCCGGGAAAAGGGTCGACATTCTTCTTCACCCTTCCTCGGAGTTGAGACGGCCCACGGTCATCATCGGCGAATGCGTACGCTGCAGGAGGAGCGGCCAGGCAGCCTATGGGCGGTGGGCGACCAGCGGGAAGGAGGCATATGACAGCTCTGCACCATCCTTCCCTTTCCCCCGTTGTAGCAACGGTAAACGGTTTAATATTGTGCAATAAAAAGGCCCAGTTAGCCCTGAATTGGGTAACGAGGTGAAAACATGGCTGAGAAGAAGCGTTCCAAGAGGGGAGAGATGACCACGGCCGAGGCCGGCCGCAAGGGCGGCGAGAGGACATCCCAAACCCACGGAAAGGAATTTTACCAGGAGATTGGTCAGAAGGGCGGCGAGAAGGTTGCCGAGGAGCGGGGCTCAGAGTTCTACCGGGAGATTGGTCAGAAGGGCGGCGAGAAGACCGCCGAGACCCACGGCAAAGAATTTTACCAGGAGATCGGCAGGAAGGGGGGAGAGACAGTATCTGAGGAGCGAGGCCCTGAGTTCTACAAGGAGATTGGCTCCAAAGGTGCAGAGGCCGAGCCGCGCGAGGCTAAAGTAAAGGGCGGGGAGCACTCCCATGGTGGAGGACGGAGTTCGGGTTCCGAGGGAAGGGAGAGTGGGTCCACCCACGAAAAGCTATCAGAGGCCGGCCGCAAGGGCGGCAAGCAGTCGCACAAGAACGACTGAGCATGCCCAGAGCTGCACAACCATTCCCTCGCTAGGATATGTAACGATTGACCGTTTCCTTCAGGACGACGACGCGGGTACCCCTTGGCGAGATGAAAGGTTCAAGGCCCTGCTGCCGGCTGCGGGGTTCTGGAGGAAACGACGAGACGCCGATGAGGGTCACGAGGTCATTCCTTGGCACCGTCTCCAAAATTCCTGTTGAAGAGCTCCATGCCCTCCTGGACACATTTCAGCCCGGCCTCCTTTCCGTCCCAGCCCAGGACCTCGGTGTTCTTCTCCTCTTCGAGGCGCTTGTAGGTCCGGAAGAACTCCGCGATCTCCTCCAGGTAGTGCTTGGGAAGGTCGTGAAGATCGTAGTACTCTCGATTGCGGGGATCCCTGGTCGCGGCGCACAGAACCTTGTCATCGGGCCCGTGCTCGTCTCGCAATCGAAGGAGGCCTATCGGCCTGGCCTCTATGACGCACCGGGGGAAGGTAGGTTCGGACAGGACGACCATGGCGTCGAGGGCGTCGCCATCCTCGTAATAGGTCCGGGGAATCATGCCGTACTCCAGGGGAAAGATGACGCTCGAGTGGAGCACCCTATCAAGGACGACAGCGTCGAACTGCTTGGAGACCTCGCACTTGTTCTTGCTGCCCTTGGGGGTCTCGATGATGACGTTGATGATATTAGGGGGGTCACGGCCAACGGGTAAACTCTTCCATAGGGTCATTCTCTCACCACTGGGTGGCAGGCCCCTCTCCCCTTTTGAACTTATCCTCATGGCTCGACGTCCTTGTTATCAATAGGCCTCCGGACCTCCGCTCAATGACTAGCTCATTGGACAGTCCACAGTCTCGCCGGATCGCCGTAAGTACACCATGACTCCCGCTGTCTGATGGTGCAAAGTTGAAGGACGGTGATGGCCGCTATCGCGGCACGTGGTCAATATGGTCAGTGCAAGAATCGCCTGCTGGAAGTTCAAGCCGGGAATGAGGAACGAAGGGGTAAAGAGAATGAACACCCACCTCGATGAGCTGAAAGCCCAGAACGGTTTCACGGGGGTTATTTCCCTGCTATCGGTGAAGAGTCCAGATAGGGTAACGGTCATCAGCTTCTGGAACTCCTCGGAGGCCATGGGAGCCAATCAGGACGGCCTTTTCCAGAAGATCAGCGGCGAGCTCACGGATATTTTGGTCGGACCGCCCCAGGTCGCCAACCAGACCGTCGGTATCGCGGAGATGGCGAAGATATATGCCTGACACCTCTGCCTTGAACAGGGCCTCGGTGGACTGTGAGCGAAGGATCGGTATCGATGCCTTTGACCGTCTACGAGCAACGATGCCAGCCGGTGCTTCGCATGATCCTTGGTAGACGATGGCCGGTTGAGGTCCAAGGTCTCATAACAGTCCTCTGTCCGCGCTCAGGTGGAGGACTATCCCCTCAGAGTCCATATGGGTGACCGTGAAGTCGACCCCGCTCACGGTCAAGGTCTCGTTCCATATGATGACGGAGAAGTACTCCTGCCCGCCCACCACTATGGTCAGGCCATAATAATATTCATCGCCCTGTTCGAGGATGAGGTCAAACTCCTTATCGCCGATCCTGGTGGTCAACGGGTGAGATCCATCATTAAAGTCTAAGCGCACATCCTTCTCTTCCACCTGCTTTTGTGACAGAAGCATGGCGAGCACCACCGTAGAGATCAAAATCGCCGCAATCATGATCGCGATCGTCCGCCTTTGGACCATAGTGAGACATGTCCGCTCCTGAATATAAGGTGGGGGGATTTGGTACGTTACGTTCAGTCCGTTGCAATTACCGCCGTTCACAGTAGAATCAAATGAAACCAAGTTTTCGGCAGGAGCTCCCATTGAAGATCAATTACTAGGTTCCGCTCAATGAAAATCCACACAATCTGGAAATGTTTAAAGGTGGGCCCGGTCAAATTCTGTCAATGCCTATCCAGGTGGTCTTGTTCGGGGGTCAATAACGGCACATCATACAGTGAGCGATCTAATAGGCGGAACCCTCTTTTTCTTAATTTGATGGGTTAAGCCGAGATCAAACACTCATGAGCAAGATGAAGGAGAATGGACTTCGATTACCAGGCAACGCCACAGGTTAGTTGCCGATTGGGTTCGTTATTCGCTTAGGATGTCCTTTAATTTGTAAAATCCACATAAAATGGTGCCGTGTTAAATCCATGACTTAAACGTGGTAATGGATACCAATCAAGTAATAGGGTTCCGATCAGTCAATTGAACGATGAATTAGCTATGTCGTCAATTTATAGACGAAATATACCCACCCTTTTCTGCTCTGTTTCATCACTTGCCTTCGTCTGAACCCGTTCTTACTAATCAGATGCCTAAAGAATACTATATCTCCAGAAGTCCCGAAATGCACCAAAACTCTTCCGTCGTCTCTCAGGTACTCTTTCACATTTTCGAAAAAATGGATCATAGTGCCATAACATGGGTCCGCGCTGCACATCTCCCAATAATCCCGAGGTTCAGTCCATCGGAACGGAGGGTCGAAAGTGATCAGATCGAACCGTCCCTTGACGTTTTCGAACAAGTTGCTTTTAATCACCTTAACCCGTGAAGACAGATGGTTCGATAGGACATTTTGCTGGGCACACTTTACCGCAAATGGGTTCACGTCTACAGCGAAGACGTTTATTGATTTGGTAGCTGCCATCACAGCCTGAACGCCGCACCCCGTGCCCACGTCCAGTACTCGGTCCCCTACCTTCACATCATTTATCGCCGCTTTGGCGAGTAGGTTGTACTCGTAGGGAACAGGGGCGAAAACGCTGGACGGCATCACGAACTTCATACCTCGAATGATCGTCGAGGTAGGTTTTCTCTCCGTTGAGTGTTCAAGACACACCTTGTCCTGCCACTCAAGCCTACGTTTGACTTCTACTTCAGAAATCATAGGTTGGTATGACAAGACAACACTTTGGCTCTTCAAATCAATATTTTCTTGAATCCGATAACGCTAATGAATAAATAAAAATGGTGATGGCCTGAGGAAAAGGTTCACGATGACAAGAAGGTGTTAACCAGATTCTGGAGAGACAAAGCAACCCTTATCGAACGGTTGACGCTAAGACTGTGGATGCTATGCTTCATAATCAAGCAGGGTTCTGCCGGCATACAACTCAAGGACGTGTGGAAAAACAGTATGACTGGCTGAGCAAGAATGTCAGGAACGCATCCGCACTAGATGCAATTCCCTATGGTGACAGGGCAGCCATCAGGACGCTTGGCGATATCGCATCTGGTTTGTCAGAAAGTATCCCAATGGTCTAAAAGGGCAATGCCATAGCCTGGATGATATTCCATCCGACTGGTGGCCTAAACCTGAGTATGGAGAGCCTGATGAAAATAGCAGAGACACAAGCAGCAAATTGCCTTGATACCAATAACAATCTAGTCTTAATGGCCCGTTCCCTGAAATTTTCCAGAAAGTGCGGGTTCCTGATCCAGTATCCTCGATTTCAATCTTAATTTGCGGAAAAATGCACCGGAGCTTCAAACTCTTTCTTTTTCATTATTTTTCTCTATGGTTCAGGTTTCAAAATAGGACGAACAAGAAGGTTTACTCGTTGGATACTATTTAGTAATCTATATATAAATTATACATTATACAATCTAACAACTTTACGTGGGGGAAGTAAGTCATGTACTGCAAGTTGTTATCCATACTGCTCACCTTACTGTGCATATCAATCACCTATGCTTCATTCATTGAAACCGTATCGGCCGAAAGTGGTGGAGATTTTCGGTATGCGCTCATCGACAATGGGGACGCGGTGGAGATAACAGGTTATCTAGGACCTGGCGGAGCGGTGGTCATACCCTCTGCGATCGATGGTAAACCTGTTAGGAGTATAGGTGAGAAGGCTTTCTCTGGTAGCTCGCTAATCTCGCTCGTGATTTACGATTGCAACATAACTGTAGGAAACTGCACTTTCTCTGATAGCAACTCATTGCAATATGTCACTATTCAGAATAGCGCTGTGACCTTTGGGAATTTTACATTCTCTTCGTGTTCCTCCCTTATATCGGTCAGCATACAGAAAAGCGAAGTCAATCTCGGAGACTGGACCTTCGTCGATTGTGAGTCCCTGGTTTCCATGAGCATGATGAACAGCAAGATACACATCGGCCTGTGTGATTTCCAATTTTGCACCTCCCTAGCTTCGATAACAATCCCGGAGAGCGTCACCAGCCTTGGTGAGGGTGCCTTTTCGTGGTGTAGCTCTCTAAAATCAATCACCATCCCCGCCAACGTTACCAATATTGGACCAGGTGCTCTCTCAGGATGTAGCGCGCTTGATTCAATATCAGTCGATCCAGATAATCAATACTACGCTAGTGTGGATGGTGTTCTTTATGATAAAACATTAACAAAACTAATCCAATACCCATCAGGTAAGAAGGGCGACTTTGTAATTCCCAGCAATGTCACATTTATTGTCGATCAAGCGTTACGCGGTAGCACGGGCTTGACCTCTGTGACCATCCCCTCTTCTTTAACTGCCATAAATGACTTCGAATTTTCTGATTGTACATCTCTAACTTCGATTGTCATCCCTTCCAGCATTACTCACATCGGAGGATGGGCATTCAATCATTGTAGATCTTTGACGTCGATAACCATTCCCGATGGAGTCACCAGCATTAGCGACATGACATTTTGTGATTGTTCCGCCCTCACCCAATTGACCTTACCGGCCAATGCCACCAGCATAGGGGTTCAATCGTTCTGGGGCTGCTCAGCACTAACATTAATAGAAATCCCAAACAGCGTCACCAGCATTGGAAGAGGCGCTTTCGCGGACTGTAGCAATCTCGAATTCATCCTCCTCCCTGAGCATCTTGACATGATTCAGGCCATTACTTTCGCAGAGTGCACATCTCTCACATCAATCATAATACCAGGCAGCGTTAAGAACATCGCATATTCAGCATTTGGTGGCTGTTCGTCTCTCACCTCAATCATTTTTGATGGTAATGCACCGGACTGCTGGTCATGGGGGAATAGCTGGGTTGAAGGATGCAGTGATGATTTGACGATCTATTATGGTGAGAATGCAACGGGATTCAGTACTCCGATGTGGGGCACCGTACCCGCATATCCTGTACCGACCCAAGAATCCCCATCAAATCTTTCAGTTGCCTGTGAAGGTACAGATGCTAAATTATCTTGGGAAGCGCCTAGTAGTAAGACTAGTTGCACTATCGAGTACTATATCATCTACCAAGATGGCGTGGATGTAAAACACGTGAGAGGTACATCAGCCACCATCACTAACCTTACAACCGGAAGGATGTACTCGTTCTCAGTAGCTGCTCATAACCCATCGGGCAATGGCAATACCACTCAAGCGTTTGAATTATTGATTGGAGGGGGCACCAAATCAGACATCACAATGCCAGCCACAACCACTACAGTGGTGATTGTAGCACCGCTGGCTGTAGCGTTGCTGGTCATCTTATTGGTAATGATAAGGCGGAAATGATTGGATTGTTTATCTGATTTAACGGGGGACCGGTCGGATTTGATTCGATACCGAGCCAGATAGATAATAATTTCAATAACGAGGAATCGTGCATTGATGCCTGCCGGACAAACCTCTTCAAATTTCTTTTTTCTAAATACTACCAACATCACCAATTTATTAAGCCGCTATGTTTCGCCCAGTAACAATCGCCTTCGCTCGGCCATCTTGTAGCCAGCGCCTACTATCAGTTAAGGGATTTACATCGGACTTAATGCCTATCGGTTCTCTCCCTCATGCCACAAGATTCGACCCTCTTTCAGAGAGGTATAAGGCCTTAAGGAGGATTTCTATCAAGAACTGGGTAATAATATCGATATCCTCTTCTATAGCGTCAATAGCTACAAGAACTATCTAAAAGATTAAAAGGTCCAGGGAAAGAAGAACCATCTGGTTATGCCGATGCCACGGTTTCTTTGGGTGTTAAGGATATTCGAGGATGGAAAGCCTACCCACGACATAGTATACGATGCGACTGCCCCCTCCCGAGACATATTGTGTGAAATCACCTACACTTAGCTGGTCAAAACCAAGCTGGGCAGTTCAAGGCACCATCGGCCTCATAATTCAATCCAATGGCATTAATATTTTAGTTCATGTCACAATCCTCCGCCTGCATTCCGTCTGACCGGGACACCTTCCGCTTCTTCGGATGCGATAACGGCGTTCTTACGGCCATGTATGAGTACGAGGAGGCGGTGAAAGAAGGCTTCCAGCCTGACGAACTCAAGTTTGAGGGCACCGATCTGGAGCGCAAAGTGGCGGTCAAGGGCACTCAGAGGCATCGTCCGGGAGTTCATGGACCACCGTCTGATGAACGCTACCGGCACATTGCCGGCGAAGACCATCATCTTCACTATGGCCAAGGGCCATATCAAGAGTCATTGGGAAGCGTTCGAACACTTGTACCTGCAGTACCGTGGGGAACTGGCCCGCATGATCGTGTCCGAGGACTCCCGGGCGACCGACCTCCTGCATGCTTACGAGCACGAATCGATGCCCCGTATCTCCATCTCCATGGACATGCTGGACACCGGCATCGATGTGCCGGAGGTGTGTAACTTCGTCTTCGCCAAGCCGGTGTTCTCTAAGATCGAGGGATCGAGCGCTTCGTCGCCGGACGGCAGCTAGAGGGCGTTTGGAAGGAGCGCCCGGTGGCAACGTATCACGAGACCCCCGTTATTGACAAAAAATATCCACCATCTGGATATGCATAGAAGTGGGCCCGGTCGGATTTGAACCGACGACCATCGGGTATCTCAGGTCCCACAGGGGAACACCTATGAGCCTGACGCTCCACCGGACTAAGCTACGGGCCCGTGCAATCGAGGTTAAACGACCCCCCGAATAAATACTTTGCCAACTTGGAACAGTATCCCAGGTCCTTTGAAAAATCCTCAGGCCTATATACTCGCTAGACCTAGATAGCACCGGTGTTCCAATGGCAGAAGAGAAGGCTACTTTCGGGGCAGGATGTTTCTGGGGGGTGCAGGCGGAGTTCGACAAGGTGGAGGGGGTGCTCTCCACCCAGGTCGGTTTCATGGGCGGAACCAAGGAAAATCCAAGCTACCGTGACGTGTGCGGTCACCGGACCGGTCATGCCGAGGTCGTGGAGGTGACCTTCGATCCCTCCAAAGTATCCTATGATCATCTACTGGATGTGTTCTGGAACATCCATGATCCAACCACTCTGAACCGCCAGGGACCTGATGTCGGCGACCAGTACCGTTCGGCCATCTTCTACCACTCGCCGGAGCAGCAGGCTGCGGCCGAGCGCTCCAAAGCCGGGCAGGAGGAGGCAGGAAGGTTCAGGCGCCCAATCGTTACCCAAATCGTGCCAGCGACCACCTTCTGGCGGGCCGAGGAGTATCACCAGAAGTACCTGCAGAAGCATGGGGCGGCTTCCTGTCACATCTGAACCAGCCCCTCTCGCGGGCCATGGTGCCTTGGTAAATCTCCTGTTCGAATAAGAGGGCAAATGACCGAAGTCATCGACTATGAGGTGGTACGGACCTTTGACCAGGTGGAGATCCGAAGGTATCCGTCGATCCTCCTGGCCACCGTTAGGGGTCAGTCT
The DNA here is from genome assembly GCA_033485155.1 of Methanomassiliicoccus sp. Classification (NCBI taxonomy): domain Archaea; kingdom Methanobacteriati; phylum Thermoplasmatota; class Thermoplasmata; order Methanomassiliicoccales; family Methanomassiliicoccaceae; genus Methanomassiliicoccus; species Methanomassiliicoccus sp. The sequence continues at coordinate 184,834 of JAWQJJ010000001.1, forward strand.
GACGACTCGGCGTTCTCTATCCTCTTCGACTATATTTCCGGTAACAACCGGTCGGGGGAGAACATGTCCATGACCGCTCCGGTGGTATCCACAAGGTCGGGCACAAGGATGGGCATGACCGCTCCGGTGATAAGCGACGAGTCCACCTTCTCCTTCGTCCTTCCATTGCGGTTCGACCTGAGGACAGCTCCCCGTCCGGCCGATGCCCGGATCGAACTGGTATCGGTCCCGCCCCGTCATGTCGCTGTCCTACGGTTCAGCGGACGGGCCCACCTGCGAGAGATAATGGAGAAAGAGCGCGAGCTCCTAGATTGGCTGAACAGGCGTGCCATCAGGGTCAAGGGCCCCCCGTTCCTCATGCGCTACAACAGCCCCTTTGCTCCCGGATTCATGCGTCGCAACGAGATCGGTGCGGAGATCTTCGACGAGGACATCAGCGGGGTGGTATGATGGCCTCGCCCAGATCGTTCCCCCGGCCCCGCCTGGGGATCAGCCGGTGCATCGAGTTCGATCACTGCCGCTACAACGGCGATATGATCTCCTCGGAGTTCGTCCGCCGCCTCATGGATCACGCCGACCTCGTACCGGTCTGCCCGGAGGTGGCCATAGAGCTGGGGGTGCCCCGGGATCCCATCCGCATCGTCCTCCGGGGCGGGGAGAGGCATCTTGTCCAGCCATCCACTGGACGGGATCTCACCTCGCCCATGGCCTCCTTCACCACGGAGTTCCTGGACCGTCTGGGAGTAGTGGACGGTTTCATCCTTAAGAGCCGCTCTCCGTCCTGCGGGGCGCGGGACGTGCGGGCCTACCCGGATCGCCAGGGGGCGGTGCCCCAGGACCGCGGTGCAGGCATGTTCGGGCAGGAGGTCCTCCGCCGCCTGGACGGCCTCGCGGTGGAGGACGAGGCCCGGCTGCGTAACATCAAGCTCGGCGAGCACTTCCTGACTCGGGCATTCACCCTTCGCTCCTTCCGAGAACTGAACGACGAGAGCGAAATGTCCGATCTCATCGATTTTCACTCCCGCCACAAGCTCCTCCTGATGATGTACAACCAGACCGAGCTTCGCCGTCTCGGCAGGGTGGTGGCCAACCGCTCCGGCAACGAGATGGGCTCCCTTCTGGACGAATACCGAGATCATCTGCGGAAGGCCTTGACGAGGCCGCCAGGGTGCACCAGCCCGATCAATGTCCTCAGCCACGCCTTCGGATATGTCTCCGAGCGGCTGAGGAAGGATGAGAGGGACCTGTTCCTCCAGAACTTGGACATGTATCGCGAGGCCAGGGTCCCCCTCAGCGTGTGTCTCAGCCTCATGCGATCCTACATCATTCGCTTTGACGTCGAGTATCTCGCTGCCCAGGCGTTCTTCGAGCCCTTTCCCCCCGGAATACTCTCGGTAGGGGTCACCGACTCCTGCGAGTGGCGGGAGATGGCCTGACCCCCCTACCCGAAAGCTGGATGGGGGAGGCACGATTATGCGGAAGAAAGGTTATGGCCGCGGACCTCCATGTCCTAAAGGCCGCCTGGCCGGCGGTGACCGACGGTGCAAAGCATGTCGACCAACGCAGATCTGCAAAAGCTGTGCCAGCTGGCCGTATCTAAGGGGGCCAGCGCCGCCAAGCCCATGAGCGCACGCGGAGTGATTATTGACCCACGGGTGAGACTCAAGTGCATGGTGCCGACCTGCAACAACTATGGTTGGAACCTGATGTGCCCGCCCAATGTCATGCCCATCGACCAGTTCATCGAAGTTCTCAGGCAATACGACCATGCCCTTCTCATCCAGTATCCCATCCCTCTGGACCGGGAGCTGATCAAGGCACAGGAAGGCAGAAGGCTGGAGCACATCATGGAGAAGGGAGACTACGCGGAGAGGTTGAACAGGAGCGAGGTCGAGTTCACCGAACTCCTCGGCGAGGTGGAGAAGGAGGCCTTGGCCATGGGCCATAGGTTCGCCACCGCGCTCTCCGGGGGGGCCTGCCATTTGTGCCATGAATGCGTGGGCCAGAGATCCGGGGAGAAGTGTCGCCATCCCTTCCGGTCCCGCCCCTCCATGGAGGCCATGAGCATTGACGTCCTGCTCACGGCCCAGAACGCCGGCCTGCCCTTCGAGATGCCTCCTCGTGACCGACCAGTGTGGAACGGCCTGGTGCTCGTAGACTGAGCGGCGCACCGGGTGAACAGCCGGTGTGGCGGAACGCCCTTGCGGTCAATGATGATAGAAGAAAAGTGAGCGCCGTCGAACGGGCTCGAACCGTTGACCTTGTGATGACCGTTCCCCTGGTCGGGGATTAACAGTCACACGCTCTACCAGCTGAGCTACGACGGCTTGTAGGCATGTGAATTACCCACTGGTATTAATCAATTTCGCTTCATCCTAGCTGGGACTTCAACTCCTTGACCGTCTTTTCCATGTCGTCCAGGATGACCTTCAGCTGGTCCATGAAGACCTTGAGCTTGTCAGTGGTCACGGCGCCCTCGGGGGAGGGCTTGATCAAGCCCTCCTGCTCCAGGATGCGCAGTGAGTACCGGACCTTGTGCTGTGGATAGACCAGGAGCTCAGAGAGGCGAATGATGCCAATGGGCTCGTTGTCCATGATGGCCTTGAGCATCTGGACATGTCTCTGGAGAAGTTCGATCTCGCTCTCGATCTTGTTGGTCAGAACACTGTTGCCCTTCATTCAGCCCCTCCGACGATTGTGCCGTGATAACAATGGTGCATATATGAGCATTGCCAGGTCGTTCGTCTGACCGGTTCGAGGCCATCCCTCGCAATGCTTGAAGCAACTATCCTCTCGTCTGAAATATCACCTGCAAGAATCATCGTGCAGGTGCGACCATGGCGGATTTGGACATAGGCAAGTGTCAAGCCTGCGGAAGGAAGATAACCAAGGAGCGTTCGACGGACCCCGGGGCGCCCAATGTAGGGTACGAATGCTCTAAATGTCACCAGTGGGTGTGCGGCGACTGCACTGATTGGAACGTTTCGGAGAAGAACAACTGGGTGTGCTCCCGTTGCGCGGGCCGGACCGCGCCCCACAAGTGCGGGTGCGATTGATATTCCGGTGAAATCCCTTCCTTATTTTTCCTCGGGTGGCTCAGGGTCCAGGCATCGAAGATCATCCTTTCCCCGAGGCCCCTCCCCCTCCCGATCGCCCGCCCCCGAAGCCTCCCCTGCCCCCGCCGATCGCGGTCAGAAGCAGCAATAGAGGTCGCAGCGCTGCCCCCCTGGTCACAATCACCACGATCACAAAGACAACGGCGATGATGGCCCACTCCCCCCAAGTCAGGGGGACCCCGCCGATCGGGAAGGCCGGTCCCGCGGACCGGTCTCCGTCGTACTCGGTGATGAGGATGCTACCGAGCGCATAGGTGAGCTCGAACAGTCCGTCGCCGTAGGAGCCAGCGGTCATGTTGGGCACCAGATACTCCTCGGCCAGGTGGCTGACCCGGACGTCGGTCAGGATGCCTTCGAGGCCGTAGCCGACCTCCACCCGCCACGTACGGTCGTCGGTGGCCACCACCACTAGGACGCCGTTGTCCTGCCCGGACTTGCCGATCTCATTGTATTGGAAGGTCCTCAGAGCGAAGTAGTCGATATCGTGCGGGTAGGTAGTATTGACGACGAGCACGACCATCTCGCAACTTGAGTTAAGGTCCACCTCGTAGCACAGCTCGCCGATGTAGTACAGGTCATCCTCGGAAACCACGCCGGTAAGGTCGGTAGCATAGTACTCGAGCCGGGGCATGGAGATGTCCGCCCCGCTCTCCGACGGCCTCGTCAGCAGGTATCCTCCCGCGACCACTCCTCCGACCACTATCGCCAGGACCACCAGTCCGGCTACCGTCCGAGCGGAGGAGCGCAAGCGCCCTCACTGCCCCGACTCGAAGTAGGAGGCCTCCTGGAAACCGAAGCTCCCGGCGATGAGGTTGGAGGGGAAACTGAGGACCGCAGTGTTGTACTCGGCTACGGCGTCATTATAGAAGATGCGCGCGGCAGCGATGCGGTTCTGGGTGCCCTCCAGCTCGGTGATGACGTCCTTGACGACATCGATCGACTGGATGTAGGGATTGGATTCCGCCACTGACAGGAACGACCCTACTTGGGTGGAGAACTGGCTGGTGAAGTTGACCTGGGCATCCACTGTGCCATTGGCCAGAGTGTTGAGCCACTGAGTACGGAGCGCGGTGAGGTTGGTAAGCAAGCCCTCCTCGAACTGCATGGATACGTTCTCCTGCGCCAGGACCTGGGGAATCAGGTCAACCTGCCGCTGGACCTGCACCTCGATGGCGCTCCACTTGTTCTTCACGTTCTGTTGCTTGGAAACGAGGGAGTTATAAGGCAGCACGACCGTCAGCAGCAGGGCGGCCACCACCACCAGCGCCGCGATGCCGACGATGAGCTTCTTGGATATGGCCATAGCTCGAGGCACGGAGCATCAGCTAATCAATCTTGACCCGTGAATAAATGGAAACGGGAATGAGTTTGCCTAGCGGGTGAACCACGCTTTTGTGCTGGGCAGCAGCAAGTAGATCAGCACGATCACCGGGATGAGGATGGAGAGGCCCAGCGTAGCTATCCCGGACAGGGATAAGCTCGTTGCCGCCGAGAATATCGATCCCAGGATGCTGAGGATGGTGAAGATTATGCCCAGGATCCACGCCCAGCGCTTGCCTTTGAGGAAACCCCAGGCCAGCAGGAAGGCGATGATGGCCATTATAAGGATCACAACGCCGATTGCCCCGAAGATGACGGGGCCAGCATCGATCAGCCACTGAGGGGCATTGGGACCGAGCATGTCTATGAACTCCTGGCTTCCGATCAGGTAGGCCGCCCCGAACAGGGCGAAGGAGGCGATCAGGAGAAGGATGCCATACAGTATCTCCAGGATCGCGAGGAGGGTCACGCCGAACGGCCGGTGCCTCGGTACGGCAGGGTAGTACGGGGCCTGAGGCGTAGGTTGGTAAGGTGGCGGCTCGTAAGTGGTCATGAACGAAGATAATGCATAGCAGGATTTAATTAAGTATTGAAGAAGGAAAACAGGGCTCTCTCGCATGCCCCCCATCTCTCGACCGGTCCTACCGAGTTGAACGGCATTACAATCTCATCCCAGGCGCTGTGGCCACCCATGGAGCCGCGAAACGGGATCGGCCGTAGGCCGCATCGAGTTACATTTAGTTAGATAAATAAAATAATTTATTTACTAACCAGTTCAGTGATAATATGGCCCGAGCGATTAAATAAGATGGCCGGGGATGGCGAGCCCGTGGCAGCCATCGAGGTCCGCAATCTGCGCAAGGAGTATTCCGCCGTTAATGCCCTGGACGGGGTGACGTTCTCGGTGCCGGAGGGGACCTTCTTTGGCTGCTTTGGTCCCAACGGTGCGGGAAAGAGCACCCTGCTGAAGGTGCTCACCGGCCAGATCTGTCCGACCTCCGGGGAGGCCCGCGTCCTGGATCTAGATGTCCGGGGGAACGGGATCAAGATACGCGAGGAGGTGGGTATCGTCCCGGAGGTGGAGTCTCCCCCCAGCTATCTGACCGCGTATGAGTTCCTGTACTTCGTGGCCGAGGTCAGGAAGATAGGTAACATCGAGGACCGCATCGATCGATGGCTGAGCTTCTTCGACCTCGAATCGACCAAAGGTACTCTGTGCAAGGACCTCTCCAAGGGTATGCGCCAGAAGGTGATGCTCTCGGCGGCGTTCATGCATGAGCCTCGACTACTGTTCTTGGACGAGCCCTTCGTGAATCTCGATCCTATCTACCAGCACAAGCTCAGAGAGTACCTCATCGAGCTCCGCGAGGAGGGCAGAACCATCTTCCTGTGCTCGCACATCCTGGACATCGCCCAGAAACTTTGCCAGGAGATGGTGATCATCAACCACGGCAAGGTGATCGCCGCCGGGAGCGTGGCCGAGCTGACCCAGAAGGAGGACCTAGAGTCCCTCTTCCTGCGCATGGTGACCGACGATGCACCTGCTTAAGCTGATGCTCCGGGAGGAGTACCGCCTCCATGTATCATATTCCTCGTCCAGGATGTTCCTGGCCATGCCCGTCTTCGTCTTCGTCATCGCCCTGGTGACCTCCCTGACCATGAGGAACTTAGCAGGTAACATCGACCTGCGGGACATGGTCACCAGCCTCAACGCTGGGGTGTGCCTCTACGGGATAAGCGTGGGCGCGCTGGGCTTCCTGGGCCGGACCTACGTCGAACGGAGGCAGGGTAAGTACAATTACATCGTGGCCATGCCAGCCCTGCTCCCCCTGTCCTACCGCTCGACGTTCCTCGGGATGTACATAAGGGACATCGCCTTCTACATCGCCCTAATGCTGGGCCCGGCGATATCCGGCCTGGTCGTGGCCGGAGCGGTGGTGGGTTATTCATGGGGGGCGGTTCTATCCATCTCCGCTACCCTGGTCCTCTCCTTCCTCCTGGGCATCTCCCTCAGCTTCGCCGTGTCGGTGATCGGCTCGAGGAACCGGATCGCTCTCCTCGTCATGGTAGGAGCCATCATGGCCGTGCTCATCGGGTTCGGGGTGCTCCACCTCTACAGCATGGACGCCTTCCTGCCCTCCGTCGGATTCCAGATGGCTCTCCCTCCGTTCGGGGACGACATCTCCAGGGCGGCGTCCTGCCTTGCCCTCTCCGTCTCCGCCTTCGCAGGCCTCAGCGTTCTGGCCATATTGTGCGTTGCCGAGACCTACGACGGGGAGGTCAAGAAGAAGGGCCCCCGGGCGAACATCCTGCCGTCCTACCTGCGCCGGTTCGCCTTCGCCCGGTCCTACCGCCCCTACCTGGCCAAGGAGTCGGTGGACCTGCTGAGGAGTGGCACGATCGGCAAGATTTCGTTCACTTTCATAGCCCCCCTGACCTTCCTGAGCTTCGCCACCTGGTACATCAACACCGGTCTCAACGTCCCGGTCGGATTCAACCTGGTCTTCTACGCTTCGATGGTCGGTTTCTTCGGCGTCATGCTCTATTCCTGGCTCACCAATATGGACACCGTCGACTACTACGAGACGCTCCCGGTCAGCCCGACTCGGATCATCCGCTCGAAGCTGATGATGTTCATCCTTCTTACCACGGCGATCTCAACTGCCTTCGTTCTGACGCTGTCGGTGATCAATAACGAGACCCGCCTGCTGTGGCTGGCGCTTCCGGTGCTCTACGTGACCATGGTGTACATGGTGGTGTCGATGTCGTATCTGACGGGGTTGCACCCTAACTCTTACCTGTTCAATCCCCAGGTGCTGCTCCGGTTCGCCCTGGTCTCTATGCTGCCGGAGACCGGTCTGACCATCCTGTCGTTCTCCGTGGACCGTTCACCGTTCATCGCCGGAGTGGCCATCGTCGCCGTCCTCGGCGTCCTGCTGGTAATGACCTTGGTTCTGTACCGGAGGCTGGACCGCCGGTGGTCGGGCACAGGTTTTTAATCGCCCTCCTGGATGATGAGCAAGGAACATGGAGCCCACCGCCATCCTCCGGAGGATCGTCCACCTCAGCACCCCGGTGTTCTTAGTGTATTATATCCTCCCCTCCCCTCTTTGGCCAGGGGGGCCTCAGAAGGAGGCAGTATTGCTGCTGGCCCTGGCCGCTACGCTGATATTTGAAGCGGCCCGGCTGGCGCTGGGTATCAGGGTTCCGGGCATGCGACCATACGAGGCGGACCAGATCTCCGCAGCCGCCTGGGCGGGGATCGCCCTCACCTTCTCCTTCCTGTTCTTCCCCCTCGAGCTGACTGCCCCGGTCATCTTTGGCATGGCCTGGGTGGACCCGGTCATCGGCGTAGTGCGCCGGTCGAAGTGGTATCCCTGGTTGCCCTACGCTCTTCATCTGACGATCATGATGGCGGTGCTCGCCCTCCTCGTCCCATTGGACCTCCAGTGGGGGGTCGCCGCGGCGGTGACCTCAGCGGTAGCTATTGCCGCTGAGGGAATAAAAACGAGCTACGTGGACGACGATATCCTAATGATCGTCGTGCCACTCCTAGCCTTGTTCATCTTAACTGGCGTCTAGTCGCCCTTGCGCCAGGTAACGGTGCCGAAGAATCCCTTCTTTGGATACCGATCGTAATGTTTGATGAACGGCTGGACAGGTCCCTCGCATGCGTTGATGGCTTCCTCCTCGGTGTTGTAGACCTTGCCAGTGAAAACGCACTGCCAATATACTTTCTGTGGCTGGTCGGCCATGGGCACGAGTAATTGTCTCGTCGTTAATAACCTTTGAGGTCAGCGAGGTCAGCCTTCCCTACCTATACTAATAGAAAGGGGCGGTAGTCCTTTATATCCATACAAACCAATTAGGTGGGCTATGAATAGAATCAAGGTTATCAACGAACCATCGGAACTTGTACCGATGTTGCGGGCCGTTGATACCAAGGTAAAAAGAGAGGTTTTAAAGGAGGTGACGCTTGAATGGCGAACCACCAAAGAGGTGGAGGCCAAGTTCGGGCCGGAGGGTGCCGACGCCCTCAAGTTTTTCGAGAAGATGAAGCTCGTGGAGACCAGGTGGCAGTCGACCAGCGGGTCGTTCCCCGAGAAGGCATATCACACCTATTACACCTCTTTTCACATCAACGCTTCATGGCCGGTGTATGAGATATCCGACGTCCTCGCCGCGGCGATGATGCCGGAGGAAGAGTTCGAGGTCCTGGAGAAGCAGATATTCAAGGAAGTCGGGCCGGAGGGCCGCTTCGCCGGGGACATCGCCGAGAAGCTCGGCATCACTTCTACCATGCTGCGCAGCCTGGTCAAGCGCTCGGTCCGTCTTGATTACCGGGGCCATCGCATAGAGCGCCTCAAGGAGTGAGGCCGGGAATGACCGAGATATTCATCCTCAGGCTCGGCCATCGACCGGAAAGGGACAAGCGGGTGACGACCCACGTGGCCCTCACCGCCCGGGCCTTCGGGGCCAAGGGGATCTACGTGTCCACCTTGGACGAGGAGCTCGAGAGGAGCGTCAGGTCGGTCGTGAAGCGCTTCGGCGGCGATTTCACCATCACCACCGGCGTCAAGTGGAAGGAGTTATTACGCAACTTCGAAGGAACCAAGGTGCACCTGACCATGTATGGTGCGCACATCGATGATGCGCTGCCCAAGGTGCGGACTGCGATGACGGAGAAGATGCTCATCGTGGTCGGGGCGGAGAAGGTACCCCCCGAGGTGTACCAGGCAGCGACGTTCAACATCGGGGTCGGCAACCAGCCGCACTCTGAGGTGGCGGCCCTGGCGGTCTTCCTGGACCGCCTCAAGGAGGGCGCCGGACTGCGCACCGATTTCCATGGTCGCATGACCGTGGTCCCGTGCGAGCGGGGGAAGAAGGTTGTCAACGGTCCCGAATGAACAGGAATGCATCGAGATACTGCGGTCCCAGGGCACCCCGGACCGGGTAATCAAGCATGTCTGCACCGTCACCCGTCTGGCGGTGGCCATCGCCCGCCGGTGCGGGGCGGACATCGATCTAGTGCGGGCCGGGGGACTGCTGCATGATGTCGGAAGGTCGAGGACCCACGGAATTCGTCACGGGGTGGAGGGGGAAGCCATCGCCCGTTCCCTGGCCCTGCCCGAGCCGCTGGTGCTGATCATCAGGAAGCACATTGGTGCGGGAATAATTCCTGAGGAGGCCAGGGTCCTGGGCCTGCCCGAGCTGGACTACATCCCATCTACATTGGAAGAGAAGATCGTTTGCCACGCCGACAACCTGGTGGGGGATGCAGATTATATGACTTCGCGCGCTGCCTTCGAAGACTTCGTGAGGAAAGGGCTGCGTGAATCGGGTGAGCGCATGCTGGCCATGCATCGTGAGCTGTCGGCGGTGTGTGGAACGGACGTTGATACAATCGCCGCAAACCTCGAGCCATTGGATAAGAGTCCCTGCTCGAAGTACCTTGAGATGAGGATCAACAAGTGGACCGACTGACCCCGCCGGCGGTTCTGGAACCGATCCTCCCTCCGTCGGGGACGTTTGACCAGCTAGAGCATGGGTGAGGTTTGGCGGCAGTGACGCCGCTGGAAAAACGGAGAAGTTTACAGCTTCGCCGCAGGCTTCTTGGTGGTGACCCTCTTGGGGAAGTACTTCAGGATGATGATGTCTCCCACCGACTGAATCCACCGGAACGGCACGTTCACAGCCTTCGACTCCTCTACCAGGAGGGGATTCGTCTCGCTGACGAACAGGCCATCCACGCGCTTGTTGTCAAGATCGATCACCAGGTTGTTGACGTTTCCCAGGAAGATACCGTTCGACGTGTAGACCTGCAATCCCATTAGCTCAGACGCTTCCTCTAGCATGAGTCATCCCAGTCGCGGTATCCCGTTCCTTCTTTTAATAGGTTGTGCCCCTATTCATTTACTGGACCGCTCACCTCCCCTTCGGGAGAGGGGGGCCCCGAACATACCACCGGAAATTTATTTATCGATGAAAGCGCAATACGGTTTTGCATTAGAGATGCACAACCGATGGAGACCATGACATGGACGAGATCGAACAGATCAGGGAGAAGAAGAGGCAGGAGATGCTGAAGGGCGGGCCCCAGGGGGCTGACTGGCCGGCCGAGCCTGCTGAGGTCAATGACGGTACGTTCAACGATTTCATCAAGAAGTACTCGGTAGTGGTGGTCGACTGCTGGGCGCCGTGGTGTGGACCATGCCGGATGATGTCTCCGGTGATCGATGCGCTGGCCAAGGAGATGCAGGGTAAGATCGCCTTCGGGAAGCTGAACACCGATATGAACCCCAAGGTCGCTATGCGCTTCCAGATCGAGGCCATCCCCACCCTGCTGGTCCTTAAGGACGGGGAGCTGGTGGAGCGGCTGGTCGGCGCCAAGCCCAAGGAAGACCTCGCCAGGCGGCTGCGCGCTCACCTCTGAGCAAACGCCTTCACTTTCTACTTTTCGGTCTTACTAACCATAAAGGTATAAAAACCCGCCAGGCCCTAAAGGCAGAGGGAGCAATATGGAGACGGACATCACCATCATAGGGCTCGGTCCAGCCGGACTGCAGGCTGCAATCCACGCGGCGAGGAAAAAGGTCAAGGTCGTCGCCGTGGGGAAGAGCGAAGTGTCATCTCTCAACAAGGCCGAGGTGGAGAACTACCTGGGCCTCGACAAGACGGACGGAACGGAGATCCTGAGCAAGGGAAGGGAACAGGCCAAGAGGTTCGGCGCGGAGCTGCTGGAGGAGGAGGTCGTCAAACTCATCAAAGAGGGAGACGCCTTCGTCGTGGTCACCGACCATGAGAGGGAGATACGCTCCCGGGCGGTGGTCCTCGCGGTTGGCATCTCCCGGGCCAAGCTTAATGTTCCAGGAGAGAAGGAGTTCCTGGGGAAGGGGGTGAGCTACTGCGCCTCCTGCGATGCTGGGTTCTTCAAAGGGCGTCCGGTCGTGATAATCGGCGAGGAGAGCGAGGCCGCAGAATCGGCCTCATTGATGACGGAGTACGCGTCAAAGGTGTACTGGGTCCATCGGCAGTTGAAGGCTTCAGAGCAGATGGTGGAGAAGGCCCGCAAGGCTAACGTCGAAATGGTCCAGGCCAAGCCGCTGCGCATTGTGGGCGAGCAGACCGTCACCGGCCTGGAGCTGGAAGGTGGAAGGAAGCTGGACGTGAACGGTGTGTTCATCGCTCTGGGGGCCAAGGGGTCGATCGAGCTGGCCCTGGAGCTGGGCATCATGCCCGACCCCAGCGGCCAGATCCCGGTGGACGGCAACTGCCGCACCGAGATGGAGATGGTGTACGCCTGCGGAGACGTGACCGGCCTGCCCTGGCAGCTGGCCCGCGCCGTCGGTCAGGGTTGCGTGGCCGGCGACAACGCCGCAAAAGCGGTCCGGGCAGGGAAGTGAGCCGATGTCCCTGGAGAACGAATTGGTGGCAGGAATATTGCGGGAAGAGGGCGGGTTCCGAGATTCGCTGAGGAAGGTTCTAGAAGAGGATCTCAAGATGAGCATTCACGAATTCTGCTCCCAGACCGGGCTGTCGCCGTCGACGATCTACAAAATAATGCAGGACCAGAGGGAGCCCAACCTTCGCACGGTGAGAGACATCATCCGGGCCGTCCGCCGCATGGAGACCAAGCCGCACGGTAACTTCATAGCCGTCATCGCCGCCCGCCCGGTGCTCAGCCGGATCGAGGAGCGGACGGTTAAGGTCGGAGAGCGTGACGTAAGGGTCAAGGAATACCCGGCCAACAGCATGGAGGACGCGATCGTCGCCGCGGTGATGGCGGAGAAGGACGGGGCGCTGGCGATTGTGTGTGCGCCCATCGTTGCGCCTACTATCCAGAAGATCTTGACCATCCCGGTCTCCATTGTCATTCCCCGGGATAGCATCGCGCGGGCCATCGAGGTAGCCGCCCAGAAGACCCTGTGAACCGCTTACGCCCTTACAGGCGGAGGCCTCTGTATGCCGTCTTCTGGCGAACGAGCTACGGAGGCGTCGGCTAGCTCCCGGCCAGATGGCCGTTGTCAATAAATTACCCATCCAATTTTATAAAAAAGATGAATTGGGAGGTGACTGAAAGTCCCCCATGGTGCTCAGAGGTTTGCATCATTGCCAGCAGATCTGCATGCAGAAAGACCTTAAACGCCCTGGCGCTGCTGCTCCAGCTCATCGAGGATGGTCTTCCTTAGGTTGATGAAATCTTGGTTGGCCCGGTCCCGTGGTCGGGGAAGCTCTATCTTGTGGATGACCCTCACTCTCCCCGGACGGGAGGTGAGGACGACGACTCTATCAGATAGGAATACCGCCTCATCCACCGAGTGGGTGATGAATATGATGGTCTTCTTCGTCTCCGACCAGATGCGGAGCAGTTCCTTCTGCATCTGGTTCCTGGTCTGAGCGTCCAAAGCTCCGAAAGGTTCGTCCATGAGCAGGATCGCAGGCTCGTTGGCCAATGCCCGGGCGATCCCCACACGCTGCTTCATGCCTCCGGAAAGCTGGTTGGGGTGGGAATCTTCGAAACCCTTCAGCCCGACCAGGTCGATATACTTCTGGGAGATCTCCTTTCTTTTCTCAGAGGATACGCCCTTCACTTCCAACCCGAACTCGACGTTGCGGCGGACTGTTCTCCAAGGGAAGAGAGCGAATTCCTGGAACACCATCCCGCGGTCCGAGCCCGGTCCGATGATGTTCTTGCCCTTGAGGGTCATGGTCCCCGATGTCTTGCTCTCAAGCCCGGCAATGATCCTCAGAAGTGTGGTCTTGCCGCACCCCGAGGGTCCCAGTATGCACACGAACTCGCCGTCCTTGACCTCTAGGTCGATGTCCTGGAGTGCGACGAGCTGGTCCTGACCCTTGGGGAAGACCTTGGTCATGTGCTGGATCGTTAGACTTACCGCATTCCCATCCATATTGAGACCCTCTTCTCGATGAGCTTGGAGGCGCCCGTGGTCGCAATACCTAGGATGGCGATCATGAGCATTCCAGCGAACATATATTCATAGAGGCCGATCGAACCGTTGATATTGATGATCGCACCGATCCCGCCGCCCCTGGCGCCGATCATCTCGGCTGCCACTATGCACATCCAAGCGATGCCGAGACCTACAGTCACGCCGGTCATCAGATATGGGATGGTGTACGGGAAGACAACCTTGGTGAAGATCGTCCTTCGGTTCGCTCCCAGTGTCTTGGCCGCGTCCATGAGAGTCGTCTCCACGCTCTTGACCCCGAAGATGACGTTGGACAGTATAGGGAAGAATGCTCCCAGGAATATGACCGCCACCGGTCCCCAGTACAGCCCCAGGGCGATGAAGAACAGGGGCACCCAGGCAATGGGGGGGATGGGCCTTAGCATCTCGGCTATCGGCTTGCCCAAGCCGTCGGCTATGCGAGAGTAACCCATGGCCAGCCCCAACGGCACCGCCACGAGCAGGGCTAGCAAGAACCCGACGACGAACCTACCCAGGCTTGCAAAAACCTGCTGCATCATCGGCAGGCCGGTGGCAGGGTCCTTGTTGAAGGACTTGATGAAAGCATCCAGCACCAGCGGTGGTGCGGGCAGATATGGTTTATTCAGAATTATCGAACCGATCCACCATATGGCTATGAATCCAATGATGGAAATGGCATAGAGTATGTAGTCAGATGCCTGATCACGCTTCAAGCCGATAAAAGACCGGAAAGAGCGGCCTGGCTCCTGAGTGTTTGTCATTTCGGTCCCCTCATACCTGTTAAAAGAAGAAAAAGGTTTGGTGGCTATTAAGCCGCCACGACATTATAGCCGTTCTTCTCCGCTATGGCCTGCAGAAGCAAGTGCTGGATGGAACCCAGCCCGGGGTCGCCGATGACCTTGCCGTTCAGGTCCGCGAAGGTCTTGATGTCATTGGACACCACCAGGGCGGAACCCTCGGTGTTGGCACCGGCGATAATCTTCACCTGGACGCCGTTGTTCAGGTGCTTCAGGATGGCGGGCGGGGCACCAAGATAGCCAATATCCACGCTGTTGGCGGCGAAAGCGTCCATCTCGGCCGGGCCGGCGGCAAATCCACCGGGACTGGCAGCGACGGCATTTATGCCATACTGATGGAACAGGGAGGTCCCGCCGCCCACGGTGGCGTTCATGGCCACCAGGCGAGCGAACTGGTGCAGGTCACCGGCAAGGTATCCTACCTTGACCTCGGTCATTGTCGTGGTAGGCTGGACATCACCGATCGAGTTCAGGTATGATGCGTCCACATACTTGCCGATGAAGTCATCGACCGAAGAGTAGCCGGCAGAGGTCAGCTTGGCCTCACTGGTCTGGTTCAGCTGGATGAAGTCGTTGGTGAAGTTCTTCAGTCCGTCGATGAACGAGGACGACAATTGGTCGGTGAACTTGGTGTGGTCCAGAGAGTCCGCGACCACGCTGTTGTTGGTGTTGCTGAACTCCGCACCCATCTGCAGGAGCAGGGTGTAGTTGGCGCTGTCAGGGTGAGCGATGGCATCAGCGATCCAGGCATTCGCTAGGTCGTTAGCCTTCAGGAACGCCTTTACCACATCGGGGTGGGCTTGGGCGAACGCATTGCTGGCGACCACAACACAGCACGGATGGTCGGGCCAGATCTCACTAGACCAGTAGAGCACGTGAGCGTTACCGGACATCACGGCCTGTGAGGAGTATGGTTCCCATGATATGCCTCCCGCGATGCTGCCCTGAGCTATAGCATCAGCCTGCAACTTGGGAGCAACGGTCGTGTACTTGATCGTCTTTTCCGAAGTAGACGGTATTGTCGCCCACGCCACCGCGGCGATGACGACTACCGCGACCACTAGTACAGCAGCAATAATGTAACTTCTCTTCATCAGAGCACCTAAGCGCGTTACCGCGATGAGAATATAAATGAATTATGTATTCTAAGGTAAATTATGGCACGATTGTATAAGGATTGAGCGCTGATTCTACAACTGGGTCGCTATCATGGACATTTATTGTCATGAGTGCGAATATATTTCAACGATCAATCTCTACAATAATATTCGCCCTCATAACTAAACAATAAAAGCTAATAGCTTTCTCATATATGCGCGCGCGATACTAATGTTCGAGCTCAATGTCGAGAGCAACACCCCCTTGACTCCGTTGAAGGACGTTGACGACATCGCCCTGCAATTCCTCACCCACATCGGGTACCTCCCCAAGGGATATAATCCCAAGACCAACGTAATCGATACGCAGGACAGCGTGCCGTACCGGCTGTTCATGGAATGCTTCATGCGGAACATGAAGCGGGCGTGGCTCGTGGACGAGCTGGCCGCCCACCTAAGCACGACCAAGCCAACCATCTACCGCCACCTGAACAAGCTCAAGGCCATAGACATCCTCGAGGAGATCGAGACTGAGAGGGACGGTTCGGTCAAGAAAGGCTACCGCATCCGGTACGGTGACCTGAGGAAGGCGTGGAGCTTCACCGAGGCCAACGTGGAGATGGCCATGCAGAACTACCGCCTGACGGTGGAGCACTTCCAAAAGCTCGTAGAGGAGGAATCGAAATGGCAATGAAGGAGATCGAAGAGCTGATCACCATCGGCTCCAAATACAAGATCGTGAGCACGTACAGCGAGGAGAGGCCGCTCATATCGGTCGGGGAGTTCCGCGGATATGCGGCGTTCTCCAACGAGACCGCCCTGGTGCTGAAGCTCGACAGCTCCGACGGCCAGGAGGAAGGGCAGATACGCTTCCTACCTTACCACGCCATCGTGGCCATCGACGTGCTGGAACTCGCCCCAAGAAAAGTGGAGGAGCAGAAGGACGACAACAGAGTCTACTATAGGTAGGGAAACGGTGCGTACTTGGGATATCACGAGGACCTCATCCGCCTGATGCTGGAGGGCGAGGTCAAGGACAAGGAGGCCCTCCAGCGGGCCAAGATTGAGCTGTGCCGCCGTTACGGCCTTAATAGGGTACCGCCGAACTCGGAGACCCTCTCCCTGGTCGAGGCTCAGCACCTAGCCACGGTTAACGAGATCCTGCGCCGCAAGCCAGTGAGAACCCTGTCGGGTGTGGCGGTGGTGGCGGTGATGACCTCCCCGGCCCCCTGCCCTCACGGCAAGTGCATCTTCTGCCCCGGGGGAGTGGAGAGCGGATCGCCGCAGTCCTACACTGGCAAGGAGCCGGCGGCTCGCCGGGGCGCATCCTACGAGTTCGATCCCTACGCGCAGGTCAGAGGACGCATGGAGCAACTGGAGGAGATCGGCCACGGGACGGACAAGATCGACCTGATAGTCATGGGAGGCACTTTCACCTCCCGCCCGGTCGAGTACCAGGTGGAGTTCGTCAAGCGCTGCTTCGACGCCATGAACCTCTCACCATCCGCAGATCTGGAGGATGCCCAGGTGATGAACGAGAACGCACCCCACCGCTGCGTCGGCCTGACGGTGGAGACGCGGCCGGATGCCCTGACCGAGGAGCAGGTGGCGGTGTCCATGCGTCTCGGGATGACCAGAGTGGAGATGGGGGTGCAGATTCTCGACGACGGGATCCTCAGGGCGGTCAACCGCGGCCACGGACTGCAGGCTGTGGTCGACGCCACCGCGGTGGCCAAGCGGGCCGGCCTCAAGGTGTGCTACCACTTGATGCCTGGGCTCCCCGGCTCGTCGCCGGCCAAGGACCTCGATTCCTTCCGCCGCGTGTTCGAGGATCCCGCCTTCCGGCCGGACATGCTGAAGCTGTATCCCACCCTGGTGGTGAAGGGGACAAAGCTTTTCGAGATGTGGCAGCAGGGCGAGTACGCGCCGTACACGACCGATGAGGCGGTGGAGCTGATGGCGGAGATGAAGCGTCTGGTGCCGCCATGGGTTCGCATCCAGAGGATCCAGCGGGACATCCCGGTACCGCTGATCGAGGCCGGGGTGGACAAAGGCCACCTGAGAGAGCTGATCAAGGAGCGCATGCGCTCCAAGGGCCACGAATGCCGATGCATCCGCTGCCGCGAGGTCGGTCTCAAGGGAGTGAAGGACTACCGGCCGGAGGACGTGGTGATGACCGAGACGGCGTACCAGGCCTCGGGCGGAGATGAAACCTTCATCGCTTTCGAGTTGCCGGAACAGGATGCCCTGGTGGGGTACGCCCGCCTGAGGACGGGCGACGGACCGGTGGCCGGGCTGCGTGAGCTGAAGGTCTTCGGTCGCATGGTGCCGATAAAGAAGCAGGGCGGAGGGTGGCAGCACCGCGGGTACGGCAAGGAGCTGGTGGCCCGGGCGGAGGAGGTGGCCCGGGACAAGGGGTGCGAGGCCATCAGGGTAACCAGCGGCGTGGGGGTCCGCGAATATTACCGGTCTCTGAGATACTCACGCGACGGGATGTACATGAAAAAGACCCTCGGCCGGCCGTAGGCTTGCATGCGGTATCCTTCATTCCCATGCAGTTGCTTACTCTCTTGCTCTCACCAGGGATCATCAGCCGATCCATGCGCCGATCCCTGCCGGTGTATCTCGCATGCCCGATGCGCAGCTATCTTCTGGCCGCAGACGCAGCAGGTTGCAATGCAACTTCCTTTCCATGTCCCGACCCCGGCGCGATGAGATCCCGAGAAGCTGCCCGACGGTGCGGGGTGCCACAGCATGATGCTCTCTCTTGCCGCTGAAGGTAAAAAAAGGTGTTAGGAAATCGGTCGGGGCAAGGCCCCGGAAAATGTTCACGCGTTGGAGACCGACATCACGACAACGTCGCGGACAGCACGCATCTCGCTGAACGGAAGCACCAGCCGCCCCTGGGCGTCGGTCTTGTACAGCCGGCTCTCTACCTCCTCGGCTGGTACGACCAGGACGTTCTGGATGTCGCCCGAGGAGGTGTTCACCAAGAAGTTCTCGATCATACCGAGGATCTGCCCGTCGTTGGTCATGACGGTCTTCCCCTTCAGCTCAGTAATGAATTTTCTCATCCCAGCTCCCTCTTATGAACATTGATACTGACTGGTGGATGCAATAGGTTGAGCATATTTCAAATTATCGTGGTCTATTATAATTCCCGCCTTCAGATCATGGGCTCTGTCCTCGGGCAGTCGTCCTACTCTGCGCATAATCCGGCCCCGGAAAAGGACGCTAGGGGGCCCCACAAGATGGGCCAGCACGTTACCGAAAGCACGAAGCAGAAAGCAAGTTTTTTAACTTCCTCTAGTCCTCCATCGGCTCAGCGGGTTGGTCAAGTTTGCTAGGCCGTGAGAAGTGGTCCGCACAAGAGAATGGGAGCGCGTTTGTAAACATCCTAGGTGACTACCGGTTCATGAGCGAGGGCCACTACGGAAGCGTGGAGGCCGAGAACGCCGGGGTCAAGGTCTATCCAACCATAAAGGAGTCATTGGACGCCTACATCGTACCGCTGTGCATGGAGCGTGCCGCAGAGGCTGGAATCTCCGTTCCTGAGTATTACATATCGAACGACTTCTTCGAGCCTCCTTGCATCGTATACCCCATCAATCCTTTCATGAAGCGGCATAGCGTGGTTTACAAGTCTGGCCATGTGAAGCGCATCGCCAAGTCGATGACGAGGAATTTCAAGTACGCCATCTGCGTCCAGAAAATTGCCGAGGATGTTGCGATCCGGGAGTACAAGTGTGTTATGGGCAACACCACCTGCGACGAGGTCCAGGACATTGCCAGTAAGGCATGGGACCTCTTCCACCTGCCCATCTGCAACCTCCGGGTCATCGAGAACGGCAAGATCATGCTAAGCGCGATCGAGCCCTGCCCGCTCCAGGACCTGGGCTCTAGGGAGCTGAAGCTTCTGAGGAAGGCGAACGAATGGCAAATATAGCCTGTTTCGTGGAGCGCTACACCGTCTCCCGGGCCGAGGAACTCACTGCGCTGGTGAATTTCAAATTGGCCGCTCACAATCTGGGCCACCAGCTGGAATACGTGTTCCGCAAGGACCTGGCCAAGATCCCGGATTACGACGCGCTGTTCATACGCTCTCTGACCGACCCCCTCAACGCCGCGTACGTCGCCGCCCGGACGGCGGAACTGCACGGTATGAAGGTCATCGACGACCCCGACTCCATTATCATCTGCTGTGACAAGATCAACATGTACATGCACCTGATGCGTGCCAGGGTCCCTATTCCTGACACCAGGTTCATCGGGAAGAGCGAGCTGGATAAGGTCACCATGGCTCAGCTGTTCGAGGATCTCGGCGCTCCCCTGGTGCTCAAGGCGCCTCACACCTCGTTCTCCATGCATGTCGACAAGGTGGACTCGGTACCCGCCTTCGAGGAGGTGGCCAGGAAGTACTTCCGCCGGGCGGATGAGATCGTAGTGCAACGGTTCGTACCCTCCCGGTTCGATTGGCGGGTGACGACGCTCAACGGTGAGATCCTCTTCGTGTGCAGATATGTCATGCCCGGTAACTCCTGGAAGATCCAGCGCAACGATAACGGGCATATAATCTGGGCGAAGATCGAGGCGGTGGACCCCGCCACCGTGGATCCCCGTCTGCTGGAGATCGGTTTGAGGGCAGCCAACGCCATCGGCAAGGGCCTCTACGGTGTTGACATCAAAGAGATCGACGGCGAGTACGTGGTCATCGAGGTGAACGACAACCCCAACATCGATGCCGGCGGTGAGGACGCCCAGAGTCCCGAAATCTACGACCGCATCGTCAGATACCTGGCCGGCGAGGCGTAGGAGAGCGTCGGCCACCGGGAGCGGGCGATGGGATATTCTTCCCGGGACGTAATACGGTACGTCGTCCCATGCCGACCGTCCGGTCCGATCCCCCATCCCGGCCGGCCCTCCGGCGCCGACCGTTGGCGTTCGCCATCATCGCAGCCGTAGCGGTGGCATTCGTCCTGTTGCCATGGCAACCGGCCCAGAGGAGTGAAGTCGTGACCGCGGTCCCCGGCACCTGGGAAATGGTGGAGACCTACGCTCCGGTGCTGAGCTTCTCCAGCGGGGAGAGGACCTTCCCTGCCCCGGTCGGGTACTTCCTGGAACGGGCCTCCTTGGTGGACCTGGCCGGCGCGATCGTGGCGGAGCGGCCGGAAGGATTGGAGGAGACGGGGTCTGGCCTGTACCTCGACTTCGGCCCCGCCGATGTCATCGACACCTACGAGCGCGACCGGCCGGGCATCGCGAATACCGTGTACGGGCGCGTGATGGAGGTCAACGACCATATTGTCCTGCAATACTGGCTCTTCTACGTCTTCAATGAGGGGAGGCTCAATGTGCATGAAGGGGACTGGGAAATGATCCAGGTAACGCTGTCACCGGACGGAGCCAGGGCGGAGAGCATAGCTCTCAGCCAACATCATTCCGGCGACTTTATTCGATGGGACGAGCTGACCGCCGTGCGGGACGAGACCCATCCAGTCATCATGATCTCCCTGGGCAGTCATGCCAATTATGTGCCGGGAGAGGACAGGCTCGATCTCGGCGACCATGCCGACGAAGGGGGCGAAGAGTGGTCTCCGGACAACTATTCACTGATGCCCATCGGCCTCGGGACGGGAGAGAACGAACCGTCCTGGCTTCGATACCAGGGTGCCTGGGGGGCCCCGGCGGGGTCCCTGGGAGGCTTGCTGGGCAAGGAGGGACCGGAAGGCCCCATGTACCGCGAGGGCGGGAGGATGTGGTCGGGGACCGGATGGTGGTGACCCTACCGGTACACGCCGGGGTCCTGCCACCGGGGGGCGATGTGGTCCCGGGAGCGGGAGAACTCCTCGTACCACTTCATCACGTCCTTGCCGCAGGATGGCTTGATGACCTTGAGGGCAGCCTCGAAGTGTCGCATGTGTACCTTATCTGCGCTCCTAGACTCGCGCATGGCCATCATGCCCGCCTCCCGGCACAGGGCCTCCAGGTCGGCGCCTACGAAACCCTCGGTCCGGGAGACGATGGCCTCAACGTCCACTCCCTCCAGGGGCATGCTCTTGGTGTTGATGGCGATGATGCTCCTTCTGGCTGCCGGGTCGGGTGCCGGCACGAGGGCCATGCGGTCGAAGCGTCCCGGCCTCAGCAGGGCGGGGTCCACGATGTCCGGGCGGTTGGTGGCGGCCATGACCGTCACGTTGCCCAGGGACTCAAAGCCGTCCATCGAAGTGAGCAGCTGGTTGACCACCCTCTCGGTGACGTTAGAGTCGTTGCCCATCCCCCGGCGGGGGGCGATGGCGTCGATCTCGTCCAGGAACACGATGGCCGGGGCCACCTGCTTGGCCTTCTTGAAGATCTGACGAATGGCCTTCTCCGACTCGCCAACCCACTTGGACATGACCTCGGGGCCCTTGATGTTGATGAAGTTGACGTGGCATTCGTTGGCCACTGCCCGGGCCAGCAGCGTCTTGCCGGTGCCCGGCGGTCCATAGAGCAGCACGCCCCGCCCCGGCCTGATGCCCAGGCGGGTGAAGCTGGAAGGATCTTGCAGGGGAAGCTCAATCATCTCCTTAAGCAGCCGCTTGATATCTTCCAGGCCACCGACATCGCCCCACGCCACGTTGGGTATTTCGATGGCCACCTCTCGCATGGCCGATGGCTCCACCTCTCTGAGGGCGTCCTTGAAGTCTTCCTGGGTCACCCTCATCCTCTCCAGCACCCCGGGGGGCACCGGCTTGTCCAGGTCGAAGTCCGGGACATAGCGGCGAAGGCACTTCATCGCCGCTTCCCTGGCCAAAGAGGCCAGGTCCGCGCCGACGTAACCGTGGGTCACGTTGGCCAGCATGTCCAGGTCGACATCCTCGGCCAGGGGCATGCCCCGAGTGTGGATCTGCATGATCTCCTTGCGTCCGCTCAGGGTGGGGACCCCGATCTCAATCTCCCGGTCGAATCGCCCGGGACGGCGGAGCGCCGGGTCGATGGCATCCTCGCGGTTGGTGGCACCGATGACGATGACCTGTCCCCGCCCGCCCAGCCCGTCCATGAGGGTCAGCATCTGGGCCACGACCCTCCGTTCGGTCTCCCCGCTGACCTCCTCCCGCTTGGGGGCGATGGAGTCGATCTCGTCGATGAACACGATGGACGGCGCGGTCTTCTCCGCCTCCTCGAACTTCTCGCGCAGCTTCTCTTCGCTCTGCCCGTAGTACTTGGACATGATCTCCGGGCCTTGTATGCTGTAGAAGTTAGCCCCCGACTCACTGGCCACCGCTTTGGCGATCAGCGTCTTGCCGGTGCCCGGCGGTCCGTAGAGCAGCACTCCCTTGGGAGCGTCGATGCCCAGCCGGTCGAAGAGTTCGGGATGCTTGAGGGGAAGCTCGATGATCTCCCGGACCCGCTTTAGCTCGTCCTCCAGCCCCCCGACGTCATCATAGGTCACAGCGGTGGTGGTCGCCTCCGTGGCCTCCATGGGCTCGGTCTTCACTACCAGCTCGGTGTGGCCGCCGACAACGACCACTCCTCCCGGCTGGGTACTTATGACCATGAACGGCAGGAATCCGCCCATGAGGGCGATGTTGGGAATGATCATGGCGTCCCCCTTGACCAGCGGGCGGTTGGTTAGCCCCTTTTTGAACAGCTCCTCCACCCCCGGGCCGAAGCGCACCCTCTTGCCCGGCGGGATCTTGGGCGCCACGACCACCTTGGCCGCGGGCTGAGTATCGGCCCGGACCACCGTGACCTTCTCCCCAATGCTGACCCCCGCGTTGGAGCGGATCATCCCGTCGATGGAGATGATCCCCCGGCCCTCGTCCTCGTTGGATGCCCGGAACACCTTGGCCGCGGTCTTTCTCTTGCCTACGATCTCGATGAAGTCCCCCATATCGACGTTCAGGTCCTTCCTGGTCTGGGTGTCGATCCTCGCTCTGCCGAGGCCGACCTCGGACTGATGCTGAGCGCTCTCGACCTTGAGGATCACGGAATCCGCCATGCTACCCCTCGCGGCCAACGCGTAAGGGCAATAAGAAGACTACTACCTGATTCACTGAAGGAAGCATCGAAAGGCATTTGCTATCTTCCGCTCTTTTGGTCGTTCATGGATATGGCCCCGCGATGTGTCCCCTGCCTACTGGGGCGCGTCCTGTTCGAGGTGGAACTGTGCGATCCGAGTAAAAGCGCCCCCGCCATGCGAGATTCACTGAAGATACTCAAGGAAGGCTTTGTAGCGGGAGCAAACTCTGCCGAGGTCGCCACCAGGGTCCACGAGCGTGCCTACAGCGTCCTGGGATGCGAGGACCCCTACCTCGACCTCAAGAAGAGGAGCCAGGAGGTTGCCGTCGACCTGCTTCCGAGGGCCCAATGCCTCATCGAATCCTCCCCTGACCGTCTTAAGGCGGCGGCCCTGGCAGCCATTGCCGGTAACGTCATGGACTTCGGGATCGCCGGCCTCACCGATCCTAACGAGCTCCCCCGGCAGTTCGATGCCATCGTGCGCCAGGGCCTCGACGTGGACGACCTGGAGCGGGTCCGGGAGATCATCGCCTCCTCCCGCAGGGTGATGTACTTCCTGGACAACTGCGGCGAGGACGTACTGGATACTCTGTTGGTGCGGGAGATAAGAGCTCTCGGCCCCCAGGTGACCGGGGTGTTGAAGGGCAAGGCCATCCTGACCGACGTCACCCTAGAGGACGGACGGAGATCGGGCATCATCGACGAGTTCGACGACATCATGACCACTGGTATGTTCGCTGTGGGAGTGGACGTCCACCGCTTGGGCGACCGTCTTCGGCGGGAGATGGAGGCGGCCGATCTCATAATCTGTAAGGGCATGGCCAACTTCGAATCGCTCTCCGACGCACCCTACCGGCCGATCGCCTTCCTGATGAAGGCCAAGTGCAAGCCGGTCGCCGATGCGGTGGGGGCCAAAGAGGGGGATAACGTTGTGCGCCTGTACGAGGGGCAGGCGCTCAAGCGAGGGTAGAACTCACTATTCGCCCCTGAGAGGTGGGACGACACTTTTTATTAGGACCCCCTCATGTGACACCAGTATGATTGCGCCGGTGGCGAGTGAGAGCAGCAGCATGAGGATAGCACCCATCGTTCGATCGGCGGTGAGAATGTGAGCGAAGACATCACTGCAGTCATCCTCGCCGGCGGGGAGGGGACGAGGCTACGCCCTCTGACCAGCACCCGCCCCAAGCCCCTGCTCCCCATCCTAGGTAGGCCATGCGTGGAATACGTCATCCGTTCTCTGGTAGACGCCGAGGTCGGCCGGGCCTTCCTGACCTGCGGATACCGCTCCCAGGACATGGTCGACCAGCTGGGCAACGGTCGACAGTTCGGCCTGGAGATGCGCTTCGCGTTCGAGGACCATCCCGCGGGCACGGCGGGCGCGGTCAAGCTTCTGGAGAAGGAGCTCAAGGGAACTATCGTCGTGGTCAGCGGGGACGTGCTGGCGGACGTGGACATCCGCTCTCTGGTGGCGATGCACCGGAGGACAGGCGCCCTGGCCACCATGGCCTTGACCACCGTGGACCGCCCAGAGGAGTTCGGTATCGTCGGCCTGGACGACGACGGCCGCATCGTCAGGTTCAAGGAGAAGCCTCGTACCGAGGAGGTGTTCTCCAACCTCATCAACGCCGGCATCTATGTATTGGAGGAGCGGGCCCTGCAGGACATCCCCGAGGGGGAGAAGTTCGATTTCTCCAAACAGCTGTTCCCCAAGCTCCTGGAGCGTTCGGAGCCGCTGTACGGCATGCCCATCTCCGGCCTGTGGAAGGACATCGGAAGGCCACACGACCTACTGGACGCCAACATACGGATGGCCGAGCGGAAGGGAACCACCATCCAGGTGCCCGGGGCATCCTGCAGCGGCAGGATCGTGGCCACCCGCTTCGAAGCCCAGGGCTGCGAGATCAACGGCCCAGCATACATCGGTGAGGGGACGGTCATCGGACCTCGGGCCTCGCTGACCAGGTGCGCGGTGGGGGGCCAGGCGGCGGTGGGCGAGGGCACAGCGATCTCTGACTCCTTCCTCATGGGCGGCTGCACCCTGGGGCCGGATTGCACTGTCCAGGGAAGTCTGATGGGCCAAGGGTGCCGCATCGGGCAGGGGGTCTCCATCATCAACTCCGTGCTGGGTGACGGCATCGTACTGGACGGGCCGATCACGGTGGAGGGGCGGACCCTGGAATGACGCGGCCAAATTGAAATATATTGAGCCGGATTGCGGCCCATGAAGGCACCCCTGGGCAAGTACGAACTGTTGCTCGTCTCATCCGGGGTGCTGTGGGGGACTTCGTTCTCCACCGTCAAGATCGCTCTCAACGGCGACATGGACCCGGTCCTGCTCGCTCTCCTGAGGTTCGTGGTGGGCACCGCGGCCATCGTACCGGCGGTGTACTGGATGAAGCGGTTGGACCTCAAGATGTTTATCTCCCTGCCGATCCTCGTCAATTCCTTTCTCAACGCTCTGAGCTTCGCGCTGCAGAACGCCGGGATGGTATCTACATCGGCCACCAATTCCGTTCTTCTGGTCAACACCAACGTGGGCGTGGTGGCCATTCTGGCGGCGATCTTCCTGGCTGAGGCGATCACTCCGCGAATCATTGTCGGGATATTCCTCGGGATGCTCGGCGTGCTTTTCATTTCCACCGGGGGCGACCTCTCGGCTATCTACAGCGGCACCTTCTGGGGCAACCTTCTGGTGCTGGCCGCAGGGTGGGTATGGGCCTTCTACATCGTGCTCCAGAAGAAGATCCTCGACCCCAAGGCGGATGTGCTGATGGTGACTGCTGCCATCATGGGTGACACCATGCTGTTCCTTATTCCCCTGACCCTACTATTCACCACCAGTTACTCCATCCCAGGTACTGGTTGGATCGCGGTAGTGTACATCGGCCTGGTATGTACCTTCGCCGCCAACCTACTGTATAACGCCGGGCTCAAGGGGGTCAAAGCCAGCGTATCCTCGGTAATCCTTCTGATCGAGGTCGTATCAGGCATGGTATTCGCCATATTATTACTGGGAGAGATGCCCACGACGGTGACCGCTATGGGCGGAGCTCTCATCCTGATGTCGATTCTTGTGATCTCCTTCGCCAACGGGAAGAGCGGCAACAGCCACAAGGCCACGCCTAAGGCTTGAACCTATCCAGGACCTCCTTGGCCCGCTGGGGTTCGTTGACGGTCAGGGCGATCTCCTCAATGCTCGATCCACGGTTTCCCAGGATATACAGCGATTCGATGTTTATGCCCGCCTTGGACAGATGCTTAGTCACCTTGGCCAGCTCTCCTGGCCGGTCGGACAAGGATACGACCTCGATCTCCCGCTCGGAGAATTCCAGTTTCGCCGCCTTGAGGGCGCTTCGAGCGCTGGCTTCGTCGTCGGTGACCACCCGGACCATCGGCCTGGACGATCCAAGGTCGGTCGATATTCCGCGGATGTTGACCGAGTTCCGGGAAAAGACCTCGGCGATCCACGCGATATCTCCAGGCTTGTTCTGGACATAGACCTCGAATTCTTGCGTCATCACCGCATTAATCATCGGCGCGCTCTAATAAACTATGTCATGGCCTAGCACGGACGGCTAAGCTTTCTAGCGATAACATACGAACTTCGTCGACCGAGACCGCAGGCGCTAGGTACCGCGAACGGAGATCCTCTGGACCAGGAACCCGCTGAAAGTATCGCTGTTGGAGAGCAGGGCGCAACAAACGTAATCGCTTCCCGATAGGGGCATGGTAAGAGTGCCCTCCAGCCCGCTCCGGAACAGAGTGGTCTGGTATTGCATGTTGCCCGACCACCACGGCACGTCCAGCAGGACTATCTTCATGAGGTCCCAGGCCAGGACCTCTTCGCCCGTAGCCAGCGGAGGAGGGTTCATGTCGCCCGCCATTATCAATAGCGCCCCGTCTCCGATCGGCACGATGCCCGCCGTTGCCAGTACGTTATCTCCCCGCTTATACTCATAGCCCACCGATGCCCCTCCCGCTGCCTTCAGATCGCTGAGCAGGAATGCGGTCTCCGGTGCCACGTACCTCATATCCAGAGCTTTGGCCATTGGAGTAGCGAGGGCTCCTTCACCATCCTCATACCCCATGCCCACGAAATCGATACGGAGGGTGGCGTTGGGGGAATCGGTGTTGTTCAGGGAGTACATGAACGGTGCGGAGTCCCCGCCGATGCCCACCCACAGTCCGCCCTTCTCCACCCAGCGCTTTGCTGGATAGCTGTAATAATCGGGCAGGTCGGCTCCCGGACCGACGATGAGGGTGGCTTGTCGGTCAGAGAAGACGGTGGGCAGATCATCGGTACCGATGACCGTTGCGGTAAGGTCGCTCCCCAGGAGAGAGAATTCGTTGTTGAAGTGATCGGCCAAACGTTGCAAGCTGACCTTGACCTTGAATTCCAACCCCTCGTTTATGAGCACGTAGATGTGGCCCTGGTGGACTCGGCTCACCTCCAGGGCGACGGCCGTTACGTTCCTGTCGTACAGCCCTCCGGAGACGCTGTAGTTCATGGTCAGTGTGTTGCCGTTCACTGTTGCCATCATGCTCATGTCGCTGCCGCTAGCGCGGGGGACGAAAACCACGCTGGATGCCGCCAGGAAGACCACTACCAGGGACAGGAGGATGATCATCTTATGCCTCGTTGTACCACCTCCGGAACCTTAGCTGTAGTCGGTACAGGGGGTCTATCTGTTCTGGAAGAAGAGCGGTGGCCATGGCGATGACTCCGATAGCCGTCGGGATTATCCTCGATCCCTCCGAGCTTACTCCGTGGACACTGAGGTAGTAATCGACAACGGTCTGGTTGACGGTGCCAACCGGGATGATGCCAGTGTAGGTAGCAAGAGGGTATAGGAAAGCGAGGTAGGACTGAAGGCTGAGCCAGAACACCACTCCGGCGATAGACATCAGCATGAGCTTCATCTCGAAACGATCCTGATACACCGAGCACAGGAGGACGAAGGGCAGGGCCCAGAGCAGGTAGTGGGCGTGGGTGACGGACTGGAAGAGCAAGAGGATGATGAACACGGTCATGGAGCCGAACAGCAGCTGCTTCTCGTTGGATTCCTTGGCCCCCTTGAGCATGGCGAAGACATAGATCAGGATGATGAACAGGATGGCGATCAGCAGGTAATTGGATATGTGGGTCACGGCAGAGACGGTGGAGCCGGGGAGTCCTCCCCCGCTGATCAACGCATTGATGTTGCGCATTAGCCCCCATACATTGATGCCGCCCATGTCGTTGGTACCCATCCTGCCGGTCAGAAAGACCATGATGGACGGGTCAGTGAAGATCATAATCAGGATGCTAGATACTCCTAGGATTCCCCCTACGATGTAGCTCCCTAGATTCCTGAGATTAGGTACAATCACAGTAGAGTTACGCCACTCCGCGATGGCCAGCCCTAGGAGGTATGCGAAGAAGAACAGGGCAAGGTATATGGGGAACAGCTTGATCGCGACGGCCAGGCCGATGGCCAGACCAGCGCTGAGATACATCATACGATACATCAGGTACAATGACAGGACAGAGAAGAACACCGCCAGGATATCGAAGTTGCCGTAGATGCTGGATATGAATATGACCAGCGGGTTGAGGAACCACAATATGAACGCACTACGGGCGGCCTCCCGGTCCTTGATCAAGTTGACGAAATGATAGAGAAGGACGGCGGTAAGGTAGTCGGCGATTATTAGGGGGAGCTTGAACATCAAGTTAAACGCCGGATGGGTCACCATCGGGTTGACCATCCCGGTGATCTGGCCAATCTCCACCAGGGAGGGCTGGAAGCTCACCCACTGTGATGGGTCTAGGAACAGTGACAATACCCAAGCGAAGGGTACGGTCACAAAGGCGAAACCGGGGGGGTAGGAATACGCCATGTGGCCGTACGGTCCGATGCCCGCCAGAGTATCTACTATGCCCTGGTAGAACGGATAGGTGTCATACGTCCAGCTGGTCCATGGGGCCACTGCCAGGCGGACCCCGAAACCGATGAGGACAACCCACAGAAGGCGACGGTCGGGGAACAGTGCTTTTCCGACCCCTGCAAACCGATAGCCCAACTTCGAGTCCGACAGCGTTAAGACCGTCCTTACCACCCCAAGCGTTCGGTGGATAAATATATGAAACGGTCCCTGGCAACGGTCACGAGAGGATGATCATGATGACGCCCATGAGCGCCACAAGGGTCAGAAGCACAACTTGGCCAGACCGTTTCAGGAACACACGGTCCGCGACGTATGCCACGCACTTCCCCGGCAAACCACATTGCCGCAAGATCGAGGTGATGATTGTCGAGGAGAGCTTGGACTCCCCGTCCGCGCGGTCCCCAAACTGGTAATGAACCTCCGCCACGGTAATGTCCCTGGGTACAAACTTTAATAGGTCGAATAGGACCTTGAAACCCTTCTTTTCGAAAAGAATGCCATTCTCGGTTACGATTTTCTGAGACATATCGGTACGCGCCCCGAACAGGCCGCTCATGATATCATCTGGATGAGGCTGACGGTGCATCCTTAGATATGTATGAGCCAAGAACTGTGCCGCGTCCGAAGAGGTCCTTCGTTTCCAGTTCAAAGCTTCCTTGTGTTCTCTCTTGCCAATGACCATGTCCGCGCCGCCCTCCAGCGCGGCCATTATCTCTGCCAAGGTTTCGGGAGGGTGCTGAAAATCGGCATCCATGACGATGTAGTATGGCGTTGTCGTTCTTGCGATGCCATCCATTACCGCTGCGGTGAGTCCGCGATCACCAGGGTCTCGGATCACTAGCGACACATCTTTTTTGCTAGCCTCAAGGGCCGTTACTGCTTCTATGGTCCCATCCTTGGAGTTATCGTCCAGCACGAGGACTTTTACTCCTGGATAAAGCTCTAGAAGGCGGATAATCATCCTGTCGATATTACGAACCTCGTCATAGGTAGGGATAATTATTGAGAAAAGGGAGTTTTTGGCTGGTCGTACTACCAACAGGACCACCTTCCAGACCTTTACTGATTGTCGTTATATATCCTTTTGCATAATTTCTGGGTGCCTACTATGGTTTGATCTCTCAGATCGGCAGATTCATTTTGCTGCATTGTCGCCTGGAGAACATAATACTATCTCGAACGATAATCATTTGAGGTTATATTGGAATCAGATGCGGCACCCAGGGAAGGATTATGTATCTCCCATCCTTTTGTGGCCAATCAGGTGTTATGCATGAGGGTCGTGGTGTTATGCAGGAAGCTTAACGGGCGGCCTACTGATGGTTTTGAGCGGTACTCCAACGACCTCGTGACCGGCCTCAGGGGCCGGGTGGAGGTCGTGCTACCGAACCAGGATGCTCCGGGCAATATACCGCCCTCCGGCTCGTTCATCAGCCCGCTGTTCTATGATATCGCCCATCCGATATGGGAGATTTTGCGCGGACGGATGAAGGCTGATGTGTTCCATGCGGTGACAGACGCTCAGGCTATAATCTTCCCCTGGCTCCGAGGAAAAAAGGTCCTGACCATGCACCACGTGGATAAGACCGCTCCCGATTCTATCCCCGAGACTATCTTTCGGACCTTCTTCGGCATCGGCACCAGAATCGGGCTCCGCCAAGCCGATACGATAATCTGCGTTTCCTCGCAGACCAAGAAGGAGGTCATGGAGCGCTACGGAGTCCCCGCCTCGCGCCTAGTCGTCGTCCCTCACGCTATTGCCGATAAGTTCCGCCCCCTACCTGAGGTGAGGAAGAAGAACGCCATCGGTTACATCGGCGCATTCAAGCGGAGGAAGAATCTGGAGCATCTCGTCCGGGCGTTCGATCTGCACGTTCGTAGCTGCCCCCAGTCTGAACTGGAGCTGGTGCTATGCGGGGATGGTACTGACAGGGACCGACTGGAAGCGCTGGTCGGGGAGCTGGGGTTGGCGGGTCGGGTCGAGCTGCGGGGGCCAGTGCCCGAGGACAAGCTCGTGGAGACCTATAACTCGTTTTCCATGCTGGCGATGACCAGTTATCAGGAAGGTTTCGGCCTCCCCATAATCGAAGCCCAAGCCTGCGGGGTCCCAGTGCTTACGGTGGAGGGCGCAATGATCCCCGAGGAAGTGATCAGGGCGACGGTGAAATGCAAGGGCCTCGAGGATATGGCCATGTGGATGGACCGGCTGCAGAACGACCGCGAAGCGCGCGGAAAGGTCATCGCCGCCGGGTTGGCCCATGCCGCGACGTTCTCGGTGGACCGGATGACAGAAGCGACAGCATCGGTTTACGCGCAGACGTTAAAAGAATAAGCTTTCAATCCTGGGGCCCGCTGGTCGCGGCCACGTTCGTGTTATCGGTGGATTTAGCCATCCTGGCACGATAGAAGACCCCCATGGTCTCCTTGAAAATGCTCTTTACTGTCTTGAATCCGATTCTTCCGCCGCAACTGCGGCTGAAGTTGAGTTCGATGGGCGCCTCAACGATTTTATATCCATCGGCCTGGACGTTCACCAGCAGGTCAAGGTCGAAAGCATAGCGCTGGGCCTCCACCTTGTTAATCTCTTTGTCAAGAACGTCCTTGCGGAACAGCTTGAACCCCGGCTGGGTGTCTGTGACATCAAGGTTGAACATGGCCTTGATAAGCAGGTGGTAGCCCCAGCTCAGGAACTTGCGCTTGGTGGGGTAGTCGACCTTGGAATCGGGATGGCGCTTAGAACCAATCACCACGTCCGCCTCGGTGGCTTTCAGCATGTACATGAACTTCATGGCGTGCTTGGGGTGTATCTCCAGGTCAGCGTCCATGAACACCACTAGGTTGCCCGATGCCCGCCGAGCGCCGACCTTCAAGGCGTTCCCCTTGCCGACGTTCTTGGAATAGCTTACAGGAACGATTTCAGGGCTGTGAGCGGCCGCTCTGATAATCTCATGGATTGTGTTATCCGAGCTACCGTCATTGACTACAACAAGCTCAAAGGGCACACCGTAGCGACGTACAACACGAAGGCATTCAAGGAGGTTTTTATAGATCTTCCCCCCCTCATTATAAGCTGGAATTACAAAAGAGATAAAGTCGGAATTGCTTTCGGCGATCCTGCGCCGCTCGATCAACAAAGCGTCCGTATCCGACAAAGGACCTGGAAGGTCATTTTCGTATTGAATCGCCGTTCCTTCCGAAGATATAGCCATTCCCTTCCCCTTTTCTTACTGCCCTTGTATATATTTACCTATCTTTCCCCTTGAGGCACTTAATAGCACCTTGATGGAGCTAAACATTTAAAGCTTATCCCTCACGATAGTAATTTGTGTTAATTCTGATAATGACGATTCTTACCAGTTGGCCTCTCGACTCACAAAGCGAGGGTTGGCCAGCATATTTCGGATGCCTCCCCCCGCGTAATTGAAGCGGTATTTCCCCTCAAGACGGGCCAGGAATGCAGCAACATTGGCCGTTATCGGTGCCTTCTTACGACCACTAGCTTTTTAGCAACTTCTCGAACGCATCAGCGCTGACATCCCAGCTGAATCTACCTGCCCACTCCAGCCCATTATTGCCCATCTCCATCCGCAGCCTCTCATCGCCCAGCAGGCGCGCGATCCCGTTGGACAGGTCAACAGGCGTTGGTGGGGTAAGCAACCCGTTGTATCCATCTTTGATGGAATCTCTCAGGCCCGGTATATTGTAGCCCACCGCCGGGGTTCCAAGAGCATTAGCATCGGTAACGACCTGGCCCCAGCCCTCCCTGACCCCTGGTACAGCTATAACCCACGATTCCCTGACACGACTGTCCCTGGTCTCGCGGTCAACATAACCGAGGAACTCAATGTCGGGATTAGCCTTCTGTAGCTCGGACCTAAGATATCCGTCACCAGCGGCCACTAACGTAAGATCGGGAAATCGTTGCTTTAGGATGCGGTAGGCTTCGACGACATGGTGAGGGCATTTTGCTTTTTTCATCCTGCCAACAAAAATCATTGAGGGGTGCGACGTCTTGGGCGGCACCTTGTCCAGCTTCGTCACGTTAAGACCGTTGGGCACTATAATTACATTCTTGAAGCCCATCTCCAATAGCTCATTACGAGTCGAATCAGAAACGGTCACGGTCTGAATGTCCCTATACCTGCTTAGCCATTTCCGTTCAAAATAATTGTAACCCATCCACGCGACGGGATAAGGCATTTCATAGTACCAGAACTCCCTTGCAAGCTGGTGGATCAGAGCGACTATGCGCTCCCCCCTGGTGACGAATCGTGGGGTCATGAACGGAACGGTGTTGATCTCGTCGATGACCACATCATAGCGGACCTTTGATGAATTATAAAACTGACCTGCTCTGCGGTAAACCGAATACCGACTCCCGGAACGAACCACGGTTATGCCATCTATACGCTCTTCCTTGAGGCCACCTTCGAACATGCTCGAGAAAATGGTGACCTCGTGACCCCTCTCGACCAGACGTTTCATGATCTGGTGAGTGTAGACTTCCGCGCCTCCGGCCTGGGGGTTCTTGATATCACGCCAGTTAAATAATAGGATTTTTAATTTGCCACCCTAGTCCAGATGACTGGCAGAATATATCATTTTTCCTCAGAACGATCCTTTGCTTTGGTCCACCATCGTCTTATCTAGAGGCTCACCACCCTCGCCAATGGGTCGAGGACTGGACTCGTGGAGCACTTAATCGGCAGTAAGCGTTAATTTATGGATGAACCGCATGCGGGTTCATTAATACGGCTTGGTAAGGGTGAGCGAAGGATGGAAGGCCCCGGTGAGATAAGCATTTCCATAGTAATACCGACCCATAACCGGAAGGAGAAGCTGCTGCGTCTCATCAGATCCCTCCTCGAAAGCACATTCCCGGTGAATGAGTCAAGCATAATCGTCGTGAACGACCGCTCCTCTGATGGGACCGCCGAGGCCGTCCGGGACGCCTTCCCCAACATCATGCTAATTACCAACAGCGAAGAGGGCTTCATTTCCAAGTCCAGGAATATAGGTATCCATACGTCCACCGGGCAGTATGTGTTCCTGGTCGACGACGATAACGTGGTCGACCGCAACTGCATAAGTGAGTTGGTGGGCACTTTCGTAGGCGATCCCACGGGGTCCATTGGTGTGGTCGGTCCGATTATGTGTTACCTCGAAAAGCCCGAGCTTATCTGGTGTGCGGGCGTCCGACGCAATATGGTCACTAGTCTAACAAGGTTTATTGGAAGGGGGGAGATTAATGAGGGCCAGTATCATGATCTGATGGAAAGTGAGGACTTCCCCAACTCCTTCATGATCTCTCGGGAAGTCATCGAGAAGGTCGGTGTGTTCGATGAGGTTCTGTTCCCCATCCATTATGAGGAAGCCGATCTCGGTGAGCGGGCAAGGCGGAAGGGCTTCAGAGTCATGTGCAATCCTCGGGCAAAGACATGGCACGACATCCCCGTCCCGAAAAAGGGGGACGATAAGACCCGGACACATCACCTCCAGAACGATATCCGGGCCTATTACTCTGGCAGGAACCGGGTTCTGTTCTTGAAGAAGTACGCGAGCCCCGTCAGATATCTTCTCTTCATCTCTCTTTTTAACTGGCCGCTGACCTGCTACTATTTTAGGATAATGCTCACGGCCAGGACGAAGAATCGCAGGGAGAGGGTACAGCTCGCCAGGAGCTACATGAGCGGCATAATCGATGGCATGAGGTTTGTAACGACATCCGCTTCTATCGAGCTATCCAACCAATCCAATAAAACGGAGGCGCAACAGCCAGGAGTGACGATTGATGCATCGAACCGGGATGAGCGGCGGTGAGGTGAATGCATCTTCAGATAGTGACGAGGTTTTTCCTCCCTATTAAGGCCGGTGTGGAGACCCATTGTTATGAGGTGGCTAAAAGGGTAGGTAAAATGGGTCATGAAGCCACGGTCCTCACTAGGGATGACGGCTTTAATAAAGGAGATCGCCTACCGCCCGAAGAAATTATAGACGGATTCAAGGTGCACCGCTCCTCCTCCAATCGCGCTCTTACCAAGCTCCTGGATTTTAACGAGCCAATATACCTGAACAACTTCGATATGTCCCTCACGTTCTCACTATACACCAGAGCTTTACTCTCATGGTTCCATGGAAAAAGACCCAAGATTTGGCTTGTACCCCATGGCGGTTTCACGCCATACTGGGGTATGTTCTCCCTACCACGGCGTTCGGTCAAGGGAATATACCATCTTACTCTTGGAAGGTACTTCATCAATAACTTGACCTGTGGTGTTTCTGCACTTAATGTGTGGGAGAAGGACCAGCTGATTAAGGCAGGAGTGGATGAGAAACTCATAACCATAAAGACGAATGGAGTGGAAGACATCGCCTTTGACTTACCCCCACAACGGCTAGAGGATAATGGCCTAGCCTGGTTATCAGGCAGGAAGTATATCCTGATGCTATGTCGGGTATCAAGAGAGAAGAATATCGACCGGATGATAGAGGCAATCTCAAATCAACAGGACGTTCATCTGATCATCGGTGGGTCCATACAGGACCAGTCTTATTATGATGAGCTTAATGCTCTTACATCTCGAACTGGCATGGCCGATAGGGTCCATTTCGTTGGCTACGTAAGCGAGGGAAAGAAGTATGCGCTCATAGATGGCGCTCTCGCCCTCGCACTTATATCCCTCTATGAATGTGACCCCATTACGGTTAAGGAATCTCTAGCTCGTGGGATACCGATCATCACCTCGAATATAGGCCCCCTTCCATCCATTGTTTTAGACGGAATGAACGGCTTCCTAGCTGATCAGGAAAATGTCACGTCCATCTCCTCAGCTATCGCCAAGGCCATGACCCTCTCACCAAAGGATCGATCGAAGATGGAAGTGGAAAATAAGAGCAAGGCAATCGACTATCGCTGGGAGTCAGTGACTGCCAGTCTGATTAGAGATATCGAACTGTGCGAAGGGATGAAGAATGGCTGAAGTGCTCCAGTTCATGAAACGGCACATCGAACTAATCCTTTTCGCAGCTTTATCCCTTGTAGTATTGTTGTGGTTCGGTGGTTGGTCCTTCATCCATCAGATCGATTCCCTCTTCTACCTTAACCCGGAGAGGCGGCTGGAGGATGTTCTATACTTCTGGAAGGCCGGAGAGTCGCTCGGAATATCGATGGCGGAATTCAATCTCATCCCATTTTATCTTCTTCAGACCGCTCTGGTTACAGCAATATCTCCATTGCTGGGGCAATGGGAGGCTCTGGTGGCCTCCCAGGCCATCATGTACTACCTGACCGTGTTCCTGGCATTCACGTTCTCAAATTGTTTTTTCAAACAGTTCTGTCGGCAGATTCTTGGGTATAGTAATATCAATGCCAGGGACAGAGTCCTTATACTCATTGTCACCCTTTTCTATGTCATTAACCCGTATACAATCTCCACCGTTTACTGGAGGTATATGACTTGGGCCCTCTTTTGGGCAGCTTTTCCCATACTCTGTTACCTCTTTCTGAAATTTCTGGAGACGAGTAAACTCCGTTATGTGGTTGCCTCAGGTGTCGTGTTCATCACCCCCTTGGCGGCAGGCTTCCCTCAAGTGGGGTTCGTGAACCTCTTCTTGGCATATGCATTGCTGTTTGTCCTATGGTATTTTAAAGGGCAGGGCAATGGATTGCGGCAGGTAAGGCAGGTCGCATTTTTTGGTGTCCTTTTTATTGCCTTGATAGCCTGGATTCTGATTCCCCAGTTCCTCTCTCTAACATCAACATCCACCTACACATCGGCACCAAATTTCTATAGCGATCAGGACTACCTCGACTATTCCTCTCAATATACCACCCTAAGCAACATCCTGACCATGGTCGGTAATTATTTACTTTACAACAATGTCGATTCGTTTCCATACTCCTGGTCGGATGCCTACCTTGCTAACGGTATCATCAGGGCGGCATTGTACGTGTTCCCAATCCTAGCCGGCCTCGCGATGTGGTTCATCGGCAGTGAAAAGGATAAGGGCCGGAAGAAGATCATGATAACCATCGCTGCTTCCTATCTGGTACTGCCATTGGCGATGAAGGGGGTCTCTGCACCGTTCAATGACCTTGGCAACCTACTCTTCGAGCTACACAGCACATTTTTCCGCCACCCCTATGATCGTTTCGTTAGTCTCTTCATAATTTTGAACGCATTCCTTATGCTATATGCGCTTCGCAACTTGGCCATTCACATACCTGATAGAAAGCGCTTTGCCGTCTTCAGTCTGGTGATGATCCTTCTGATCTCGGCGATCGGCTATCCGTTCTTTACTGGGGAGATAATAAACCCTCTGGATAAGGTCAACCTATCTGAAACGAATTACTTGAATCTGGAGGACGCAATAGGTTCCGAACTCGGGGAAAATGGCAGAGTAATTGTCTTCCCGTTCTCGATTTCCGGGGAATACTCATACAACATATCGGGTGAGCTCAATCGACCGAACTCGAAATCGCTAGCATATGATTTCTTACCCCAGGCATCCGTGCTCCAGTTTACTCTATCGCCCTATGACCGATTTGCGCTAGGATATATTTATGAAGTCATCAAAAATAACGATTCGAATGCCTTTTTCTCCTTCATGTACCATCTGAATGTTAGGGCCATTTTAATTCAGAAGGATTATTCGACTGAGTACAATATAAATCCATATACTGCGGTCCCGGCTGAGGACGCAATTAATTTCGTTGATGAGCTAATCAAGGACAAGAACCTTGATAAGTTGTACGAGGACGATAATGTGGCCCTATACAGGCTCCCAGAGGTTACGTCCTCTAACATGGTTAGCGGATTGCCCGCTCTGCTCCTTGGTTCTTACTCGGAGGTGTCTACGATCTCGGTAGAGAAGCCTATCGTCCCTCTTACCGGGATATGGGGCTACGATCCCGAGATGTTCAAGGAATACTCAGATCTACTGGTGAGCGACAGCCCGGACACCATGGAGTACCTTATCAATCTTATGAGTGAAAAGCTGAGCATCAGTCCCTATGAGCTCGGTAGATTGTCATCCGATGGGTGGGAGAAATACGCGACCATGGATGCGTTGTACTCCAACAGCTCTCAGATTGTAGATAGTGGGAAAACCTACTCGGACGGAAACCTATCGGCAAGCTGGTCCTTCGATAAGCAGTCCGATCTGCAAGAATGGACGGCAGGCCCCGGATCCCTCGCCACCGCCGTCCTCTCCAGCTCGGTCAGGCCTGGCACCAGCGGCCTGATGATGACGATGACCAATGATACCACCGGTACGAGCTATATGGAGGGCCCGGAGGTCAACGTCACATCTAACGACATATTATGGAGTGTAAATTGGATGAAAACTCAGAACGCCGCAGGCTCCAATATCACGGTGATGGGCTACGATTCTGCTCTGGGTGAGTGGAGGGCGCTGAATTACACACTCAAAGGAATGTCGGGGACTCATGACTGGGAGGAGTATTCGTTCAAGGTACTGATACCAGAGCACATCGAGAAGGTGAAGCTTCGGATATATGCCAGCTCCCCGCTCCATCCAGATGAAGGAGACGCGATCACCTGGTTCGACCAGTTATCGCTTTACAGTATGATGAACTATACGACCTCGCCGTACATGCAGATTCCGATAGATGTGCCGGAGACCGGGCGATACTATCTGCTATACGAGGTCCTGGTGTCCCCAAGCGGGGGCGAGGTCGGTATCGACCTAGCGGGAATCAACTCCACCATAGCCACTCAGTACTCGCAGCAAAAATGGATCTGGCTTGGACAGGCGCTGTACCTTAACGAGGGGACCTACACCGCGCTGGTCAAGAGCGTGGAAGGGACGAACTCTGTTAGAACGATATCCCTTATCAACGAGACCAATTACATTGAAGCAGCCCAGAAGGTTGGGGGAGCCCTAGCGGGAAAAAACATGTTCATCAGTAACTCCGCATCCAGTTTCTTGGGCACTAATGCGACCATCATAACCAACGAGTCTGGAGGCAATAACCTTGTCTTCGGTAAGAACGGAAGCGCGTGGACCACCTTGTCGATCGCCTCGGAAGGGGATTACAAACTATCCCTTTATGGATCTGGTAGTTTCGTGCTGACGGTCGACGGCGTCCCGCTGCAGTTGATCACGGACGGGGGAAGTGCAAGCGTCTCCACCACGGTCCACCTGGATCCAGGTACATACAACCTTACCATCAATGGAACGACTGGCTCCATCCTCACATCGCTCTGGACTTATCGGATCACTGACGGCAGCTCCCTAGATAAGTTCCTGGACGCACAGGGAGCCAACGATGTATCGATAAAAAAGCTCAGCCCGACCCACTACCGGATCGAGATCAGCAGCGACAGTCCGTTCATGTATTGCCTAGCAGAGTCGTATGATTCCCAGTGGAAGGCGACCATTTACAAGGACGGGGTGGCAGTGCGGACAATAAGCCCCGTGGCCCTGTACGGGTGCCTTAATGGTTTCTGGATCGATGAGGTCGGAAGCAACATCACGCTGGAGATAACCTATGGGCCACAGTCTCTGCTCGATGAAGGCCTGGCGATCTCCTCGCTGGCGCTGCTGGCGATTGGGGCGGTCGCCGTTATCGAGCTCTGGTACGGCTCCGGGGCTGTGGGGAGGGGAGTCCGCTCAATGTGGAAATCGATCAGGAGGAAATGAAATTGTTTGGTGTATCAGACAAATCTAGTATGGGAGGGATTGCCCCCGCTCAGGATATGCAGCGTGAGCATGTTCTGGATGGAGATCTGATACAATGACGATAGCATACTATGACATCATAGCAATCATCCTCATCGCGGCATTCCTGGTTTTGCGCTTCAAGTTCAAATTCGCGTCCAGGTCCATCATCGTTCTAGCCGTGTCCATAATGGTGCTGGCAGCTATTACCAGCGGACTCGGCGCCGAGTCGACCGCCAATGACATGACGATGGTGGCATTCTACTCACTCGGGGCGGGGGTGTTGCTCCTTTCCTTTGACTATCTACGTGCCACCATGCGACCTACGAGAAAGGATGGGGCTTTCCATCGCTCAATCGCACGGATGAGGGATCTGTTCGATCGCCTTCGGAGCTGAACCGAATTGAAGGCAGGGTTCGAACAGTGTATCTATTTCCGGCGAAGGTGAGGACAGGGGACGTTACGACCGGACAGTGACAAGATGGTGATCTAAGAATTGACAAGAAAGGCAACGAATGGAGAAGGAGCCGTGTCGGGTCGACCAATTGCCCATAGACTAAGGTCCCTGGCATTTCAGTTCAGGTGGGAGCTGACATTCTCTCTCCTCTTTCTGGCCGTCACCCTATTCATCTTCCGGGATTTCTTCCAGCACGCTAATCCATTGGGCACGGACTCAATGGGCTTGCCATTTATCCTAACATACAGCGAGTTGAGCCATGATTTCTTTGCCACATGGATATCCTACTCTGGGCTGGGCTTTCCGGATTACCCTCTTCCAGCCTACCAGATACTATATCAGTTGGACACCGCGCTAGGTCTTTCGCCGTTGGACATTGCCAAGGCGCTGATGATTTCGGCGTTCTGGTTAACGGGAGTGTCTATGTTCGTCTGTTCAAAACGGATGACCGGTAACCTCCCGGCGGCGGTGGTCGCAGCTTTGGTTTTCAGTTTCAATCAGGTGATACTATCTCAGGTCATAGACGGTCATTACTATTTTGTCCTTGGTTATGCTCTCTTCCCATTCATCTTCATCATCGTTCATGGCATACTCAAGGAGAGGAGGACAAAATTCGACATTCTTATCCCTTTGATCCTAGTTGCTTACGGGACCCTGGCCCCACCCAATATTGTCCTCATTGCCGCGCTGTTCCTGGGGCTGTATGCATTAATTCTGTACCTCATGGAGCCATTTCCGTTGGTCCGTCTGTCCAAGGTGACGGTTTCCATTGTATTGATTGTGGCTTTCCTTGGCCTCAGTGTCCTGCTGGCTAACAATATTCCCACCTACAATACGAGCTATCCGATACAGGAGGCAATGCACTGGAGCAGCTCGTCGCTCACGGATGCGCTGACCCTAAAAGCCAGTGAAAACTCATTCTTCTATGGTAACGAGACCAGTGCCTGGGTCCAATCACCAGCCCTCATCCCAGTGGCGAACATGGCGGCATACTTGGTCCCTGTCCTCGCCTTCAGTGCACTGCTCTGGAAGGACCGCCGTCGTGAGGTTCTGCCATTAGCAATAATTGCCGTGATATTCATCTTCACGGCCAAGGGGCCTTACGAGCCCCTATCTGGTGTGTTCGAGTGGGCCTACGTCAATCTACCTCTCCTCGATACGATCCGGGTGTTCTCTAGGTTCTCCCTCTTCACCGGCTTCGCCTACGGTTTGCTAGTGGCTTACTTCATGGCCGGCCTTGAATCCAGAGCTGACCTGGCTTCCCCCTCGCAGCGTTTACTGTTGTTGATAAAAAGGCACAAGAAAGAGGTCATCGCGTCGATGGTGATCATCATCGGCGGGTGTCTGATAGTACAGTCAGGGGCTATAGCCGCAGGAGCAGTGGGCACATTCGATCTGTCTGCAGAGTATAAGGCCCCATTTGACTGGGTGGGCAAGGAGGAAGGCGACTTCAGAGTGCTCAACCTTCCTTACATGGCTGACTACCACAACGGGCCGTCCAGCTATGGGTACCCGAATACAACAACCATCGACCCTGGCATCTACAGCCTAATGTATACTGGCAAGGATACGGTCTATGGATCGTCGACCTACGACTACTGGGCGTTCTTCGACCAAGCCATCGATGGCAAGATCTTCGGTTACAAGGAGATCCCCAGCATTCTTGGGGCGTCCAGCAGTATGCGCTACATAGTAGTCCAGACTCACACTTCCTCGGAGGAGAGGGATGCCTTCCTCAGTATGCATAACTTGACCGTCGTCGCCGAGTTTGAGGGCGGAGGCATGGTACTAGAGAATGACAATTGGTCGCCAAGGGCTACGGCGTTTAGCAACATATCCTTAGCTACTGGGGGTAGGAGCATGCTTACTGATCTGGCGGGGATGGGCCTTTTCGAGCCGGCCTCGGAGGGCCTAGTGTTTCTAGATCAACTCACCCCCTTTGAGGCGGAACAGTTGCTCAATATCACCGACCATATCTACATCGAAAACGGAGACCTTACCGAGCTTTACATGGACCTTGCCGGATGGTCCACTGACCAGTCAGTAATGCTGTATGATCTTGGCACCTCCCAAACAACCGACGAGACGAGTCATTGGATCCAGGGAAAATGGCCGCTCAAGGCCGGCCTCACGCTGAGCCCGACCCTTTACACGATGGGTAAGTGCGATGTGTCCTTCGATGTAGAGTCGGAGGGGGCGGGGTCATACATGTATCTCAAACTTATGAGGGGTCCAGATGCCGGGACAATCACCATAAGCATCCCCGGCATTCCAGACCAGACCTATGATGCCAACTATCCGACCCACCAGATGGCATGGGTTAAGTTCCAGATGCCTGCCGTAACGGGGCCCGTCAAGGTCACCATAGCCAACCAGGGGGATGGCTTGAGCAACTTGGAGAGGCTCGTAGTGGCCACGGACGAAGAGATGGGCGCCCAGGTCGAGAGAGTAAATACCATGCTGGCTGACCACCTCGACAAGCTGGTCTATATCTATCCCGCCGACAGCTATTTCGGGGACGGTGTGCAGGTGCGGGGTGAAGATGGGGTCGGAGTATCGAACTCGGGGGAGGGCCTGAACATCACCGTTGGGAATCTTCTTGCCGGTCAGGAGAGGGCCCTAGTGGTCGATACGAATGCAAGCGACCCTGCTTCGGTTACCATCCAAGGCGATTCGGCACTCCGTTTGGCCTCGGGCCTTGACGGCTCGGTCTTCGACCTCGGCCATCTTCGCGGCGGGGAGAGCATTGGGATTTCCACCAACGGCACTTACGGCGTAGCCATATTCTCAGGGGACTGGGAGAAAAGTGCCGCCTCTACTGCGAACGTCAGCTACGAACGCTTGAACAGCGAAACGTATTCGGTGAAGGTAAACGGGACCGGCTCTCTCCTGCTCCAGATATCGGAGAACTACAATTCATGGTGGAAGGGTCAGGCAGATGGAGGTTCGATCTTGCATGTGCCTGTCAATTCCATCGTCAACGGTTATCTGCTGAAGAACGGCAACACTACTGTGACGGTCGAGTATCAGGGTAAGGCTACATATCTGGCCATCGTAGGTCTCCTGGCGGTAGTGCTCGTGGCGACGACAGCATTAATTGTGTTGAAGAGGTACAAGTCCAGAAAAGAGGGCGACGATGGAATGTAGGGATGGGAAGGGAGGCACCAAACCGACAGTATCGGTCGGGGTTTGCGCCTACAACGAGGAGAGGAACATCAGGCGGTCACTGGAATCCATCACCTCACAGGCGCTGCAGGGGTTTGAGCTGGCGGAGGTCATCGTCGTGTCCAGCGGCAGCACCGACGGAACGGACGAGGCGGTGAGGACCTTCGGTGCAAACAACCGCCTGGTCCGCCTAATCCCCCAACCCCTAAGAGAGGGTAAGAACTCCGCGGTCAACCTCTTCATGTCCTGGGCTCGGGGCGACATCCTGGTGCTGGTCAATGCCGACAACGTGCTAGTTGAGGGAGCGCTGCAGAACCTCCTGGTGAAGTTCAATGACCCTCAGGTGGGCATCGCCGGGGGCCATCCTGTACCCGTGAACCCCAAGGACACAGTGACGGGCTTCGCCGTTCACATGCTGTGGGGAATGCATCACCGCGTATCACTGCATTATCCCAAGATCGGGGAGCTGATCGCCTTCCGCAACATCCATGTGCAGCTGCCTACCGACCTCCAGTCGGACGAGGACATCATTCGCATGGAGGTGGAGAAGCGCGGTTACCGCTCGGTGTACGCCCCGGAAGCCATCGTCCGCAACAAGGGTCCGGCGACGGTAAGGGACTTCATCAAGCAGCGAACACGGGTCAACATAGGAGAGGGGTACATGAAGCGGAAGTTCAGCTACGATATCCCCACCCAGGACCCCCGGTTGCTGTTCTCCTCGTTCCTGGACTTCATCCGCGACAGCCGTTCCTCGCCCTTCCTGATGGGAGCAGCAATGCTCATGGAAGCGTACTGCCGAGCCTACGCCCGACTGTACGTCGCCCTGGACAAGGGGGATAAGATGGTTTGGAGCCCGGTGGATTCGACTAAGAACCTGTCCACCTGAGCCGTCTCACTTCGAACCCAGGATAGTGCGCACCGCCTGGTTGAAATCCATGTCCTTGGACACCCGGATGCACCTGCACCCCACCTTCTGCCCCATCGCCAC
Organism: Methanomassiliicoccus sp.; assembly: GCA_033485155.1. Lineage (NCBI taxonomy): Archaea > Methanobacteriati > Thermoplasmatota > Thermoplasmata > Methanomassiliicoccales > Methanomassiliicoccaceae > Methanomassiliicoccus > Methanomassiliicoccus sp. Next base: position 229,340 of record JAWQJJ010000001.1, read on the forward strand.
GTCGTTCTCGGTGTCCCCGATGACACATGATGACCGCAGATCTATCCCCAGGTCTCTGACTGCTCTTTCCAGCATCCCGGTGGCCGGCTTGCGGCAGCCGCAGCCCTCGTCCGGGCGGTGGGGGCAGTAGTAGATCGCGTCCAGCCTGGCTCCATCGGCCGCCAGATCCTTCCGGAGCTTCACATGAATGCGCTCGAGCATTTCTTCGTCAAAGTACCCCCTTCCTATCCCGGATTGATTGGTCACCAGCACGGTCAGGTATCCGGCCTCATTGAGCAGGCGCATCGATTCCCCGACCCCTGGGAACAGCCTGAGGTCCTCCGGACGGGAGCAGTAAGGTACATCCTGGACGATGGTGTCGTCCCGGTCGATGAACACCGCCCGACGACCGAACATGCCTCTTTCCACGAGCCCGCAGATGATGTGCCCGGCGCACAGGTACGCCTCCTGGATCCGAGGCGTCCTCGTCGACGGGATGATTAGAGGGTGGTCCACCAGCTCTTTGATCGTGCCTCCTGAACCCGTGAAGGACGCGGTGACGAGGCCTAGCTCCTTCGCCCTCGTCAGCGCGAGGACGACATTCTTGGAGGTCCCGCTGGTGCTCAGGCCGACGGCCACGTCCCCGGCCCGGGCGCACGCTTCCAACTGCCTCACGAACACCCTCTCGTAGCCGTAATCGTTACCGATGCCGGTGATCGACGACAGCGACGACAGCGCTATGCCATCCATGGCCGGGCGCTCCATGAGGTAACGGCCGGAGAGCTCGGCCGCCAGGTGCATGGCATCAGCGGCGCTCCCTCCGTTGCCGAAGAAGATGATTCTGCCACCCTGGCGCAGCGAGGTGATCATGGCCTCGGCGATGGCCTCTATCTGGTGGCAATCGAGGGACGCGATCACCGCTGACGACTCCCTCAGCTCTTCGTCAACGAGAAGGGCCATCAGAGTACCTCCAGGTCTGCAGTCCATACTTGTCGAAGTTATAGGTGACGATGTCCACGCCCAACTTGGTCAGCTCGTTGGCCACCTTGTGCTTGCGATCGTACTCGCATACGAAGAACATGAAGCCCCCACCCCCTGCGCCGGAAATCTTGCCGCCTACGGCACCGTTGGCCAATGCCGTCTCATAGATGAGGTCGATGCGATCATTGGAGATCTGGGAGGTAAACTTCTTCTTCGCCTCCCAGGATTCGTTGAGGAGCTCCCCGATCCTGCGGATCTCGCCGCACAGGAGGGCATCCTTCATCTCCCGCGCCAGCTGCTTGGTGCGGTCCAGGGCCTCCACGACCTGCTCGTCCTTCTTCAGGTATCCGGCGGTCTGGCTATGGATGATGTTCGCCGAGTCTCTCGTTTTGCCGGTATTGCCCAGCAGCAGCTGGTAGTGGAGCTCGTTGAGGATGTCGGTCTTCACCCGCAGCGGCGTCACGATGGTATCGTGGCCTTTGAACTCCATGAAGTTGAAGCCACCAAACACCGACGCGAACTGGTCCTGCTTGCCGCCCTCCAGGCCGAGCTCCTTCCTCTCCAGGAAATACGCCAGGTGGGCGATGTCGTACTGAGACAGCGGCTCGTTGAGCCACTCCACCATCGCCCCGATGATCGAGACGATGACCGTGGACGACGACCCCAGGCCGGAGCCGGGCGGGGCCTCGCAATGGAGGAACATATCGAAGCCACGGTCCACCTCGAAATGGTTGAGCACCGCCTTGATGAGGTCGAGGTTGCCATCATAGACGAACATATCTCCGCTGGCCCTCCACTTCTCCACGATGCCGTAGTCGAGAGAACGAATGGTGATCTCCTTATCCTTACGGGGAGAAATGGTGCAGTAGGCGAACCGGTCGATCGTCGAGTTGAGGACCGCGCCCCCCTGTTCCTCGCAGTACGGGGGCACGTCCGTACCCCCGCCAGCGAAGCTGATGCGCAAGGGCGCCTTGCTCCTGATCAGCTGCTTCCTCTCTCCCATCATCGACCCCTCATTATGGAGCGAGGATTTAATACCAAGCTGAATCTGAAACGAATCTTAAAACACCGTAGGGAAAAAAAGTTATGAGATGGCATCGACCCTGTCCAGAGCCCGCCGTCCTTTAATTTCAAAAATTTTTGCGGTTTAATCATATCGTATTTCGTAAAAAAAGCCAGATTTTTATTCGGCTCGTATGACTTCATTTTATTATTCGAAAGAAAATTGAAACGTACGAAATACACACAGGGCCTGTTTTGTCCGAAATCAGACCCAGATGTCAATACATGTTTATTTAGTGGTAAGCTATTCGCAGAAATCATGTCGGATTCTGTGGGAGGAACGACCCCATCGCCCTTGAAGAAAAAGGGTAAAAAAACATGGGTAATAGCCGCAATCGTCGTGGTCGTCGTGGTGGTCATGATCGCCGCGGTGGTCCTCGGTGGCCTGACCAAAGGCAGCACTGAAAAGTACGGGCTCGAAAAGATCAAGGAACAAGGCAAGATCGTTATGTGGACGGAAGCATCATTCCCGCCCTTCGAATCATTCGATCCTACCAATAGCTCGATCTATGGATTCGACATCGATCTGGCCAACAAGATCGCTGAAAACGTATCAAAAGAGCTCAACATGACCATAACCCTCCAGGTGGAGGATCGGGTTTTTGCAAACATTCCCACGGCTCTCAATAACAACCAGATAGACATGAGCCTATCCGGAATGACTATAACCGATGAAAGGAACAAATCTGTCCTTTTCAGCGAACCTTACTATAAGGCTGAAGCAGGTTATGGTCTCCTGACCCAGTCTACTGCCTCTGGCATGTCCAACATCGATGAGATATTGGCCAATGGCAAGAAGATAGTGGTCAACACGGGTACGACCTCGGAGTCATGGGTCACCGAGAATCTGGTCGACACCGGTAAGGTTTCCAGTGACAAGGTCAAGAGCCTGCCCAAGATCTCCGATTGCGTACAGGACGTCAAGAGCGGATATTCGGATGTCTTTATCATCGACAATCCGACCGTGAACGATGTCGTCTCCAAGTCCAATGGAGAGCTGAAGAACTCGGGCCTCATACCTCTGCCTGACGAGCCTTATGGAGTAGCTATGAACCATAAGTCCACCGACCTCAAGGCATTAGTCGATAGGGTTATCGACGAGATGATGGCGAACGGGGAGATGGCAGCGCTAAGAGCCAAGTGGGGCCTGTGAGGCCCCTAAAAACCTCTTTTATTTATATTTAATATAATAGCAGGTCATATTATGACGTTCAGAGACACGCTTAACCAGCGAAAAGAGATCGTAAACAAGATTGGTGTTGCAATTGTCATCATTCTTCTATTCGCCATAATGCTTCAATCGCAGACCAATGCGAAGTTTGCGAATCAATATCTGAATGCAACAATTGTGACCGTTGAGATAAGCCTGGTCTCGATCGCCATGGGTCTCGGCATCGGCATAGTCATGGGGCTGGGGCGCATCTCGAAAAATTTTATTGCTAGAGGGATAGCAACAATCTACATCGAAATTCTCAGAGGGACGCCGCTACTCATTCAGATATTCATTCTCTACTACGGTGTCGCTTCGTTCCATATTCTCTTCAATCCCTTTGTGGCCGGTGCCTTAGCTCTGGGGCTTAATAGTGGGGCCTATCAGGCTGAGATCATCCGAGGAGGAATTCAATCAATACCCACTGGCCAGATGGAAGCTGCTAGATCTTCCGGGTTGTCGTATCTCCAGGCCATGCGCTACGTAATTTTACCACAGGGGTTCCGGTTGATTATTCCCCCCATGACCAATGAATACGTCACTGTGATCAAGGATTCATCGCTGGCCTACACGATCGGAGTAATGGAAATCACTTACTGGTCGTCAAGGATCATCCCGCAAACCTTCGATACTTTCACTATCCTGTTGTTCGCGGCTCTGATCTACTTCACCCTGACCTTTTCGACCTCGACCATCATGAGGCTGGTGGAGAGAAAATTCCGTATACCTGGGTACATGGGGGCCTAATCAATGGTCACTCCTTTGATTGAAATGAAGAACATCCAGAAGAGCTTCGGAACGAACCACGTCCTCAAGGGCATATCGTTCAAGGTGATGCCCGGCGAGGTCGTGGCGATCATCGGCCCCTCTGGCAGTGGAAAAAGCACCCTGCTGAGGTGCATCAACCGACTGAATGAGCCCGACTCCGGTGACATCCTTTTCGATGGCTATACCATCATGGAGAAGGACATAGACATCGACCTTGTCCGCTCCCAGATGACCATGGTATTTCAGGGGTTCAACCTGTTCATGCACCTCACGGCAAGGAAGAATATCGCACTCCCCTTGAGAGAGGTCAAGAAGATGAAGAAAGAGGAGGCGGACCGACTGGCTCTCGAGGCCTTAGATAAGGTCGGCCTGCGGGAGAAGGCGGACGCCTATCCAGGTGAGCTGTCCGGTGGGCAGCAGCAGCGTGTCGCCATCGCCCGAGCCTTTGCCATGCATCCCAAGGTCCTGCTGTTCGACGAGCCGACGTCGGCCCTCGACCCGGAACTCATCGGGGAGGTGCTGGAGGTCATGAAGAAGCTCGCTTACATGGGCATGACCATGGTCGTGGTGACGCACGAGATGGCCTTCGCCCGTGATGTCGCCGACCGTGTCATCTTCATGGATCAGGGCGTTGTAGCGGAAGAGGGCGACCCTGCGGTAATCTTCACCAAACCGAGCAATGACCGAACCAGGCAATTCCTTAAGCGTGTGCTCCAGGAGGAGCAGAACCCGCCTCCTCCTCAATAGCCACGTCCTCTTCTTTTTATAAAACGGAGTGCTAAGCGAAGTCGTATTTGGGTGTAGGGATGAAGAAGTCAGAAAGGGAAAACAAGGTTTGGTTAGACGGTAGACTGACGGGGATCCAGGATGTCCGGGTGTCCCCCCTCTCGTACGGCCTGCACTACGGATGGGGCGTCTACGAGGGCCTGAGAGCTTACGACACGACGAAGGGAAGGGCGGTGTTCCGTCTGAGGGACCACATGGCCCGATTCCTCGATTCGGCCAGGTTCTTGCAGCTGGACGTCCCATATTCCCTGGATGAGCTATGCGAGGCGGTGAAGGAGGTCTGCCGGGCCAACGGACCTCAAGCGGACTACATCCGCCCGCTCGCCTTCTATGGCGAGAACGGTGAGCTGGCGCTCAGCGCGGTGAACGTGCCCACTCACGTCGCCATCATGACCGTGCACATGGGCGCCTACATCAGGGGAGGAGCGCCGGGCGCGTCGCTCATCACCTCCTCGTGGGAGCGGCCGTCCAATCTAGCCACCTCGCTGATGGCCAAGGTCTGTGGCAACTATGTCAACTCCATCGTCGCCAAGAAGGAGGCCATGCGCCAGGGGGCCGATGAAGCGCTGATGCTCAACCACAACGGCTCGGTGGCGGAGGCCTCGGCGGAGAACGTGTTCATGGTCCGCCACGGCAAGCTCGTCACCCCCGGGCTGTCGGAGGGCATACTGGAAGGCATCACCCGGGACACCGTTATCGAACTGGCCAGGGAGCTCGGCTACGAGGTCGTGGAGAGGAGCATCACCCGCGGGGAGATTCTCATCGCTGACGAGGTGTTCATGACCGGGACCGCCGCCGAACTGCACCCGGTGCGCTCGATCGACGGGATCCCCATCGGCAAGGAGGTCCCCGGACCCGTCACGGCCGAGCTGAGGGACCTCTACAGTAAAGTGGTCCGAGGAGAGATCGAGGCCCGCACCGGCTGGCTGGATGTCATCGATCCCACCATCCGTGGCCGTAAGAAGTGAACCTTTGCGGCTCAAACGTCTTATACTTTTTTTGACCATGCTTAGGCCAGGTAATTCGACATGTCAGACACGGTGAAAAACTTGAAGGAGGCGTTCGCCGGGGAGTCCCAGGCCAACCGCAAGTACCTCGCCTTCGCCCAGAAGGCTCACCAGGATGGCTACGAGCAGGTGGCCAGGCTCTTCCGGGCTGCCGCCGAGGCGGAGACCATCCACGCCCACGCGCACCTCAGGGTGCTGAAGGGCGTGAAGACCACGGAGGAGAACCTTCAGGAAGCGATCAACGGGGAAAACTACGAGCACACTACCATGTACCCGGGGTTCATCGAGCAGGCCAAGAAGGAGGGGAACAAGGATGCAGTGCGCTCCTTCACCTTCGCCAACGAGGTGGAGAAGGTCCATGAGGCCCTTTACAAGGCCGCCTACTCCTCGGTGCAGAGCAAGAAGGATCTACCGACCAAGAAGCTGTACATCTGCCCAGTGTGCGGCAACATCGAGGAGGGCGAACCACCAGAGGAATGCTCGGTGTGCGGCGCCCCAGGATCCTCGTTCCGCGAGGTCCTTTAATCCTTTTCGGCCCATCCGGGCCACTTTCTTATCCTTTCACAGCGCTTCAGCCCCTATAGATGTACGAGATCAGGTTCCATGGGCGAGGCGGGCAGGGCGCGGTTATGGCCGCTCAGACCCTGGCCGACGCGGCGGTACGCATAGGCTTCCAGGCGCAAGCGTTCCCCTACTTCGGTGCGGAGCGCAGGGGGGCTCCGGTGGAAGCGTACGCCCGGATCGACACCGCCAAGATCAGGACCAAGAGCCAGGTGTACCGGCCCCACCTGGTCGTGATAATGGACGCCTCTCTGTTGGAGCTGGAGGGCCCTGCGTCCGGCCTAAGGCCGGATGGCAAGGTGGTCATGAACGTTGCTCAGCGGCCGGAGGAGCTGGACCTGGGGGCGGGGGTGGACGCCGAGTGTGGCACCGTTGACGCCTCGTCCATCGCCCTGGAGACGCTCAAGATGCCGGTGGTCAACACCGCCATGCTGGGCGCCGTGGCCAAGGTGTGGAACGTTGTACCTCTGGACGCCATCCTGGAGGCGATAGAGGATCGGTTCGGGGGCAAGCTGGGGCGGAGGGCGGGAATGCTCAATGCCGAGGCCGCCCGGAGGGCTTACGAGGCCACCGTGGTCGGTCGCACCCAGGGTAAGCGGGAATACGTACAGCCGAAGCGCTGGCTACCAGTGTGGGACGAGATACCCATCGGCGTTTCTCTCAGAAAGACGGCCCACGTCGAGGAGGAGGTCGGCCCGGCGACCACCTACCAGCACCACACCGGACGGTGGAAGTGGTCGACGCCCCTGTACAAGAAGGACAAGTGCATCAGATGCCTGCGGTGCTGGTGGTCCTGTCCAGATGCCGCGATTGTCCGGCAGGACGACGATTACATGCGTTGGGACCTGGAGTATTGCAAAGGCTGCGGCATCTGCGCGGACATCTGTCCGGTAGAGGCGATCGACATGCTGCAGGGGGCGCGCGGCACATGGCAGTGAAGACGATCACCGGCGACCAGGCGGTTGCGTACGGGGCGATGCTGGCCCGCGCCGAGGTCGTGCCTGGGTTCCCCATCACCCCCCAGACGGTCATAATCGAGCAAATTTCCGAGTTCATCAACGACGGCCTGATGGACGCCGACTTCATCCCCGCGGAGAGCGAGCACTCGGTCATGTCGGTGGCGGTCGGGGCGTCCGCCGGGGGGGTGCGGACCTTCACCGCCACATCGTCCCAGGGCCTGGCCCTCATGTACGAGATGTTGTTCGCCGCCGCACCGACGCGCCTGCCGGTGGTCATGGCCGTGGCCAACCGCAGCCTGGGGGCCGCGTCGGGCATCTGGACGGAGCACAACGACTCGGTGCCGGTGCGGGAGAGCGGTTGGCTGCAGGTGTACGTGGAGGACAACCAGGAGGCGCTGGACATGATCATCCAGGCCTTCCGCATTGCCGAGGACCGTCGGGTGATGCTGCCGATCATGGTATGCTTGGACGGTTTTATTCTCTCCCACGTGGTGGAGGGCGTGGACATCCCGGAGCAGGCAGTGGTGGACCGCTTCCTTCCCCGGTTCGCCCCGGTGAACGTTCTGGATCCCAGGGACCCAATCATGATGAACCCGGTGACTCCGCCCGAGTTCGCCACCGAGCTTAGGTACCAGCAGGACCGGGCAGTGGAGGCCGCCAGGACAGTGATCGGGGAGGCAGACGAAGAGTTCGCCGCCCTCACCGGCCGGCGGTACGGCGGGCTGTTCGAAGCGTACCGCCTGGAGGATGCCGAGTTCGCCCTTATCGGCCTAGGCACCTGGGCCGGCATCGCCCGGGAGGTCGTCGACCAGCTGAGGGCGGAGGGCAAGAAGGCCGGACTGATCAAGCTCCGGTACATGCGCCCCTTCCCCGGGCAGGAGCTGCGGCAAGCGACGCTAAACCTCAAGGCGCTGGGCACCTTCGACCGCTCAGCGGCGTTCAACGGCTACGGCCCGGTGTTCACCGAGGTCCGCAACGCGCTGTATGGCAGCGGGATAACCGTGACCGACCACCTGGCTGGGATAGGTGGGCGGGACATCACCGCGGAGATGGTAAGGGACATGTATGGCCTGGTGGAGCGGAGCGCCCGGGGGGAGAAGGTCAGGGACTGCACCTGGCATGCGCTGAGAGGTGAGATGGAATGACGAGGATGACGAGCATGAAGGACGTGCCTCGGGAGGACATGTTGACCCACGGCCATGGAGCCTGCCCGGGATGCGGCTACGCGGCAACGGCGAAGAACATTGCCAAGATGCTCGGTCCGAACACCGTGGTGTACGTGCCCGCCTCCTGTCTGGTCGTGTTCGGTGCACTCTACCCCTACTCATCGTGGAAGACTCCGTACATGTTCACCGCCTTCGAGAACACTGGGGCAGTGACCACGGGAATTAAGGCAGCGCTGCGGCGCAGGCACCTCGACGCCACGGTGGTGGGGATGGCCGGCGACGGGGGTACCTTTGATATCGGCCTGCAGGCGCTGTCAGGAGCGGCGGAGCGGAACGAGGACGTCATATACGTCTGCTTGGACAACGAGGCGTTCATGAACACCGGCATACAGAGGAGCAGCGCCACCCCCTTCGGGGCGTGGACGACCACCACCCCGGTGGGTCTCGAGGTCAAGGGCAACCGCCGATTCAAGAAGGACATCGCCCGCATCGTGGCCGACCACGACGTACCGTACGTTGCGACACTGTCGGTCGCACACTTCACCGACTTCGTGCGTAAGGTGCAGAAGGCCAAAGAAGTCCGAGGCTTCAGATTCCTTCACTGCCTGACGCCGTGCATCCCGGGTTGGAGGATCGAGCCTTCCAAGGGGGTGAGCATCAACCGCCTCGCGGTGGATACGGGCATGTGGACGCTGTACGAGGTCGAGAATGGGGTGCCCAAGGTGACCTACAAGCCGAAGGCCATGACCCCGGTCACTGAGTACCTGAAGCTACAGGGGCGGTTCAAGCACATGAGCGAGGCCGATGTGCGGCAGCTGCAGGCATGGCTCTGTGCGAAGTGGAGGGCCCACTACGGAGAGGAAGCTCCCAGTCCCCCCTGCGTGATGCCGGGGCACGAGGAAGTGTTGGCCCACGACGGCGATCCCCTCTACGGGATCTAGCCGCCTCAAAATTTTATCTTATCATTCTGATAGTAACTTGGCCCGACAGGCCCTTTGACCCTTTCAAGCCGACGTGCCAGCAGGAAAGCCAGTGCTTAATGCAGAAATTTTTTAATGTACATTTATGTACATGTAGATAGATTCATACTATACATATGTTTGATATTTACAGTATATAATGCTCATTCATCTCTAATCAAAAGATTTTATTATGTATTTGTCTATTGGACGATGGGCGACGACGAGGTTGCTCGCACAAAAACCAAGCGGCAAATAGTGGCCGCGGACTGCGTAGGATCTGGCTTCACCTCAGTCCTGCGCAGTCCAACCTAGTGGTAGCTGAGTTCGGAGAGAAAAAAATGAGGCAAGTAGCAATCTACGGAAAAGGCGGTATAGGCAAGTCGACCACGACCCAGAACACCGTTGCAGCCTTGGCCACGGCAGGCAAGAAGGTGATGGTCGTAGGGTGCGATCCCAAGGCAGACTCCACCAGGTTACTGCTGCACGGACTATGTCAGAAGACGGTGCTCGACACTCTCCGTGATGAGGGCGACGACATCGATCTCGAGGACATACTGAAGCCGGGCTTCAGCAACACCCGTTGTGTCGAATCAGGAGGTCCCGAACCGGGAGTTGGTTGCGCAGGCAGGGGAATCATCACCTCCATAAACATGCTTGAGCAGCTGGGCGCTTACACTCCCGACCTGGATTATGTGTTCTACGACGTCCTAGGCGATGTCGTCTGCGGTGGGTTCGCCATGCCCATCCGGGAGGGAAAGGCAGAGGAGATATACATTGTCGCCTCGGGTGAACTGATGGCCCTTTACGCGGCGAACAATATCTCCAAGGGGATTCAGAAGTACGCTACCACCGGCAAGGTCCGGCTCGGGGGGATCATTTGCAATAGTCGTAAGGTCGACAACGAATACGCCCTGCTGAAGGCCTTCGCCGAGGAGCTAGGCTCCCAGCTCATCCATTTCGTTCCCAGGGACAATCTGGTGCAAAGGGCAGAGATCAACAAAAAAACGGTCATCGACTTCGATCCCGAGTCCAACCAGGCCAACGAATATCGGAAACTGGCCAAGGCAATCGACGAGAACAAGATGTTCGTGATCCCCAAGCCGATGAAACAGGACCGTCTGGAGGATCTGATGATGCAGCACGGGTTCCTGGAGGCCTGCTGAGAGCTACTATAGCTAGTGGAGGTAACATCATGTTATTGATACGAGCCATAGTGCGCCCGGAGAAGAAGGACGAAGTGCTGGCAGCCCTGTGGGCTGAAGGATTCCCGGCCGCCACGCTCGTGGATGTGGTGGGGCGTGGAAAGCAGAAGGGCATCAAGGTCGGGAACGTCGTCTACGATGAGATCCCCAAGACCATGATCATGGTAGTCATTCACGATGAACAGAAGAAAGCCATCATTGACACCATCTTGCACTCCGCCAAGACCGGGGAGAACGGCACCTTCGGGGACGGCAAGGTGTTCGTAAGCATGATCGACGAGGCCTATACAATATCCCGGGGCGGAAAGGGACTGTGACGGGGGGGCTAGATGAAAGAGATCATGGCAATCGTGCGGATGAATAAAACCAGCGTCACCAAGAAAGCCCTCATCGAGGCCGGGGTGGCCGGTTTTACCGCGGTTAAGGTCATGGGTCGAGGTAGACTCGTGACCGACCCTGCGATCCTGGAGGAGAAAAAGGTCGAACTGATGAAAATGGCCCACGACGACATCAACGACCCCAAGGACGTCGAACATCAGGTGGTCACCTTCCTAAACGGGTCAAGGCCGTTCCCCAGAAGGCTCTTCACCGTTCTGGTGCACGATGAGGACGTCCCAAGGGTGATAGAGGCGATATCCACAGTCAACAGGACCGAGGGTGGGATCGGCGACGGTCTGGTGCTTGTGCTCCCCGTTGTGGACGCTATCCGGGTAAGGACCGGCGAATCGGGCGAGGCCGCCATCTGGTAATGGAGTGGAACAATCAATGACGATCAGCGACATCGAGCTCGAACAGATGTACTCGAGGTATCCGGACAAGGTCAAGAAGAACCGGAAGAAACACATCGTTGTAAAGGAGGGGCCCGAGGCGGTCCAGAAGATCGAAGCTAACACTCGTACCATCCCAGGCATCCTAACCCAACGTGGTTGTTGCTACGCCGGGTGCAAGGGTGTGGTGCTCGGTCCGATCAAGGACATGGCCCACATCGTTCACGGACCGGTCGGTTGCAGTTACTATGCCTGGGGGACCAGGAGGAACAAGGCAAAGGCCGATGAGAACACCCCGCCCGAGAAGATGTTCAGTACCATGGCGTTCACCACGGACATGCAGGAGAGCGATATCGTCTTCGGTGGGGAGAAGAAGCTGATGACGATGATCGATGAGGTGGTAAAGATATTCCACCCCCGGGCCATTACCATCTGCGCCACCTGCCCCATTGGCCTCATCGGTGACGATATCGGAGCCGTGGCCAAGGCAGCCGAGGCCAAGCACGGCATCCAGGTTTTATCGTTCAACTGCGAAGGCTACAAGGGCGTCAGCCAATCGGGCGGGCACCATATCGCGAATAACAATCTAATGGAGCACGTTATCGGGCGAGGCACCAGGGACAAGGTGGGAAAGCACGTCGTTAACATCCTCGGTGAGTACAACATCGGCGGTGACGGCTGGGAACTAGAAAGGATTCTGAAGGACATCGGCTACACCGTAAACTGTGTACTAACCGGAGACTCGAGCTACCTTGACATCCAGAACCTGCACGCAGCCCAGCTCAACCTGGTTCAGTGCCACCGTTCCATCAACTACATCGCCGAGATGATGGAGACGAAGTACGGAACGCCATGGCTTAAGGTAAACTTCATCGGGATAGAGGCAACCATCGAGTCGCTTCGACAGGTCGCCCAGTGCTTCGATGATGAGGAGCTGGTGCAGAGGACTGAAGAGATCATCGCCAGGGAGGTGGCCCGCATCACTCCCTCCCTGGAGCAGTACCGCAAGATATGCACCGGCAAAACCGCCTTTACGCTGGTCGGTGGTTCCCGCAGTCACCATTATCAGTACCTCCTGAGGGACCTGGGGATGGAGGTGGTGGTGGCCGGGTACGAGTTCGCTCACCGGGACGACTACGAGGGCAGGGAGGTGATCCCGACGATCGTTGCCGACGCCGATCAGAAGAACATACCAGAACTTCACCTCGAGCCGGACAAGGAGCTGTTCGAAGAAGGTCACATACATCTCAGCATGTCCCAGGAAAAGTTCGAGGAGCTGAAGAAGCGGGTCCCGCTCTCCTATTACGGGGGCATGTACAAATGCATGAAGGAAGGCCAAATCATGCTGGATGATTTCAATCACCACGAGATAGAATCCCTCATAGAGATGCTCAAACCCGACATCTTCTTCTCGGGTGTGCGTGACAAATACGTCACCCATAAAATGGGGGTCCCGGCCAAGCAGCTGCACTCTTATGACTACAGCGGCCCCTATGCTGGGTTCAGCGGCGCACTAGTCTTCGCCCGCGACGTCACCAATGCCATGACCACTCCCGCCTGGAAGATGCTCGATGCGCCGTGGGACGCTCCGGCCGCTTCGGGGGGTGCCCCCGATGCTTGAATGCATGCCCAAACAACAAGTGGAGCATACCGTCGGCAAGATCAACCCGGCCAAGACATGCCAGCCGATCGGGGCAATGTACGCGTCGCTTGGCATCCATGGATGCCTTCCTCACAGCCATGGTTCGCAGGGGTGCTGCGCCTACCACCGCATGCACCTATCCCGGCACTTCCGGGACGCGGTCCTGGCGACCTCCAGTTCGTTCACCGAGGGGGCTTCGGTCTTTGGAGGGGCTGCCAACCTCAAGACCTCCATCAAGAACGTGTTCGAGATTTACCAGCCAGAGGTCATGGCCGTCCACACCACCTGCTTGTCGGAGACCATCGGCGATGATGTCCCGACCATGATAAGGCAGTCCGAGGTGCCAGAGGGCAAGTACGTTATCCACGCCAACACTCCAAGCTATAAGGGCTCCCACGTGACCGGGTTCAGCAATATGTGCAAGGCCATGGTGACGTACCTCGCCCAGTACGATGGGGGGATGCGCAAGGAACGAGTGAATATCCTGCCGGGGTTCGTCAACCCCGGTGACATGAGGGAGATGAAGCGCATCGCCCAGGAGATGGGGGTGGACTTCATCATGTACCCGGATACCACCGATGTGCTGGACTCCCCTCTGACCAGCAAGTATGAGATGTACCCGAAGGGGGGCGCCACAGTGGCCCAAATCAAGGACTCTGGCAACTCCAAAGCCACTCTCTCCCTCGGCGCGTGGTCGTCCGATGCAGCTGGAGTGGCTCTTCAGGAGAAGTGTGGTGTGGCCTGTATCCCCCTGCATATACCTATCGGGCTGAAGGCCACCGACGAGTATATCATGGCCCTACGGAACACCGCAGGGGTCAAGGTGCCGAGCACTCTGACCGTAGAGAGGGGGCAGGTCATCGACACCCTCATCGACACCCACTTCCACTATCAGGGTAAGAAGGTGGCGGTGTTCGGCGACCCCGACACGGTGGTCCCGCTCACCGAGTTCCTGATAACCATGGGGATGAAACCAGTGTACGTTATGACTGGTACTCCGGGTGCAGCGTTCGAGGACCAGACATGCAAGATGCTGGACGAAGCCAACATCACCGAGCGGAAGATCAAGGCCGAGGGCGATCTGTTCGATCTGCAAATGTGGATAAAGGAAGCGAAGGTGGATCTGCTGGTCGGGACCTCCTATGGCAAGTACATCGCCCGGGCGGAGGATATTCCCTTGGTCCGAGTGGGCTTTCCCATTCTGGACCGTGCCGTGCATCCCCTCATGCCCATCGTCGGTTATCGCGGATGTCTCCGGTTGATCGAGCAGATCAGCAATGCCCTTCTAGATAGGCGGGACCGGGACAGTCTGGACGAGGACTACGAACTAGTGATGTGATCGTCACGAACAAGGCGAGCTGAATATGTATACCAACTATGAGCCAGGGGACCGAACGGCCCCCATCGAGGAACGCCAAGGCTCGATCGTCGTGAAGGGCAAGGGCAGAACAAAGGTGAGCTGTGGCAACGACAGTCTGGCTGGCGCTGTATCGCAGCGGGCCTGCGTGTACTGCGGGGCCCGGGTAGTGCTCAACCCGGTTACCGATGCGGTACACCTGGTCCATGGCCCCATCGGCTGTGCCACCTACACCTGGGATATCCGGGGCAGCCTATCCAGCGGGTCGGATATGTATCGTAACAGCTTCTCTACCGATATGAGGGAGAAGGATGTAATCTTCGGCGGCGAGACCAAACTGGCCGAATGCATCGATGAGGTCGTGACTAGACATCGGCCCTCAGCGGTCTTCGTCTACTCGACCTGCGTGGTCGGAGTCATAGGTGATGATATCGTCGCCGTGTGCCGGGAAGCCTCCAGTAGGCACGGTATCGACATCATTCCTGTGGAATCCACTGGCTTCATATCCGGCAACAAGATCGTCGGCTACCGGGCCGCCGCCGAGGCCCTTCTTCGGCTCATCCGTCCGAAGGAGGGAGAGGAGGTAGAGAGGACTAACAAGGTCAACTTCCTGGGCGAGTACAACCTGGGCGGGGAAAAATGGATCGTAGAGAAGTATCTCCGAGAGATTGGGGTGGAGATCAACGTTGCCTTCACCGGCGATTCATCGGTGGAGGCCCTGAAGCGGGCTCCGGGAGCCAAGCTCAACCTCGTCCAGTGCACTGGTTCAATGCACTGGCTAGCCGCCCAGATGGAGAAGGAATTCGGCACACCGCTCCTAGACGTGAACTTCTTCGGCAGCGAGAACATCGCCGATTCCTTGCGCAGGATCGCCGCCTTCTACGGCGATCCGGAGATAGCTCGGAAGGCCGAGGCTCTCATCGAGAGGGAGACAGCCCGCCTCATGCCCCATATTGAACGGTACCGGGAGAAGCTCCAGGGAAAGCGGGCAGCGATATACGTCGGGGGGGCTTTCAAGGCTATGGCCATAGTCCGCCAGTTGAAGGAGTTGGGAGTGGAGGTCGTCGTTGCCGGCACCCAGACCGGACGGCCGGAGGAATATGAGGCTCTCAGCGGCCTGCTCGACGAAGGCACGGTCATCGTGGATGACACCAACCCAGCTGAGATCGAACGCTTCCTCCTGGAGAAGAAGATCGATGTCATGGCCGGGGGAGTGAAAGAACGGGTGCTGGCCTATAAGCTGGGGATAGGTTTCATTGATCACAATCATGACCGGAAGGATGCATTGGCCGGTTACGAGGGGGCTCTACGGTTCGCTCGTGAGGTCTATGTCACGACATGTTCCCCAGTATGGATGTACCTCCGGGAGGCCAAGCCGTCGAGGGAATTGGTATGATCGATTGCGAGCCATCGAGGGCGAAGCAGGTCAACGAGAACCAATGTCATATGTGCATGCCGCTGGGAGCCGTGATCGCGCTCAAGGGCATCGAGGGAATGATGGTGCTGGTGCATGGTTCCCAGGGTTGCAGCACCTACATGCGCTTGGCCAATGTCGAGCACTTCAATGAGCCGGTGGACATCGCGTCCTCGTCGCTCAACGAGAAGCAGACGGTCTACGGCGGGGAGGCCAACCTTCATAAAGCTATGGATAACGTCATACGTGTCTATCGGCCCGATGTGCTGGGAGTGGTCACCACCTGCTTGGCCGAAACCATCGGCGATGATGTCCGAGGGATGGTAAAGAAGTATCTGGTCAACCGTCCGGGCCTGAAGGTAGACGTGGTTGCGGTGTCTACACCGTCCTACGCTGGGGGCCATGCCGAAGGATACTGGGCGGCCTGCCGGGCCTTGCTGCAGTACTATGCCGTCCCCGCCGATAAGCACGATGGGATCAATATCATCGTACCTAACATCAGCCCCGCCGACCTGCGGGAGATAAAGCGCATCCTGGCCCTTATGGGCGTCAGGTATGTTCTTCTACCCGATTTCTCCCTAACCCTGGACCGCCCCTACGGAGGCCGTTATCAAAAAATCCCGCCGGGAGGGACATCGACAACCAACCTCGCCCTCATGGGCGGGGCCAGGGCCACCATACAGTTCGGCCTTACCTGTCCCGAAGAGCTGTCTCCAGGTCACTTTCTGGAGAAGGAGCATGGTGTGCCTCTGATCAATCTACCGCTTCCGATCGGCCTGGTTAACACCGACCGCTTCATTCAGGCGATACAGGAGCTGATCGGAGGACATATTCCAGAGCAACTGGAGCTGGAAAGAGGCTGGCTGCTCGACGCCATGGCCGACTCACATAAGTTCAACGCCGAAGGTCGTCCGGCGGTGTATGGAGAGCCGGAACTGGTCCTGGCATTAACTTCGATGTGTGCGGAGAACGGGTCACCGCCGCTGGTGATCGCCACCGGCTCACAGGTGGACGTTCTGAGGGGACTAGTGGGGCCCCTGTTGAAAAGCGCCGAACAGACGCCGGTACTGATAGGTGATGCAGATTTCGCGGCCATAGACAACGCCTGCGCCAGAACCAAGGTCAACGTGGCCCTGGGGCATTCGGGCGGGAAGTTCCTGACTGAGAAACGGGGAATCCCAGTCATTCGGGTCGGGTACCCCATCAACGACCGGATGGGCGGCCAGCGGGTCATGTCCGTCGGGTATACCGGCTCTCTCGCCCTCTTGGACCGCTATACCAACACCCTACTCGAATCAAAATACAACACTTATCGCCAGAAGAAGAAAGAGGAGCTCTACAGCATGGAAGGATGATTGATGCAGAAACCCAAGCGACACATATTCGTATGCACAAGCTCGCGACCGAACGGAATGCAGAAAGGCTTCTGTCACACCAAGGCCGGGGTCGAAATCCTGGCTAAATTCACCGAGGAGATCGCAGACCGGGAGATCGGAGGTGAGGTCTTTGTTTCCAACACTGGCTGTTACGGCATCTGCGAGAAGGGCCCCATCGTAGTGGTGTATCCTGACAACATATGGTATGGTTCGGTGACCGCCGATGATGTGGAGGAAATCATGGTAAAGCATATCGAGGGCGGCGAGGTCGTGGAACGCCTCATCCTGAAGTGAGCGGGTGGCACCTTGTGCGAGAGAGCAATACCAGAGGTCGCCTCCCTAACAGGGAGTGACGGTTCCACTGTTCAGTTGAACTGGCCCGGCATAGTCGTGGTGCATCGCAGGGTTCGGGGGAAATGGACGAAGGACCGAGAGATGCCATTCCTGATCGACTCAGGGAAGGGGCTGGTGGAGATGAGGACTAAGTGCACGGAGCTGATCAAATTCCTCGGATCATGCAAGATCTTCGTGGCCCGGAATGCCAGCGGGGTGCTCTTCTTCGAGCTGGAGAAGGCTCACGTGAACGTTTACGAAATTAAAGGGACCCCCAGCGATTTCCTTGAGCAAGTATGGTCAGAAGATGAGAAGGATTGCGATGAGACTATTTCTCCCGCCACTATGCCCGTGCCCCTGGAACGGTCCCCTGGTAATTACTATATATCGATAAAAGAGGCCCAGAGCAAGCAACCAGAATTCAGCAGCAAGCAGATACTGCAGGCCTTCGTCAGGAGGGGTAAATTCGCCACGCTGGAGGTGGTATGTGATCATGTCCCCCCGTGGATCGAGCTGGAGTCCCGTACGGTCGGTTTCCGTTTGGATCCGAAGAAGACCGGACCGGGCGAGGTCCACCTGATGCTGACCAAGACCTAAAACTAATTCCCACGAAGAAAGGGACCAACGCATCGGCCGAGTTAGGCCGGGCCGAATAAAAGACGGAGAATGAAGAAAATGAAGAATACGAAGATGATAGTGGCCATCGCGGCCGTGCTGGTCGTCGCCATGGTGGCGGTGGCGGCCGTGTCGATGAATGG
Organism: Methanomassiliicoccus sp.; assembly: GCA_033485155.1. Classification (NCBI taxonomy): domain Archaea; kingdom Methanobacteriati; phylum Thermoplasmatota; class Thermoplasmata; order Methanomassiliicoccales; family Methanomassiliicoccaceae; genus Methanomassiliicoccus; species Methanomassiliicoccus sp. The sequence goes on from JAWQJJ010000001.1 coordinate 247,630, forward strand.
CGGTAAATCGTCGGCGGCGAGCACTGAAGTAACTGTGTTCGCCGCAGCATCGCTCAGCAAGGCATTCACCGAAATCGGTGAGCAGTACGAAGCGGAACACAGTGGTGTAAAGATCAACTTTAACTTCGACGGATCCGCGAACCTGAAGACGCAGCTCGTCAACGGAGCCACCGCCGACGTTTTCGCCTCAGCAGATAACAAGAACATGAACTTGACCCAGATAGCCGGATTGATGGACAATTCCACGGTCAAGACGTTCGTTAAGAACAAGGTGACAGTCATCATTCCATCGGGCAATCCTGCTGGCATAACCAGCCTAACCGACCTAACCAAATCAGGGTTAAAGATCGTCATTGGCGATACAACCGTGCCGATCGGAAACTATACCCGGACCATCCTGAAGAACCTTGACAACAGCTCCTCGGAGTTCACCGATTACGAGGCCAAGGTGATGGCCAACGTGGTGTCGCAGGAATCTAATGTGAACAACGTCGTGACCAAGGTGGCCTTAGGGGAGGCTGATGCTGGATTTGTTTACACCACTGACGCTGCTGGAGCCGGATCGAACGTGTCCCTGATCAGCATACCAGACGAGTACAACGTGATTGCGGTGTACCCCATCGGAGCGCTGCTGTCTACCACCCACTCTGCCGAGGCGATAAGCTTCATCGAGTACGTGCTGTCGACTGAGGGTCAAGCAATACTGTCCAAGTATGGCTTCATAACAGTGATCTGATCCCGTCGGAGGAAACGGGAGAATGTTCGATCAGCGCGTGGGAACGATCAAGGCCAAGGGGTGGAGATACGATCTGGAGCGCTATGCGCTGCGCTTCGCCCTAGGAGGCATGGTCATCGTGGCCATTGCCTTCATCTCCATTCCTATAGCCTCTTTATTTTTGAGGATCGACCTCCAGGACTTCCTAGCCTCACTCAGTGATCCGGCGGTCATCGACGCCCTTTGGCTGAGCCTTCTGACCGCCACGGCCAGCACGGCCATAGTCCTGGCTTTCGGTACGCCGATTGCATATCTTAACGCCCATAACAACTACTGGGGGCGGGCTATCGTGGACACCATCACCGACATACCAGCGGTCCTCCCTCCGGCAGTGGCGGGTCTAGCTTTGCTGATGGCATTCGGCCGGCGAGGGGTGCTAGGACAATACTTCCACTTGTTCGGGATCGACATCGCATTCACCACCACCGCTGTGGTGCTAGCTCAGGTGTTCGTGGCCTCACCCTTTTACATTCGGCAGGCGCGCATAAGCTTCCAGTCGGTCGACTCCCAGTTCGAGGATGCCGCCCGCACCATGGGCTCGTCCAGGTTGCGGACCTTTTCCCGCATCTCCCTACCATTGGCATCTGCCGGCCTGTTGTCCGGGGCCATAATGGCCTGGGCGAGGGCACTGGGAGAGTTCGGGGCCACCATAATGTTCGCCGGCAATATGCCCGGGAAGACCCAGACCATGCCTCTAGCGATCTACACCTCCCTCGAGGGGGACTTAACTCCCGCCCTGTCGATATCCATAATCCTGGTGGCAATTTCTTTCGGGGTCATCCTAGCGGTCAAATTTCTGGGAAGGAGGATGCCTAATGCCAGTTGAGGTTCGCATAACCAGGAGGCTCCGAGACTATGTCCTGAATGTCGACATGAGCGTAGGGGATGATGGAATCCATGTGCTCGTGGGAAGGAACGGCTCAGGTAAGACCACCATCCTCAGGATGATCGCTGGCCTTATGACTCCCGACAGCGGGCGGATCGTGGTCAACGGCGAGGTCTTCTTCGACTCCGAGGCCGGTATCGACCTTCCGGTCGAGGAACGAAGGACCGGGTTCGTGTTCCAGAACTATGCCGTGTTCCCGCACATGACCGTCCTCGAGAACCTAATCTTCGGTCTGAACGTGACCAGGAAGGAAAGGAGAGGAGCGACGGAGACCATCCGCCCGATGATGGAAGAATACTCTCTGTGGGACCTGAGGGATGTCCGTGCGGCCAACTTGTCCGGGGGGCAGAGGCAGAGAGTAGCGTTGTTGCGGACCCTGATCCTGCGCCCGAGGATCTACCTGCTCGACGAGCCCTTGAGCGCTCTTGACGCTGCGACCCAGAATGTGGTGCGCAAGGACATCAGGAACCTGATAAGGGGCACGGGCACGCCTTGCATGATCGTCACCCATGATGTGGTGGATGCCGTGGAGATGGGGGACACCGCCTGCCTGTTGGACAGGGGCAAGATCGTGAGCTCGGGAAGACCGAGGGAGGTCGTTCCGACCGGTGGGATGGAGGAGAGTAACCCCTTCCAGTCCTGGAACCCCGCCTCGGTCATGTCGACCACTGGACGGACAGTGTTGCTATGAATGGACGGGCGGACATGAGGATTGAGAGGAACGAACATGGAACTAAACGCAAGGAACCAGGTGAATGGAATGATCGAGACCGTGGCTTATGAACTCGTGACCTCCAAGATCAAGATTGTATCCATCGATCATCAACGCGGCCATCAGGGGCGCGGTGGACGGCCAAAAGTCAAGTCCAGGGAACTATGAGCGATCATCACAAATCGACCGACAGATGATCGGCCAATCCTAGCACCCTCGTCGGTCCGCCCTATGCTGAGCGCTCCTGAGGTCGATTGTCTGATCGGAGCCCAGAGAACCAACCTTTTTAACTCGCACACAATCTCCATGCTGAGGTTCATGGACAAATGAACGACCAGTTAGCATTCGGCATGCCTGCGCTCATCGAGATGCCCGACCTGCCCCGCCTGGTCGGCCTGTGCCAGGAGCTGGAGCTTTCGTTCATCGAGCTGAACATGAACATGCCGGACAACTGCCCGGAAGCGCTCGACCCCCTGGAGCTAAGGGACATCACTAAGAGTACCGGCATCGAGTTCACCCTGCACTCTCCGGACGAGCTTGACCTCGGTTCGCTGCACCCGACGGTGCGGCAGGGGTATCTCGACCGAATGCGGGAGGCCCTCGGGTGGTGCGCCCAGGCCGGGGTCAAGGTGCTCAACATGCACGTCAGCCCGGGCATATACTTCACCCTCCCCGACCGCAAGGTGTGGATATACGACCGGTACCTCGACGAGTTCACCGCCAACTTATGGACGGCGTACAAGGAGATGCTCCCCTTGGCGTCGGCATCAGGGGTGGACATCTGCACCGAGAACGTCAACAATTTCGACCTGCCGTTCATCGCTCAGGCCATCGATGAGCTGTGCTACCTGGACTCGTTCCACCTGACCTGGGACGTAGGCCATGACGCCCGCAGTGGGTTCCGGGAGCGGGAAGTGCTGCTCCGGCACGAGGACCGCATCCGCCACATGCACCTCCACGATTACAACGGTCGCAGCGATCACCAGGTCCCCGGCACCGGCATGATCGATATCCCCGGGATGCTGGACTTTGCCAGAAAGCGGGGGATCAGGGTACTGGTGGAGGTCAAGACCGCGGCGTCCCTCCGCGAGTCAGTGAAGGCCGTGCGCGGCATGTTGTGAGCATCGTCGCCACCAAGACCGCTGGGCCGTCGCACCGGGCCTGGTCCGAATGCCTCCCTGCTCGCAAGTGATATATACGGCCATCACTTTGGTCCCTTTCGCATTCACGTTTAACCGATGAATGATGAGGATGTATACATCCGAATGAGGTGAAACAATGGCTAAAGCAATGTTCGTTCGTTTCGAGATGCCCAAGGAGCTATCGGACAAGGCCTACGAGATCGTCGAGGCTGCCCGCGACACCGGAAAGATCCGCAAGGGGACCAACGAGGTCACCAAGCTGGTCGAGCGGGGAGACGCGGTCATGGTCGTCATGGCCGAGGATGTCCAGCCCCCAGAGATACTCGCTCACATGCCCCTCCTGTGCGAGGAGCGCAACGTCATTTACGCCTACGTACCGTCCAAGGCCGAACTGGGACACGCCGTGGGCCTGGAGAAGCCGACCGCTTCGGTCGCCATCCTGGACGCTGGAAAGGCCAAGCCCCTGCTGGACGGGTTCGCCGAGCAGGTGAAGAAGCTGAAGCAGTGAGCGCGGAGGGAATGACATGCCTGAGGACGAGAGCAGCATACCTTCGGAAGTGGTGGAGATCATCGGTCGCACTGGTATGACCGGCGAAGCCACCCAGGTCAAGGTGCGTGTGCTCGAGGGCCGCGACAAGGGTCGCATCATCACCCGCAACATCATGGGCCCCGTGCGCATGGGAGACATACTGATGCTTAGGGAGACCTCTAGAGAGGCCCGCAAGCTTTCCATACGGTGATCTGAATGGTCGAGAGAAGGGTCTGCTCCTTCTGCGGAGCGGAGATGGAACCGGGCACCGGCAAGCTGTTCGTTAAGAAGGACGGCACCGTGCTGACGTTCGACACCAACAAGTGTTACAAGAACATGATCGAGCTGGGTAGGATTCCGAGGAGGACCACCTGGACCCGCGCGGCCAAGCGTGAGAAGGAGATCGCCAAGGCCGCTGCTGCGCCCAAGGAAGAGGTCGCCGCCACCCCGGCCGACGAGAAGATCAAGAAGGTCACCGCCAGCAAGGCCCGCAAGGGCAAGGCTCCGGCACCCAAGAAGACGGAGTGAGCGGCATGATGGAGCGCACCTTCGTCATGCTCAAGCCCGATGCCGTCCAGCGCGGCCTCATGGGCGAGATCCTGGGGCGCATCGAGGCCAAGGGCCACAAGCCCGTGGCCATGAAGTTCATGCGCATACCCAAGGAACTGGCGGAGCGCCACTATGCCGAGCACAAGGGCAAGCCGTTCTTCCCCGGCCTCATCGAGTACATGACCTCCGGTCCGGTGCTCGTGATGGTCTGGGAGGGCGAGAACGCCATCGCCTCGATGCGGGCGATGATGGGAGCCACCAACCCCCAGAACGCCGCCGTCGGCACCATCCGTGGTGACCTCGCGCAGCAGACTGGCCGGAACATCATCCACGGCTCCGACGGCCCCGAGTCGGCCAAGCGGGAGATCGAGCTGTTCTTCAACGACTACGAGATCCTGAGCTGGGCACGCACCTCGGACCCCTGGTACTTCGAGTAAACCCATTAGGGAGCTCCGCTCCCTCGTTACCTTTATTTATCAATCATCGAACAGGAATAGCTCTTCGATCGTGGTGCCCAGGGCCTTCGCTATGTCATGCGCCAGCTGGAGCGACGGGTTATAGGCGTTCTTCTCGAGATACACCACCGTCTCCCGGCAGATGCCGACCTTTTTGGCCAGCTGCTCCTGGGTCATGTCATAGCGGGCCCTGAACTCCTTGATCCGGTTCCTCATCTTGGCTCTCCTCTATGTGACAGGTAGGTCTTCGCCGTCCAGTATGTGGCGAGCATGAGGAAGAACATCAGGGGCACGAAGTCGCTGAGATCCATCTCGAACACCTTGCCCAGGCTGAGCAGGTACACCGCTGCCAGCACGACGTAGGCGGCCCACCAGGATATCGCCAGCGCCGAGTTGTGAATCTTCTGCGTCCGCTCGTCCTTGTAGATCTCACCCTTCCGGACCAGATAGGCCCGGAAGATGGAGAAGAACAGCAGCCCCGATGCCACCGCCACCACGATCGAGATCACCTCGCCGTCAGTCGCCTCGGAGACGATGAGGACGATGGCCAGCATCAGGATGGCCATCCCTGCCCCCAAGGTCGCTCTGGTCAGTCGATCCATGTTCACGCCTCGCTGGTCAGCACTATCCGCTCCTTGCTCAGACGGTTGACCAGAAGGGCCGGCGACGTGAGCAGCAGGACGGCGGCGAGACCGATGATCGCAATCGCCTGCCAGGATATCAAGTTGCCCTCCTGGGGCAGGGAAAGGCTGGCCGTTAGCAGCGATATGATGAGGGCCAGGGCCGCTGTGCTGAGCAGGCGGGTCTGTCGGGCGCCGAAGTTCAGCTGGATGAAGCCCATGATGCCGATGAACGCCGCCACCAGGGCCGGCAGGATGGCGATTAAGTAGACGGCTACCGTCAGGCCGATGACGATCGGAGTGGAACGAACGAACGCCTCCGCGAGGACGATGCCCACGGCCGCGTATGCCACCACCAGGGCGGGGACGAGCGTGCCTATGATCTTGCCGAGCCACAGCTCCCGGAGCTCCACCGGCCCGCAGAACGTCGTCTCCAGGCTGCCCGACTGCTTCTCAGAGTTGAACGCCTGGCCGGAGATGCCGAACGCCGCGTACATCCCCATCATGGTGGAGAGGAGGATCATCGAGAGGTCCGAACTGCCGGAGGGCGAAATGACGCAGAACACGATAGTGAACGCCGCGATCGACATTAGCACCCCTTTGTTGTACCGCAGCTCCAGCAGCTCCTTCCTGGCCATGCTGGCAACCACGCTCATGCCGCCGCCCCCTTGCCCAGGACGTCGAAGTACACCTCGTCCAGTGACCTCCGGCTGGAGCGATACTCATGAACGTCCAGGCCCCAACCCACCACCTCCCGGACGCTCAGTGGAGCGGACAGGACGACCTGCAGGACAGAGCCCCGGCGTTGGACGCTCTTCACCCGGCCGTCGGCGGAGAACAGCCCCTCGGCCTTCACCGCTTCGGCATCGGAGGCCAGCACGACCTCGGCCTCGGCGCTGCCGGGCGCCCGGACCTCATCCATGGTGCCGCTCAGAAGGATCCTCCCCCGGTCCAGGATGGCGACCCTGGTGCAGATCCTCTGGACCTCGTCGAGATTGTGGGTATTGAGGAATACGGTCATTCCCTTGCTCTCCCTAAGCCTGGTGATGATGGTCCGGAAGTCCTTCTGGGCCTGAGGGTCCAGGCTGCTGGTCGGCTCGTCCAGGAACAGCACCTCCGGCTCGTTGAGCAGCGCCCGGGCCAGCCCGGCCCTCCTCTTCAGGCCGGTGGACAGGGCGGCCACCCGATCATCGGCCCGCTCCGACAGTCCGACGGCCTCCAGGACATCGTCGATGCGATCCCGCCGGTCGCGCAGTGAGAACATCCGGGCGTAGTGGTCCAGGTTGTCCCTGACCGAGAGGCGCTCATACAGGCCGTGGCGTTCGAACAGCACCCCCACCCGAGACCTCATCTCCCTGGAAGTGGCGAGGTCCTCTCCCATCACCGTGGCCCTTCCCCCGCTCGCCTCAAGCGTGCCGAGGACGATGCGCATGGTGGTGGTCTTGCCGGCTCCGTTGGGGCCGAGGAAGGCGAACAGATCGCCCCTCTCGATCTGCAGGGAAACGTCGTGAAGGACCTCCCTCTCATCGAAGGCCTTGCGCAGGTGATCGATCTCGATGGCCTTCATGGGATCACCCCGGGACAATGGCCGGTGGAACGCCCCGGCAGCTCGTTCAAGACCCTGGCATCGAGATATCCAGCTGTGCTCATTCTTTAGCCTCATGTGGTGTTGCATCCACTTTTTGTGATGTTCTTACCACAAAATGTGGTATATTTTCCACATTAATTAAGATTGTGCCACCCTCACACCTAAGCGTTAGTATCCTTCCCGCAACTTGTCGGAAGGATCCCTCGGCGCTACTGGCCGATCATGGGCCGAGGGGCCGGGCCATGCCGTTGGCCCTGTACCACTCGACCGTTTCCCTCAGGGCCTCCTTGATGGGAGTATAGGCCATTCCAAGCTCTCTTATCCCCTTGGAGTTGTCGACCATCATGCCGTCCCTCATCACCCTGACCAGGTCCTTCGGGATCTGGGGCGGCCTCTTGGTCCAGGACGCCTTGATCATCTGCATGCTGGAAAGCATATCGACCATCGTCGGGGAAACGGTCTTTTTCAGGGGCGGCACTCCCGAGACCTCGGAGATCATATTGAAGAAGTCCCGTAGCTGGTAGTTGCCATTGGCCAGTATGTATCTCTGTCCGATCTCTCCCTTCTCGGCCGCCAGAACGTGACCTCTTGCCACGTCCTTCACGTAGGCATAGGCCATCACGCAATCGGGAAAGATCATTCCTGGCAGTTTTCCGTTCAGATAGTTGATGATGAACTGCCCGGTCGACTTGGTATCGCCTGGTCCGATGATCGCGCTGGGCAACACCGTGATCACCGGAGCACCTTCGGCCACCATCTTCCCGACCTCGCATAGTCCAAGGTATTTTGAGCGGTTATATTCGGCCGGGTAGTAGCCACAATGCTCGGTCTCTTCATCTCCAACGGCGCCGCTCTTTATTCCGATGGCCACCGTGCTGCTGGTATAGATGATCTTACCGACGCCGGCTGCCTTGGCCTCTTCCAGCAGCGACCTCGTTCCCTGAACGTTGACCTTATCAAGGACGGAGTTGTCCGGCAGCCAGAAATCATAGACGTTAGCTAGATGGTAGATGGTGTCGTACTTACCGAGCTTCCCCCGGAACGAAGCGGGCTCGGTCACATCCCCTTTGATTATCCCAATACCAAGCTTGCTCAGAGCTTCTGCCCTCTCCGGTCGACGGACCAGGGCATCGATGCTATCTCCCTTCTTCAGAAGCTCCTCGGTAAGATGGCTCCCCACGAAGCCGGTCGCTCCAGTTATTAGAACGGTCATGACCTATCTCCGACCCAATATTACTTATTAGATAATCTTAGTTATTAGAATAATTACACGCTCCGGAGCGTCGCCGACATGCAAACGGCATAGAGGCGACGGACCGGCGGCTGGAAGGTGAGTTGGCAAAGGCTCTAATAGGCTGTCCATTATCGCATCACTATGGCCACCAGGCAGCCGATTGTCAGCGTTCTAGGCCATGTTGACCATGGCAAGACCTCCTTGCTCGACCGCATAAGGGGAACAGCCGTTGTTCAGCGGGAGGCCGGCCTCATCACCCAGCACATCGGCGCGACCGAGGTGCCCATCGAGCACATCTACAAGGTCTGCCGGCCACTGATCGGGAACAAGAAGTTCAACGTGCCCGGTCTGCTGTTCATCGACACCCCCGGGCATCAGTCCTTCACCTCGCTCCGGGCCAGGGGCGGCGCCCTGGCTGACCTCGCAGTCCTGGTCATCGACATCAACGAGGGCCTTAAACCGCAGACCATCGAGTCCATCCAGATCCTCAAGCGGTTCAAGACCCCGTTCATCATCGCCATGAATAAGATCGACCTCATCGAGGGCTGGGAGACCAAGGCCAACATGCCCTTCATCCTCAACTACAATGCCCAGTCGGAAGAGGTCAAGGCCCGACTGGACGAGAGGATGTACAAGATCATCGGCGACCTATACGAGCGCGGCTACTCCGCCGACCGCTACGATCGCATCGAGGATTTCACCAAGGCCATCGCGGTCGTGCCGATCTCGGCCCGCAACGGAGAAGGTTTGCCGGACCTCCTGCTCATACTTATCGGCCTGGCCCAGAGGTTCCTGGAGCAGCAGCTCAAGACCGAAGAGGGGCCGGCCCAGGGGACCATCCTGGAGGTCAAAGAGGAGAAGGGCTTGGGCTCCACGCTCGACGTCATCATCTTCGCCGGTACCCTGCACAAGGGCGACACCATCATCCTGGGAACCAAGGGGAAGCCGATAACCACCAAGATCAAGGCCATCCTCAAGCCCAAGCCCCTGGACGAGATCCGCGATCCCAAGGACCGCTTCGAATCGGTCAAGGAGGTCTCGGCCGCCATCGGCGTCAAGCTCATGTGCCAGAACATTGACGGCGTGGTGGCCGGCGGACCGCTGAGGGCCGCCACCGGCAACGTCAACGCGGCCATGGATGAGGTCGTCAACGAGACCAAGGTCAACATCGAGACCATCGAGGCTGGGATCTACATCAAGGCTGACGCCATCGGCTCGCTGGAAGCGCTGGCCTTCGAGTGCAAGGGCGCGGACATCCCAATCCGCAAGTACGATACCGGCATGATCTCGCGCAAGGACATCATCGACGCCGCGGCGTACGGCGAGACATATCATCGCGTGATCCTGGGCTTCAATGTCGACCTGCTGCCGGAGGCCAAAGAGGCGCTGCCCAACTACCCGCTGAAAGTCTTCACCAACGATGTGGTCTACCGTCTCATCGAGGACTATCAGAAATGGGTGGAGGAGGAGAAGCGGCGGATGGACATCGAGAAGCGGGCGGAGTTCGCCTTCCCCGGGAAGATCAAGTTGCTCCCCAACTGTGTATTCCGGGCATCCAAGCCGGCCATTGTAGGCGTTCGCGTGCTTGCCGGCCGCATCCGGCCGGGGCAGACACTGCTCAACACCGAGGGCGTGGACGTGGGAAAGATACGCTCCATCCGCACCGGGGAGGACGCGGTGAGGGAGGCGATCCAGGGCCAGGAGGTCGCGGTGGCCATCGAGGGGCCGACGGTCGGACGGCAGATCAACGTCGAGGACATTCTGTACGTGGATTTGCGGGAGATGGTTGTCAAGGAGATGGCCCAGATGGACCTCAATCCAGATGACCGCATGGTGCTTGAGGAGACGTTGGAAGTGAAGCGCAAGGTCGACAAGTTCTGGGGAATGTGAGCGTTCTTCGGCCACCATATCGGCTTATCGTCAAATGGGCTTGATACCGAGATACCTGGACAGCCTCCTAAGAACGGTCGAAATTAGGGTTCGATCACTAGGCGAGCTGCAATGGATCTTATTCAATGGCAACATTATAAGGTACTATGCATGGACTGCATTGGTGAGAGATGATCCGTTGAATTGGATCCAGGATGATTATATCGGTAGGCCTATGAGCTACAATCAGCAGCATGGCTTCATGGGCAACATCTGCCTTTTAAACAATATTATGATTTAATAATAAGATCATTCAATCTCATGAAGGTCCTCATTGTTGGTGCAGGGATTATTGGTATTACATATGGCTGGGCGTTGGACAGGGCCGGCCATGACATCACGCACATAGTCCGAAAGGGTCGGATAGGTCGTTTGGATAATGGGATCGCCATCGACATGCTCGATACAAGACAAGGGCGTGATAAGAGGATCATTGATCGTTATGCGATTAGAGCGATCGATGAGCTGGACTCATCGATCCACTATGATATGGTCATCGTCCCCGTGCACCATTATGACCTGATCGAGACACTGGAACAATACGTTCCTTTCCTGAATGGGTCCCTTTTCATATTGCTGACTCAGAATTGGCATGGGACGTCGGAGATAGACCACATTCTTCCGAGGGACCGGTACGTTTTCGGTGATGCCAAGGCCGGAGGGTCCTTCATAAACGATGTGCTGGTCACAGCCATAAGGACGGTCGATATCGGGCGGGTTGGCAAAGGAAGCAGCAACTGCCTCGATAAGGCCACAGAGCTATTCGCCTCAGCCGATCTGGAACCAAAATCGCATGAGGACATTCTTCAATACCTCTGGATACAGTATGCGGTGGCCGCGGGCATGTGGCCGCCCGTGGTAAGAATGGGGTCGATAGAAGCGGTGACGAAAGATCTCCCGGAAAGCAAGCAGGCTTTCAAAGGGGCCAAGGAATGTTTGAACGTCGTCTCGATGAGAGGGGTCGATCTCGATGGCTACCCCGAGACCAAGATGTTCGGTGGAAACATGGTGATGGATGATGGTGAGATATCCACAATGATGAGCAGCTTTGTCGATGACGAATACTCAAAACGCAGCTCGTCCCATGCATTGAACAACGTTCGCGAGGTAAGTACGTTCTATTACGATCTGCTGAACACGGGGAGAGAGCTTGGTGCCGACATGTCCACTATGGCCAGCTATGCCGATGATATCAAGAGGTTCTGTGAAGGCCAAAGAACGGTGTGAGGGGCAGGAAGTAAGTTTCGTACTTTTTGGGACGAGTACGTCCTATCCGACTACAGTCGATTGCCCTGAGCGACCTCGGGGTTAGAAGTACGGCCAGGATCAATTAAGGGAAAGGGAAGATTCTCTCTCATCAGCTGCTGAGTTCAAGGATGAACGGCGAATGGAAAATGGGGTGAATAATGGTCCGAGCGGCATCAATTGAAAAAAGGGGCTTTCAGACTACGCTCGATAATAGGCCTGGGAGGATGAGAGGCTCTAAGCCGGTGCTCCCGATCTTTCGCCGATCAGTGGCATCATGATCAGGGTGCCCATAATATCCACCAAGGAGAAGGAACGAACTCGACCCCGGACCACCAGTCATCTTGAAATATGGATAATAATCTTCGGTAGGGCGGGAGAGCCATGAGTGTCCATCTAGAGAGCATCAAGGAAGAGGACGGAAAACAGATCGTCGACATATTCAACCATTATATTGAGAACAGCTACGCCGCCTATCTTGAGAACAAGGTCGATGGCCGGTTCATCCCCCTTCTCCTGGGCGCTTCGAAGGGCTACCCCGCCTACACCGTCCACGACGGCGACCGGGTCCTTGGTTTCGGCATGCTCCGCCCGTTCCACCCGTTCCCGACGTTCAAGCGGACTGCCGAGGTCTCGTATTTCGTGGAGCCCGGCTCGACCGGTCAGGGCATCGGAGGTCTCCTCCTCGATCGTTTGACCGAGGACGCCAAATGCATGGGCATCGACACCCTTCTGGCGAATATATCCTCAAGGAACGAGGGGAGCATCAACTTCCACAAGAGACACGGCTTCATCGACTGCGGCAGGTTCCTCGGCGTGGGCAGGAAGTTCGGACAGGATATCGACCTCGTGTGGATGCAGAAGCGGATCTGACAGAGCGGGGGCGAAGGTGATGTTATCAGAACATGAATCTATAGCGATGAGCGTTCGGAGGACCTAGCAATGCAGATTTACTTCGCCGGGCCGTTGTTCTCGTTGGCGGAAAGGGAGTTCAATCAGAGGCTATCGAGCCTCGTGTGCCAAGGCCTCGAGGGGGCCAGCGCCATCCTGCCTCAGGACGAGACCCAGAGGTTGATGGCCGAAAGCGACCCGTGTGCCCGCATCTTCGACTTCTGCGTGGGCTCTATCGACAGAGCTGACGTGGTCGTGGCCATACTGGACGGGCCGGACGTAGATTCCGGGACGAGCTTCGAGATCGGTTACGCGTTCTCGAGGAAAAAGCCGATAATCGGGGTAAGGACCGACCCGAGACAGCTGGAGGATCAGGGAGTCAACCTGATGATCTCCCGGTCGGTGAACAGCATGATCTGGCTTGATTCTAGCCATCTGTCCTTGGAAGAGCTCGCCGACAAGGTGATCAGAGTCCTCCGTTCAGCGAACCTCGCAACGGTCCCGTCCAGCGGTCCCGTTCAGGGCTGAACGATCTGCCCGTTGGAAGCCCTGCGCAAGACATGGGAGCCTGACGCCGCGCCCAATTTTTCTCCCTCCGTGATGGGTAATATTGAGACCTCTCTAGCTACAGATGAGGTCACACACTGGGGAATGTGATTATTTCCCCATCAGTAAATCAATTTCTCTACTCAATCAGCGGGATTGAACGTTGGGGGTCCAACTTGTTCTATTATTGTTCAAATATACACCCACCGCACATTTGTTCATAAGTAGTAAATTCATTGGTTCACACTCATCTGCGTTCTGAAATCTCTAGATCGTAGATAAGATTCATCGAGGTCGATTCTAACAAGCACGAGTACAAAGATAATTAAATTTGGCCATCCACTTGAATCCATCAGGTGCATATCCAAATGTTAGCCAAGCCAAGCTCTCTACCGACAGGTCTCCCGAAGACTACCCAATCACTCTGCCCCGAGTGTTTGAATATCATCCAGGCAACTATTTTCGAGCAGGATGGCAAGGTCATGATGGAGAAGTACTGCCCCGACCATGGTAAGATCGTGGATGTCTATTGGTCGGACAAGGACATGTATCTGAGGGCAGAGAGGTTCGCTTATGATGGTGCCGGAATCGATAACCCGGCCATCCCCAACGCCACAGTATGCCCCAACGAATGCGGCCTCTGCCAACTTCACCTCACACATACTTGCCTGACCATGCTCGATTTAACTAATCGCTGCAACCTCAAGTGTCCCATATGCTTCGCGAATGCAAACGCAGCGGGGTACGTTTACGAGCCCTCCTACGATGAAGTCGTCAAGATGCTGCAGATGATGAGAGACGAGAGGCCGGTCCGATCCCCCGCGGTCCAGTTCTCAGGCGGGGAACCGACCATCTACCCCAATTTCATTGATATAATAGCCAAAGCTAAGGAAATGGGGTTCCCCCAGATCATGGCAGCTACTAATGGCATCAAGTTTGCCAAGGACCCTGAGTTCCTCAAAGCCGCGGTGCAGGCAGGCATGAACACGATCTACCTTCAGTTCGATGGTCTACACGATGACATATATAAAGAGTCGAGAGGGGTGCCGCTCCTGGAAACGAAACTGAAGGTCGTGGAGAACGTTCGAAAAAATGAGAGGCCCCCCTCGATCGTCCTCGTTCCGACCGTGGTCAAGAATATAAACGATGACCAGGTGGGCGAGATAGTCAAGTACGCTTTGAAGAACGTTGATGTGGTCCGGGGCATCAATTTCCAACCCGTGGCCTTCACCGGCCGAATCGACCAGGAGGAGCGAAGCAAGCACCGCTACACCCTGCCCGACCTAGTAAAAGACCTGGAGAGCCAAACCGATGGCCAGATCACCAGGGACGACTTCTACCCTGTCCCGGCGGTAGTACCTATCTCCACATTGATATCCACCCTCCTGGAGCAAAGCAAGGTCACTTTAACCGCGCACCCTCACTGTGGCATGGCCACCTATGTGTTTGTCAAGGATGAAAACAACGTGGTACCCCTCACCCGGTTCGTCGAGGTCGAACCCCTCTTCAGGGAGCTGTACGAGCTGAGCGTGAAGGCGGAGAGGTCGAAGGTCAAGTTCCCGTCCAAGGTCAAAGCCCTCAATATCCTCAAGAAGCATATCATCAAGGATAAGGTCCCGGATGGCCTTTCCACCACTAAGTTCCTGCATATGATGGACATGATGTTCGATGATTCCTCGAAGGAGAGTGTGGCCAAATTCTCCTGGAGCATGATGTTCATCGGCGGTATGCATTTCCTGGATAACTATAACTATGACATCGAGAGGGTCAAGCGCTGTGCCATCCATTACTCCACTCCAGACGGTCGCATTATCCCCTTCTGCGCCTACAACGGTGGCCCGACCTACCGCACCGAGATAGAGAAAAGGTTCTCGGTACCTATCGCCGAGTGGCGTAAGAAGCATGGCGAGGAGTACACCTGAACGGCCAGGTGTATGTGAACTTTTCCGGGCCCCAGGCCCAGAAGGTCCTTTATTGACAGCGCCTTGGTCTCGACCATTAGGAATGTCGGTATCTGGCAGGTCGGAATTGAGAGCAGCGATTGCCTCGACCGAGCCATGAAGCATTTGTGTCAGCCGATCCCGATCCGAAATCGCATGAACACAGTCTTCACTATCTCTGGATACAGTGTGCGACAGCTGCCGGCATGTGGCTGCTGCGATCCGAATGAGATTGATGGGGCGGTGGCAAAGGACCCTCGGGAAGCAGGCATGGGTTCAGAGAGGCCAGAGACTATTTGAACATCGTTTCGGGGGGGGGGGGGACGATCTAGGTAGCTATCCCGAGACGAGAATGTTCAGCGATTACTGGCGAACGGTCGACGGGGCGATATTCTCATGATGTTACACTCCGTCAAGGACGAATACTCAAAACGCAGCTCGTCCCATGTATTGAACAACGTTCGCGAAAAAAGGAAATGGTTTTCCTCCGCCCGTGAGTGACATGCGTGGGGCCGGAGGTGCTTCTTCGTCTAGCTTCCCCTTATGGTCGGCATGGACAGCGCCTCACCGATCTGGACGAACAGCTCTGGGGTCAGAAGCCCTTGAGCTAGGACCGTGCCGTCGGAATCCCGCACCGCCTGCTTCAGGCCCTTGGCCCAGAGATGCTCGATGATGACGAATAAGGCCGAGCTGTTGCTGGGAAACGAGTCCAGGACATCATCGATGTCGTCTTGCGAGACGCCGTAGGTGACCTCGTTCTCCAGATCCTCCATCTCGTCCTCTTTGGCGATCTCCGCACCGATACTGGCTCCTTTCTCAGCTCCCTTCTCTCCGCCAGCCCCGAGGCCGATCAGGGCGCCGACGGCGGCTCCCAACCGTTCGACCTGGGCCGGTCCGAGGTCGGAGCCTTCGACCGACATCATATTGCCGTCCTCATCCTTCATTACGAACGCGTAATCGATCAGACGGATGAGGCCCTTGTCCCGCGCGCCTTCCAAGGCCGGAATGATCTCCCCGGAGAACTCGTTCCCGGGAAACCCAATGGCCAGGAATTGCATTGGTCCGTACATTACCATCTTCCCTCCACCTGTACATCGCAGGCCTATCGGAACTTCAGGTGTTCAATGGGCGGTCCGGCACAACGGCCAAGGCCGTCCACCATGCAGACTGGTCCCAGAGGCCATTCCAGCCTCGATAGCTATTGTTCTTAAAACTTGCCTGACGAATCGACGGTGGTTGGGCAGGTTCATGGCGGCCAAGGTCTGGCCTAGACCACCCGTGCCTTCACGGCCTTGCCTCTAAAGGTATGGCCGCAAAGGTTCTTGGTGACCTTGCCAGCATCCTTACCTACGATCTCGACGTAGGTGAGCTTCTCACCCAAGGTTATTTTTCCCACATCTCGGGGGGACAACCCGGTGCCGTTCTTCATCAGCCGCGCGACCTCGGCCTTGCTGATCCCGTCAGCGTTCCCGAAGTTGAGCTCTATCGACCCTTTGTGGTCTTCCGGTCCGCTGGCTCTCACCAGCGGCCTTGTCGGCGCCCTATCCCGAGGCATATGGTGGGTAACGGCGACCCGTTCGGCATCAGGCTGAGGCCGAGGCACGATCTCGATGTCCATCGGCTCTATGGGCTTGCCGGTCCGGAACTCTATCTCCCTGATCCATTTGCGCTCCTCGGGCATGAACAGCGAGATCGCGGTGCCCTTCTCGCCGGCCCGTCCGGTCCTTCCGATGCGGTGGACATAGGTGTCCGGGTCGCTGGGAGGATCGAAGTTGATCACGCAGTCCACTCCATCGATATCCAGCCCCCTGGCCGCCACGTCCGTGGCCACCAGGATCTTGATGGAGCCCTCCTTGAAGCCGCCGATGACCTTCTCCCTCTTGTTCTGCGGTACATCGCCATGGATGGCCGCGGCATGATAATCGTACCTCGCCAGCCTCTTGGCCAGCCGGTCGGCCCGGTGCCTGGTGTGGCAGAACACGATGGTCTTCCGGTCGAACTTGTCGAGGAGGGTACAGAGGGCATCGTGCTTGGCCTCCCTCTCAGCTACGACATAGTGCTGCTTGGTCAGGTCCAGGACCGGTTCGTCCTTGGACACCAGGATCTCCTGGGGGTCGACCATCTGACGCATGGCCAGCTGCTTGATGTCCTGGGACATGGTGGCGGAGAAGAGCAGCGACTGCCGCTTCTTGGGCACCTTCGACAATATGTAATTAAGGTCCTTGGCGAAGCCCATGTCCAGCATTCGGTCCGCCTCGTCCAGCACCACGATCGATATCTTCGAGAGGTTGAGATCGTTCCTGCCCAGGAGGTCCTTGGCCCTACCCGGCGTCGCCACCACGATGTCCGCGCCAGCCCTGAGCTTGTCCACCTGGGGCCCCATGCCCACCCCCCCGTAGATAGGAACACAAGTATGGCCGGTGAACCTGGAAAGCTTGTTCAGCTCCTCCGAGACCTGGTTGGCCAGCTCCCTCGTGGGAACGAGGACCAGCGCGGAGGCGGCCTTCGCCCTCGGCCCGATCCTCTCCAGGATTATTGTTCCGTAGGTGCCGGTCTTCCCCGTCCCGGTCTGGGCCTGGGCGAACATGTCGGCACCCTTCAGGCCGACCGGTATCGCCGCTATCTGAACGGGCGTGGGCTCGCTCCACCCCATGTCGTTCATCGCCCTGATGATGTCCTTGGAGATGTGTAGGTCAGTGAATGCTATCATGATGATCACTCGATACTGAAAAGAAAAACGATCTGCCGATCGCAGACGAATTCGATTTCGGACCGTGTTCGTTATCCTCTTATTTAAACCTGCCCCCGTGACAATATATCGTACGATGCCGAGCTGAGAAAGGAACGGCCGTCCAGGAGCGATCTCTCGCGAGGATAGTGGACCTAGGATAATCTCTTTAACGGCAGATGGCTTGGGGCACTCCTCTGCGTGAGATAATGGACCTGATCACGACCCTCCTCATCGCCGTCGGCCTGGCCATGGACGCGTTCGCCGTGTCGATAGCCAAGGGCATCTCCGTCGATCATGATCGGCGGAGGACGGCGATAATGCTGGCATCGCTTTTCGGCATATTCCAGGCCCTCATGCCGGTGATCGGCTTCCTCGCTGGGGTCGGGTTCCAGGACATCATCAGGGATGTGGACCACTGGATCGCCTTCGGCCTGCTGGCGTTCATCGGTGGGAAGATGATCTATGATGCGGCGAAGAGCGAGGAGGGGGCCGAGGGAGACGAGGTAACGTTGGCCATGGCCCTCGTGCTGGCAGTGGCAACGAGCATCGACGCCCTCATGGTCGGTCTGGGGTTCGCTTTCCTGGAGACCTCCATCGTGGTCCCGGTCGTGATCATCGGGGTCGTGACCTTCGTCCTATCGCTAATCGGCTTCGAGTTCGGCTCCCGCCTGGGTGAATTGTTCGGGAAGCGAGTCCGGATCGTCGGCGGCGCAATCCTGATCCTCATCGGCCTGCGCATTCTTTTAGACCATCTGTTCTTCGGTGCAGGTTAAGGCCCTATCGCACCGACAGTTCGACCCGCTGTCCGAGGAACCTCGCGTAGCGCTCCGCGGCCTCTTTCACTAACTTCAATTCCTCGCCGCTCACCGGGGAGAACGGCCGGGCCTCGACCCTCATACCCCTGCTCCTTGTACCTTTCCACGTGCCGCGGGCCTGTCCATCGATGACGATGGAGGGATAGAAGATGCCATTGCTCGACAGCACCTTAGCGGTGTGCCTGCCGTCCAGCACCGCCCCGCGGTCCCGGTAGCCAATGATGTATTCATCGAAGGCCGGCAGCAGGTGAGCCCTCCCCTCCCGTCCTCCTCGACCATAGGGAGCGGACCAGTAGCTAACCCCGCCGACCACCGCCTCGTCAAGCTGGGGCCGTGCGCTCTCCAGCGCCCTCCTTGCCTCGGTGACGGTGATGCCCGCCCACCATACCAGGTCCTGGACGGTGGCCGGCCCGTGACCCGTGAAATAGCGTCGCGCCAGCTCGGTCAGCGTCTCCTCGCGCGACATAACCTCGGTCCGCGGGACCCATTCGTCGAGGAGGACGATGCTAGCCTCCTTGCCTATCATGGGGCCGAAGCAGATGAGCCCCTCGAGGGCGAGGCGCCGCAGGATGTGATAACCGCGCTGCCCGGCGATCGATATGCCGGCGCTCTCCAGCGTGCTCATCACCTTGCTGCGAGCCAGCGGCCCGGCTTCGAGCGTCCGGGTAAGGACCTCCCTGCTCCGTCCGTAGACCTCCTCGTCGAGATGGAGTTCGGCGTCCCTTCTTTTACTGCCGGAAATGATCTTGGGACCCACCAGAGCCAGCATCCACCGCACGTCCTCGGCCGCGGTAAAGTGCAGTGTGCCTCGCATCAGCCAGGTGCGGACTATGCGCTTCGCCTCCACCGTCCTCTCGACCTCCTGGATCGTCGAACCCACCGAACGGAGCCCGATGGCCCACAGCGCGCTGGTCCGGTCCTGGGCCTGGATCGCCGTCAGGCCGGCGACCGTCTCGTGGGGATCAAGGTAGTTACAGACGACCCCCTGCGCGCACAGGCGGTACGAAGCGAGGTCTGCGGCGGCCATGGTACCGAGAGGGCGACAGGGCCTATATCCCGTTCACGGTTGCCTTCTGGAACTCTCTCGGCGGTTCAGCCCAGTCGCGCCCCGTTGGGCATCGTACGCTCGGGGATGGCCAGGGCGGGAAGGATGCCGTCAGAGTAGCCGATATCGAAGACCATGCCCTCCGACGCCTCGCCCATCATCTTTCTCGGCGCGAGGTTCACCACGAACAGCGTCTGCTTGCCCACCAGCTCCTGGCAGTCCTGGCGCTCTTTCTTCATCCCCGAGAAGATGGTCCGGGTATGGTCGCCGAAGTTGACCCTCATCCGGATAAGCTTGTCCGATCCCTCCACGTCCCGCACCTCCTCGATCGTCCCGATCCGGATGTCGATCATGTCGAGCACGTCTATCTTGATGGTCGGTTTGATCGGGGCAGGGTTAATGTCGTCCATGCTCCTGGCGATAGGGACCGGAGGATATTAGTGCGATGCTGGAGGCATACCTGACCCCCGATCATTATGGCAAATAGTATTTGCCAGGGGCCTGCATTAGGAGAATAAACGAGGTCGGAGTTCCAGCCTCGCAGAGGACGGGGTACAAGATGAAGATCGAGGTCTATGTCATCGGCTGCGCCAAGTGCAAACGGCTTGAGCGCAACCTCGAGCAGGCCCTGCGCGAGCTGGGCAGGGAGGATGAGATCGTCAGGCTCGAGGATATCGAGGAGATCAAGCGGCGGGGCGTGATGAGGGCGCCCGTCCTGTTCATCGACGGAGAGGTCAAGTGCGTGGGAGTGGTGCCCGGTGTGGAAGACCTGAAGGCCATGCTCACCGGAGGCCAGGCCTGAGAGGTGAAGCCCGCTCTAAGCGTGGCTGGATCACCCGATGCACGGGACGATCGAGGTGTAGGCGAGACGATGATCAGGCCATCTGGGTTAGGCCTGCCTCCAGCCGTATCTTGTTGGCGTCGATGATCTCATCCCTGTTGAGCACGGAGATCGCCGCCATGCTCCCCAGTACCTCGACGGCAATGACCTTCTGAGGATGCTTCAGATCGACCCTTCCCTTCTGGATGCTATCGGTGAGGGTCAGCATGAGCTCCTCGGAGTGCTTGGGGTGGTGACGCTTGTGCACGTGCATCATCCAGCTCTCGTTCTCCCCTATGCTTTCAGCCGCTTCGTTGACCGCGTCGATCATCTTGTCCTCGTCGGCCTCGACCCACACGTCCACCGGTACCCAGTGATAGGTATGGCTCAGCATTTCGGGGTAATCGTGGAGTTCTTTCCTGATGTCCGCCACCGTCTCCTTGGCGTTCCCGCTCACTTTGACGCAGAACACCCCATCGACGTTCGAGCGCTCGATATCCTCCACCTTCCCGCCGACCTCTTCGATCCGTCCCCGTACCTCCCTTTCGGCCAACCCCGATTGGTTGGGGTGGAAGGTAACAAGCAGATTGTAGTTCTCCATCGGTTCCACCGAGGATTCTACTGGAGCGGAACGCTATTGATGTTTTTGGTGGCATCATCGGTCCACCCCCATCGACCGCCCTCAATCCTGTGGATTAGGTCCCAGACGGAGAACCGCCGGGTCATCGGAGGCTTCCACCGCAGGGATTATCACCGATGCGGTCGATGACCACACGCATGCCCCGCGACCGCAGGGGATGTGAGTGATGAGCATGATGCGCCTGACGCTAACGCAGCAGATGGAGAGGTCGGGGTTCCAGGCCCGCACGGTCTCGGTGGACCATCTTGAGGACCTCCGCAAGGACATCGAGACATTAAGGGAGAGCATGGACCCTTTGTTCTACGAGGAGTACATCCCCGCCTTCCATTTTGAGCTGCCGAGGAGCATGCCGGATGCCCAGAGCTTGATTGTGCTGGCCAGGCCCCAACCCTCGCTTATGGTAACCCTCAGGCACGACGGACAGATGTGGCCCCTCACCATCCCGCCGACCTACGCCGATGCGTCAAAGGCGGACGAGGATGCGGTGGAAGCGCTCAACGCCGCGCTCAGCCCCCAGACCTATCGCTTCATCAAGGCTCGGCTCCCCCTCAAGGCTCTGGCCGCCAGGAGCGGGTTGGCCAAGTATGGCCGGAACAACATCACCTACATCCCTAGGTTCGGGAGCTTCCACCGCCTGACTGCGTTCTACAGTGACCTCCCGTGCACCGAGGACCAGTGGCAGGACCCTGAGGTGCTTCCGGGCTGCGAGGGATGCTATGCCTGCATGCGGGGATGCCCCACCGGTGCGATACCCGAGGACCGCTTCCTCGTCCGCGCGGAGAGGTGCCTGACCTACATGAACGAGAAAGACACCAGCGTTCCGTTCCCCTCCTGGGTCGATCCCCAGGCGCATAACGCCCTGGTGGGGTGCATGCGCTGTCAACGGCTGTGCCCATACAACAAGGCGGCCCTGGACTTCGTCGCGGCCCGCGGTGAACTCTCCGAGGAGGAGACCGCTCTGCTGCTGAGCGGGAAGAGGGAGGGCGAGTCCGCGTTCGCGCTCGACGAGAAGCTCAGAGGCATGGGATTGGATCCGGCGCTCTTCCCCCGCAACCTCGAGGTTCTTCTGCGATAAGCCTCGGTTCGAGAGCGAAAATCAACTTCGTCAGCTGACGATAAAAATGGCCAGTATCGAACAGCAACCTTATCTAGTACGGAGCTGGTTAGCCAAGCCGGGGGTCGGCTTGAGAAAGGGAAGTCTAATCGGCATCGGGATTGTATCGGCTATCATCGTAGTCGCCGTTATCGTCGCTTCGTCCTATGGGTCGGGGGGTCCCCGGCTGTCCGCGGCCCAGGATGGATCGGGAGACGACCACCTCGCCGACAATGATACCAAGGCGACCAGTGCTGGTGCGATACGCCAGGTCATGACGCTTCGCACCGATCTGAGCGGCAGCGTAATCGTCTCCGATCGCCCGTTCTTCCTGCAGCTCAGGGACTCCATCGATCCAGGAAACGGCTCCGTCGTCGCCACCGAGGTCGTGAAGGTGACGGGCGGGGTGCTGGGAGATGTCGATGTGCGGACCTTCGAGGCCGGGAGCACCACGACTTCGTGGTCGCCGGTCAACGCCACCGACGGGGTGGAGGGAGCTCTCACCCGCGCCGAGGGCATATACTTCCCGATAGTTGGCAACGTCACCACTCTGATGATGATCACCATCGGCGTTCCCGGAACGTACACCGTCAGCGTGAACGCCACCGACGCGGTCAACGGTACCTCGCTGGCCCCTCCGGTGACCATGAGCATCGTGGTCCAGGGCGCCGCGGCCTCGTACCTTTTCGACCGCCCCTCGGTGTCCCCCGGATACATGAGTGAGTGGAGCCTTCGGATGAGCAACGGCTCATCAATGTCCTTCACCGTCGCTTCCAACACTACTCCTCTGTGGAAGAGCACCGAGGTCTATCCGGCGATGTACAACTGGACGGTCACGGTGATAAACCCCGACGGCATGATCGCCTACGATAACCTCTCCGAGTACAATGCTGGCAATCCGACTTTGGACCCCGCTAACCTGATAAACACCTCGGTCGATTCGACATGGAGCTGGGGCGTAGGGAGCCCCTTGCATGTGATATGGGACCACACCCATGGCGCAAGGATGGAGGGCAGCGCGGTGACTACTCCCACCACCAAGGAGCTGTACCAGGGGGGTACCCAGGCGGCGTGGGCGGACGGGACCTGGGAGCCATATGGGGACGGGGACGTAACCTTCCACCAGACCGGCCACTACATCTTCATGTTCACCCTGACCAAGAACGGCCAGGCGGTGTCGGAACCCCTTGTCCTGGAGACCATCGTTTCCTGAGGTCACCCCGTCTAGGCTTACGTGAGAAGGCAGAGCAACTGTCTACGATCCTGGAAAATGATGCCCTCGAGCAGCATATGATTATACGTTTCCAGGACTAAATTTCTATATCACGTCGCAATTAAGTTGAGTAGTTTGGAGAGCAGGTGCACAGATGGTCGCTACCGAGAACAAGGGCCTCAGGGGGATAGTGGCCGCCACCACCCACATCAGCAACGTGGATGGTGCGGCAGGCAAGTTGACCTATCGAGGCTACAGCATAGAGGACCTGGCCCGGGAGTCCACGTTCGAGGAGGTGGCCTATCTCCTCATCCACGGCACCCTCCCTACAGCCGACCAGCTAGCGGATTTCTCTCGCGACCTTGCCGCACACCGAAAGCTCCCCAGCGCCTTCATCGCCTCCCTGGACATGTTGCCGATGAACACCCCGCCGATGGCCATATTGCAGGCTGGGGTATCGCTCCTCGCCGGCTATGACCCGGACATCTACGATGAGTCGATGGAGGCCAACCAACGGAAGGCCATGCGGGTCATCGGACTGATGCCCACCATCATCGCCGCGTGGAAGCGGCTGAAGAACAACCAGGGCTCGGTGGAGCCAGACGAGTCTCTTCCCCATGCCACTAACTTCCTGCACATGATCAAGGGCCGCAGGCCGTCGGAGGAGATGGCCCGGTTCATGGACGTGTCCATGATCTTGCACGCCGAGCACACTTTCAATGCCTCCACCTTCACCGCGAGGGTGGTCGCGTCCACCGGGGCGGACATGTACGCCTCGCTGGCCGCGGGCATAGGGGCGCTCTCGGGCCCGTTGCACGGCGGGGCCAACGCCCAGGTCATGAGGAACCTGCTGGATACAAAGGACCCAGAGAACGTGGAGGCCTGGGTTGAGGACCAGTTCAAGCGAGGGAAGAGGGTCTCGGGTATGGGGCACGCGGTGTACAAGACCATCGATCCCCGGGCCAGGATCCTCCAGAACATGGCCCAGTCAGTGGTCAAGGACCACCCCGAGTACCGGTGGTACGAGATGACCGAGCGGATGGCCCTGGCCACTCAGGACGTCCTCAGGAAGAAGAAGGGCAAGGAGATCTACCCCAACGTCGATCTATACAGCGCTTCGGTATACCACGCCATGGGCATCCACCACGAGTTCTTCCCCGCGGTCTTCGCCATGTCTCGCTCGGCCGGATGGTGCGCCCACATCCTTGAGGAAAAGTTCCCCCACCGGCCGGTGAAGCCCACCCTCTACCGCCCGGAGAGCACCTATGTCGGCCCGTGTGAGCGGGAGTGGGTGCCCATTGACGAGCGGTGAGCCCGTCAACGGTTCTGAATAGTAAAAAAAGTTCACTGGCCCCAGAGGCCGGTGCGGAAGCGCTCGACCTGCCAGGCCAGCCAAGCTTCGCCTCCCTCGGTCCTCTCTACCGTGGCGGCGATGTCGTCGAGACCCTGCTCACGGAGCCATCGCTTGACATTCTGGGGGGTCATCATGCGCTGGACCTTGGGAAACATCCTGGTCCACTGGCGGACCTCCCGGGGACCGCGGACCCCCTCGCTCGCGGCGTTCTCCGTCCACAGGTGGTACAGGTCGATGTTGTTGGCGATGGCCTCGCGCAGGTTGTTGCATTGCGGTCCAGAGTATTTTTCCAGATAGTTGCAGAGGATCCCTGACACGATGCTCTCGCTGACGCCGGAGAACAAGCCCATGTCAAAGGCCTCCAGTCACGCTAGGCCCGTAAGGCCGTATGTTCGATGGTACATCATCCCCTGATCGAGGGATGGTGTTGTTGCTCATGTATTCGAGCAGCGCCGATCAGTTCATAAGTTCTTGGAGACTGGAATCATCAACGATAATAGTTTGTCCTCCTGATGTGAGCGACGTCCTTATGGTGACGTCCGCCGGCCCAGGTCAGGGCAGCCCATGCCCAGGTTTTTTATCGGGCCCGACCATCCCTCGTTCGATCGAGATGTCGGAGATGAATTGGGACCTGTCGGTGCTGGTCGAGAGCACTCAGCCGGAGCGGATCAGGGAATTGCTCGCGGCGATGGTCGCGGACTACGCGCGGTTCGCCCATAGTTACCGTGGCCGGATCGAGGAGTTGAATCCTGTGGGCCTGGCGGAGATGCTCAGGGCCAAGGACGAACTCTTCCTAAGGCACGAGGGCGTCATGACCTATTGCATGCTGACCTTCACCGCCGACCAGTCCGACCCGGTGGCCAACGCCCTCAATCATGCCAGCTCCCGGGCGGCGACCGAGGCCGACCAGCACACCGCTTTCCTGTCGGTGGAGCTGGGCCGCCTGCTGGCCGCCCGCCCCCAGCTGATCGACGAACCTTCCCTGCGAGACCATCGTCACTACCTCGAGCGCTACCTCCGCATCGCGCCGCACCTGCTGTCGGAGCAGGAGGAGAAGCTGGTCTCGGCCAAGGACCGCACGGGCGTATCCGCATGGTCGAAACTGCAGAGCAAATGGCTCAGCTCCCGCCGATTCCGCATGACGATCAAGGGGGAGGAGAAGGTCCTGTCCATGGGGGAGATGGTGCCCTACATCTACGACCCGGATCGCGAGACCAGGAAGGCCGCCTATCTGGCCATGGGAACCACCTTGAGCGAGGACCGTCTGCTGTGGTCCGATGCCCTCGCCGCCATCTGGACCGATCACATCGAGATGGGGAAGCTGCGATCGTACCCTTCGCCCCTCACCTCCAGTCTCATTGCCAACGATGTCGAGGAGAGGACCATCACCACCCTGATGGAGGTAGTGAGGAAGAACGCCCCGGTGTGCCAGCGGTACTTCGCGATCAAGGCGGGTCTGCTCGGCCTGGATCGACTGGGCAACTGGGACCTGCGCGCCCCCCTCCCCGGCATGGTGGACGCCGAGAGGACCTGGGAGGAGGCCCGGGAGCTGTTGATCGCAGTATATGCGCACTTCGATCCCCAGTTCGGAGAGTGGGTCGAGGATATGTTCGACCGTCGCCGTCTTGACGGTCAGGTCCGTAAAGGGAAGAGGACCGGAGCGTTCTGCGACACCTGGGTGGGCGGCAAATCGGCATTCATTCTGTCGAGCTACAACGGCCGGGTGAACGACATGTACACCCTCGCCCACGAGCTGGGGCACGCGGTGCACGCATATCTCTATACCAGGGAGCAGAACCCGAGCAACTGCAGCGTCAGCCTGTGCGTGGCCGAGTGCGGCAGCATGTTCGGGGAACTGCTCCTGACCGAGCGCCTGCTGGCCGAGGCGGCATCGGATGAGGAGAAGCGCTCTGTACTGGTGAGGGTGATGAACAGCTTCGCCCAGACCGTGTATCAGGAAGGCTTCCGGTACTTCTTCGAGATGGATATGGCCAAGGCGGTCGCGGAGGGCAGGTTCCTCGACGGGGATGCCATAGCCGACCTGTGGATGAAGGCTCAAAGGTCCCTGTACGGTGACATCGAGTACCTGCCGGAGACGCGGTGGGACTGGGCCAGATTCCCCCATCACTACTTCGCCGACATCCGATTCTACGAATATCCCTACGTCTTCGCCCAGCTGTTCGTGTTCGCCCTGTTCCGGCTGTATCGGGAGCAGGGGGCGGCATTCGTGCCGAAGTTCAAGGCCCTGCTCTCCGCCGGGTCCAGCCAGTCGCCCCTCCAGCTCGCCTCCGAGCTCGGGTTCGACATCGGTCAGGAGGAGTTCTGGCAGAAGGGAATCGACCAGGCCAAGGAGTACCTGGCGGAGCTGGAGCGGCTAGGCTGAGGATGTCGGTGATCTAATTATTTGAGTATTGAATCAATTATTAATAATTCAAACACATTGGGTCCTGGCTAGGTGAAGGTCAAATGCCCACGCTGAAGCAGAACCTACTAGCCGAGTTCATCGGATCGCTGTTCCTGGTCGTTGTGGCCATTGCGTCCACAATCCTGCCCTTCAACGTCCTGGGCGGCGACATGGCCCTATCAGTATTCGTCAATGCCTTCGCTGTAGCACTAGTCTTATTCGCATTGATCGAGACTTTTGCCTCCATCTCTGGTGCACATTTCAACCCTGCTGTCACCATCGCTCTCCTCGTCTCCAAGGACGTGCGGCCTCGTGTGGCCGCGTGTTACATCGCGGCCCAGTTCGCGGGAGGCTTTATCGGGCTTCTCACCGCCCACCTCATGTTCTACGATACCACGAGTACTCTCCTGGTCCTGTCGGACAACGTAAAGAGCCCGGCCACTTTCTTCTCAGAGTTCGTGGGAACCTTCATGCTGGTCGGAGTCATTATCGGATGTGTCCGTGGTGGCTCCAGCAAGACATCCCTGGCCGTGGCTTTCCTGGTCGGCGGACTGCTGGTAACGACTTCCAGTACTATGTTCGCCAACCCCATGGTTACCTTCAATCGCATGTTCACGTATGCTATCTGTGGGATCGCCCCGCAGAGCGCGGTGTTCTTCATAATCGCTGAGATCCTCGGGGCCCTAGCCGCATCACTGACCTTCTGCTACATATTCCCCTCCCGAGTCCAGGATAAATGTGACCCATATGATTGTAGGAAACCGTCCCTGATCAGGTTGCCGCCCACCAATGGGAGGACTTGAAAAAAAGGGTCAATCTGTAGCTCCGAACACTTCTCTGAGGGACCCGGGGTCGCCCCCGGGGAAAGGGTTTGGAAGCGGTTTACGGGTGTCGGTTTCGCTTTGCTAGGTCATCGCTAGATTACTCCTCATCCTCCTCGTCCTCCGGTCCGGGGAGGGTCTGCACAGACTGCTTCTTGTTCGACCGCACGGTGCCATCCTTGATGAACACCACCCGCCCCATCATCGAGGCCACCCGATTGTCGTGGGTGACCATGATGGTGGTCATCCCGTGCTCCTGATTCAGTTTACGCAGGAGGCGGACGATTTCCATCTTGTTCTTCGAGTCCAGGTTTCCGGTTGGCTCGTCCGCCAGGAGGATCGCCGGGTCGTTGGCCAGGGCCCGGGCGATGGCCACCCGCTGCTGTTCCCCGGCGCTGAGCTTGTTCGGCCGGTGCTCGCCGCGGTCGGCCAGGCCTACCGTTGCCAGCAGCGCCTTGGCCTTATCCCGCCGTTCCTGCTTGGTCAGACCGGTCAGCTCCATGGGGAGCTCGACGTTCTCCTGGGCGTTCAGGAATGGCATTAGGTTGAAGCTCTGGAACACGAAGCCGATCTTCTTGCTCCGGATCTCCGACAACTGCCCCTCGGATAGGTCGGTGACGTCCAGGCCGTCTATGGCCAGCCGGCCCTCGGTCGGTCGATCCAGGCATCCCAGGATGGTAAGGAGCGTAGTCTTGCCGGAACCGGAGGGGCCCTTGATGGCGATGGATTCGCCCCTCTCGACCTCGAGGTTCACCCCCCTGATCCCGATGACGTTGCGCTCTCCCATCTCGAACACCCTGGTCAGGCTATCGGCCTTCAGCACGTTCTCACTCATTCTTAAGCGCCTCCACAGGTCTGGTTCTGGACGCCCTCCAGGCGGGATACATGCTCCCCACCGCTCCCATGGCCACCACCAGCAGGAAGGCGATGGCCACCCACGTGAGATCCGGTTGAATGGCCAGGCTGGAGGCCTGCTGCACGCCGCGCCCCGCCTGTTCGGTCGTGGACGAGGGCAGGAGGAGGGAGGAGAGAGTGGATGAGCTGATCCATCCAATTGCCGCTCCCACCGCCCCGGCAATGGCCGCCACGATTGTCCCCTCGAGCACGAACTGGGCGATCACCGCTCTCTTGCTGAACCCCAAGGTCTTGAGGACCCCGATCTCCTTGGTCCGTTCCTTGACAGTGTACAGCATGACGAACAGGATGATGAGCCCGGTGGCGACCACGGCGATGATCATCAGCTGGGTCGCGGTGTTCTGGGTCTGCTGCAATGTCGTCTCAGCGTTGCTCAGGGTCTTCTCGCTCATCTCTTGGAGCGCGGTGAGCTGGGCCAGCCTATCGGCCATGGTGGAGACGGTCACATCGCTGTAGGCCAGCTTGATGGCCGAGGCGATGGTGCTCACATCATCGCTGTTCTCCGCATACACGTACAGGTAGGAGACCGATGTGCCCATTGCGTAGATCTCTTGGGCATCGGCGATGCTCATGAATACGGTGCGGTTGCCCATGGTGGAGGTGTTCTGGTAGATGCCGACCACGGTGAAGGTCTGGTTCTGGATAGTAACGGTGCCGCCCAGCTCGGTATCGTAGTAGGCGGTCAGGTTCTCGGTCAGGAGGACCGACCCGGTCTCGTTGGCATAGAGGTTCCTTCCCTCCAGGATGGTGGTGGGCAGCACGCTGTAGTTACTGATGGCGTTCTCGGTGAGGGTCACGCCCAGCACCTTGACCACGTCGGACAGCATGTTTCTCATGCTGGTCATGTCCGGCATGGTGCCGTTCATGCCTGATGGGGGAACGCCTCCGCTCGGCATGGTGCCGTTACCGCCTCCGAAGAAGTCGTCCCTGGACGGCATGCCCTCGGTCATGCTGACGTAGGGAATGACCGACTCCACCCCGTCCAGCGCTTCTACGGTCTCCATGACCGTCTCGTTGATCTCCGAAGAGCTCCCGGAACTGGACCGCGACATCTCCCCGCCCTGCTGACTGGTCGAGCTGCCGGTGTTGCCGACCTCGATAAGGGACGATGTGTTCTCTATCTCCGCGGCCTGCGTGGCGTAATCCACTCCCATCTGATCGTTCAACTGCTCCACCGCCGACTGGCTCGCGTTCAAGCCCGCCGGTATGGACACCATGATGGCCATCGAGACGCTGATGGCCACAACAGCGAGGAGGACGCGTACCTTCCGGCGCGCGATGTTCCTCACGGCCCTGCTGGCTATTCCCAAAGTGATGCACCTCGCAAAGGGCCTCATCGGCCCATGCATTCCACCAATTACTACGAGCCTATAATAATGTTACTATTAGAGATAGTAGCATATAGAGGAGACCTCCGCCCCAAGCTGTTCGGACTGGGTGGGGGAAACAAATGGAGAGGCCGAAGGTCTCCGTTTCATCGATGGGTGCGGGCGTATAAAAATATTACTTCGAGTGATAGTAACTACTATGACAAATAGTGGTATTTTGCCGGGCCCATTGGTCGAAGTGTGGACGATCGCCATGGATCAGGGGGTGATGGCCTCCCTCGTCCCACGATGCATGGTATGCCAACTCCCGGGGTCCCAGGTCCGGCAGGACCTCGGTCGGGACATGGGGAGATAGCACGCTGTCAAGTATGTCTGCCCTGACCTCTCCCATGCTGACAACAAGGGCGATCCCTGCCAGGACAACCGCCAGGGAAAGGAGTAGGCAGGCGGTGGGACCGAGCCTTCGGCGGATGCACTCATCGCTGAACTGCCTGGTGCGGTCGGCGAGGGAGGGATGGTCGGACATCAGGGATCCCCGCTCCAGGAGCGATAGGGTCATGCTCAGGCCGAACCGGGAAGCCAGCGACGGTCGGGAGGTGTCCCGCTCGCATATCGTAGTCACCTTTTCGATTGCCCGTATCAGCGATGCCCTCTCTCCCATGACTGATCCCGCGGTCTCGTCCGCCAGACGCTCCCGTTCCCGATGAGCGGCCCTGGCCGCCAGGTGGGCTGCGGGATGGAAGAAGAACATCCAGGCCAGCGCTTTGGTCGACGCCTTGAACCACAGGTCGCGGTTCTTGATGTGCGCTAGCTCGTGGGCGGCTACCGCTTGGAGCTCCAGCCGATCGAGCACGGTGAGCACGCCCAGAGAGAATACCACAGTGGCCCCCCTTCCGGTGCCGAAGGTGAAGGCATTAGGGCGGAGGTCCTCTACCAGTCCGATCCGCGGTACGGGAACACCCAGCCGTCCTGCGATCTCCTCCACGTCCGAGGTGAGCTCGGGAAAATCCGTCCGCTGCAGGTCCACGACCTGAAGCAGTCTTCGAGTCAGACGGGCGGAGAAAGTGAGGGAGACCGCCACGGAGAGCGCCCCAAGGATCAGGCCCACGACCCCCAATGTCCCGGTGATCGAGAGGACGCTACGCACCGCCGTCCCGGTGGCGGGGACGAACGCCACGCCCGGCGGAGCCTGTGCGTCGACCAGCTGATGGGGCAGGAACTCCATCGCTGACGGTACGGTGATCGAAGGAGGAAAGAGAAGCAGGGTCAGGAGGGCGGCGCCCATGGGCGCGACCAGGAGAACGCTCTTCCGCCCCGCTCCCCACGTTCCGTTGATCCTTATCAGTAGGACCGAGATGACCATGACTATGGCCATCATGGCCGTGGAGTAGTAGAAGGACGGTTGCATCAGCTGCAGAACAATCTGGTCCACCAACTCCAGGCAATCACCTCATCGCTCTTCCTCGATCCTGCCCAACTCTCTCTTCAACCGCTTGAGTCCCTCTTTATCCATCGAGACCCTCTCCACGAAGCAGTCGGTCACCTTCTCCCCGAACTTGTCGATCAGGCTGTCCAGGACCCCTTGGATGGCGGTCCGTTCGAAGGCCTCCTTCTCCAGCTTCGGCCAGTAGGCGTAGTGTAGTCCACCCTTGCCGCTCTTCACCTCACGGTCCAGCAGTCCCTTCTCGTAGAGGCGGTTCATGGTGGTCATGATGGTGGTATACGCAAGGTTGCTGTCCTTGCCCATTGATTGGTGTACCTCTCTGACAGTGAGGGGTCGCTTGCCCGATGACCAAATGGTGTCCAGTATCTTGGACTCCAGAGGCCCCAGGAAGGAATCGGTGCTTATCCCTTCCAGGCTGTACTGGGGGAGGATGCATTTCTCCTTGGCGCACATCTTGTTCAGCTATTATATTGCGTAGTAGCTATTGAATGTTGCGCATCTACTAGCGATCGAGGACCGTTTGTTCGTTGATCTCACGAAGGACCCTGAGGGCCTCGGAGATGTGCTTCCGGGGCTGCATCTGGGACGAAAAAACCATCCGGATGATGCCCTGCTTGTCGATCAGGTAAGTGACCCGGCCGGGCGTTCTAGCAGCCCCCCACGCCCCATACATATCCCTTACTTTGTCCTCGGGATCGCTGAGCAGGGTGAAGGGCAGATCATGCTCCTCGGCGAACTTCTTATGCGACTCCACCGGGTCCGCGGAGATCCCGATGACCTCCGCTCCGTTCTTCAGGAACTGCTCGTGCATCTCTCGGAACTCATGGGCTTCCATGGTGCAGCCGGCGGTGAAGTCCTTGGGATAGAAGTACACCACCAGGGCCTTCCTGCCGATCAGTGCTCCGACGTCGATTTCCTTTCCGTTCTGGTCCCGGAGGGTGAACACCGGGGCGGCGGTCCCGACCTTAAGGTTCTTCGACATGGTGATCGGAATGCTATCCGACCGCCGGGCTCATAAAATAGGCCCCGATTGCTCAGTCCTTGACGAAGGTACCTGCCTCCAGTTCGTTGAACGCCTGCCGCAGCTCATCCTCGTTGTTCATGACCACCGGCCCCCTCCAGGCGATGGGCTCCTTGATCGGCTCACCCGACACCAGGAGGAAACGGACCCCCTGGTCGGAGGCGGTGATCCGGACCTGCCCCCCGTCGCCGTAGACCACCAGGTTCTCCGATCCGGCTATACCTCCGCCCTCGCTGAACGACCCCCGTCCCTGGAACACATAGGCGAACGCCGAGCGGCCTTCGGGGATGGCATGCTCCAATCCACCGCCCGGTTCGATTTTGATATCCAGGTACTCGACCGGCACCACCAGCTCCCGGACCGGGCCCTCCACTCCGTTGAACGAGCCGGCGATGACCCTCACCTCGACCTCATCGGAGGGCTTGGCTATCGGGATCATCTCCCGGCGTATGTCCTGGTAGCGAGGCCGCATCATCTTCTTCGACCGCGGGAGGTTGATCCATAGCTGGAACCCTTGCATCGCTCCGCCATCACCGTGGGGCATCTCCCCATGGATGATGCCGCTCCCGGCAGTCATCCACTGCACCTCCCCCGGGCCGATGGTGCCTCGGTTTCCCAAGCTGTCCTGGTGGTCCGCCGATCCCCTTATCATGTAGGTGACCGTCTCCATCCCCCGGTGGGGGTGGGACGGAAAACCGGCCCGGTAGTCGGCTGGGTCGTTGGAATGGAAGTCATCGAGCATGAGGAAGGGGTCCAGTCCAGGTAGCTCCTGGGCGTGGAACGCCCTCACCAAGTTAACGCCGGCGCCCTCCACAGTGGGCCTGGCTCGGCGGACCAGCTTTACCGTCCTTAGTTCTCCAGCAATTGTGCGCATGAAGAAAAGAGGTCAATAACCGGTATTAAAGAGCTGATAAAAAATGAGGAGAGCCTAGGCCTGTGAGGGCAAGGCTCCAGCGGACATTACTCCAACGGCCAGACGAGCCTGGTCATCAACTTCTCCGGCGGTACCTCGTCCGGGCTGTTGAGATATTCCTCCCACATGTAGCTCGCTGGCTTCCTGCCGTTGGCCTTCATCCACTCCAGGACCGCGTTGTACGATTCCATCAGCTTATCATATGGGCCGATGTGCACGGCCGTCGCCGCCTGGACCGCCGGCAGCTGGAACGGCTGTATGCGCCCCTTGGTAATGCCCTCCCCGGCTATGGGGAACCCGACCTCCATGTCCGTTCCCTCTTCCGACCACGAATGGTAGTAGGCGAACGGCGGTCCGACGCACCGCACCTCTTTCTGCAGGACCGGCGCTAGCTCCTGAAACATCCTCCCGAACGCCTGCGGTATCTCATCTGTCTTCACCTTCTCCCGGATGGCGATGGCCGCTTGAGGCATCGTCATCATCACCTTGACCTCGATCATAGTCCTCGAAATTAGTATAATCTTCAGGTAATCAAAACATTTGGGGAGAGGTGTCCGAAATCATGGTCGCCTTCGGCTCGCTGGGCGTTCCGTCCGTCATCGAATGTGCGTGGTTGCCTCCTCTCATACGGGTCAGTACCATATTAGATGCGGAACGGCATCAGGAGAGTTACGAATAGAGAGTAACGAGATTGGACGGATCGCAGGAGACCGAGGACCGACCATGTCGTTACCGCCCTACCCAACGGTTGAGGGAGGTGCAGGACTGGTAGCAGGACTGGTATCTACAACGACAAGTGGATGAAGACGAACGGGTTCTTGGACGGAGGGAGATAAGATGAGGTTCGAGACCAGGGCAGTGCACGCCGGAGAGGAGCCCGAGAGACATGCCAACGGGGATGTGGTCGCCCCCATCCACATGAGCTCCACCTTCGCTCGCAACAAGGTGAGCGACCCTCCCAACGGATACGAGTATTCCCGCGCCGCTAATCCGACTAGGAGCGCGCTCGAGAACCGTTTAGCTGCTATCGAGGACGGGGCCGGGGCGCTGGCTTTCGCTTCGGGTCTGGCGGCCGAGGCCATGATCATGTTCCTGCTGCGGCCGGGGGACCGCACGGTAGCATGCGACGACATCTACGGGGGTACCTTCCGGCTGTTCCGACAGTGTTTTTCCAACTTTGGCATGGGCTTCGACTTCGTCGATCTTTCCGATCCAGGTCTGGTGGACTCGGCCCTCGAGGAGAGGACATCGATGCTGTGGATCGAGAGCCCGACCAATCCCCTGTTGAAGGTCTACGACATAAGGGCGCTAGCTCGGAAGGCCCATGAGGCCAACCCCGAATCCCTGGTGGTCGTGGACAACACCTTTGCCAGCCCCTACTTCCAGCGACCGCTGGAGCTGGGGGCAGACCTGGTGGTCCACTCCACCACCAAGTACATCGGAGGGCACTCCGACGTCATCGGAGGCTGCCTGGTGGGGCGGGACCCCGAGCTGGTGGAAAAGCTGAGGTTCTACCAAAAGTCTATCGGCGCGGTGCCCGGCCCCCAGGAATGCTTCCTCACGCTCCGGGGGATTAAGACCCTTCACCTCAGGATGAGGAGCCACGCGGAGAACGCCATGGCCGTGGCGAGGTTCCTGGAAGAGCACGAGCTCGTGGAAAAGGTCAACTATCCGGGGCTGGAAAGCCATCCCCAGCACGAGCTTGCCCGGAGACAGATGAGCGGCTTCTCAGGCATGGTATCCTTCGAGTTGAAGGAGGGACTGGACCCCCGCAGAGTCGTGGAGGCGACCAAGGTCTTTTCGCTGGCCGAGAGCCTGGGCGGGGTAGAATCGCTAATAGAGTATCCCAGCCTCATGTCCCATGCCTCCATCCCCCTGGAGGAGAGACGGAGGTCGGGGCTCCGGGACGGACTGATTCGCCTCTCCGTTGGTATCGAGGCGGTCGATGACCTCATCGAGGACTTGGACCAGGCACTTGCGCAAGCGAAGTGACTGGTCGAAGGTCGATCGCTCCTTTTTGAAGTTCAGCATCGCAAATCATCGGTCGATGTAGACGTATCCTTTTATTTCGTCCTCCGTTTGCTATCATCGTGGCACAACGTGATCGGCCAAGGATCGAGGGTCAGCATGGCTGGCTGATGGTCGATGGGACCAGATACGAGCATGACATCGTCATTCACATCGACGGTGCGATCTCCGAAAGGAACTGCGGGTGCTCACCGGAGCTCCGGAGCCAACTTTCCAATGTATATCTCAAGGACTTCTTCCACGCGCCCCTGACGGAGTGGGAGCTTGATTTCCTCCAGGACGAGAGACCGGAGGTCGTGATCATCGGGGCAGGATTCAAGGGAATGCTGCCGCTGACGCCGAAGGCCAAGGACATACTGGCGAGATACGAGCACAGGGTGCTGTCGACCCCCCAGGCCATAGAGGTGTTGAACGCCGAGGGACGCAGGTTCGTCGCCATCCTCCATTCGACCTGCTGATTCCATGGCCCCACGCATCGTTCACGGTCCGGGCTGACCTTGTACGGGTGGCGAGCGGGTCCGAAAGGGGATGACCGACCCCAGCCTCATGGATCCCTCGCCACCGTATTTGCGGAGCTGATGGAGAAAAAGGCGTGGCGCGCTTGGTTACCGCTGGAAAGGATCAAGGCATCCTCATCTCGCTCGTCCCTTCGCCGATGGTCGTTAGTAGCTCAGATCTTGAGAAAAGGCGCTGCCAGATCGGCAGCCACATGATCATCTCTAATAAATTAACGGAGTACTTGTTCTACATTCTAGTCAGTATGTCCCATTTTATTATTTCTTACCATTGATGTAATTAGGACAACGCTATGGCCCGCCGCGACATGGTCATGCAGGAAAGTTGTGGTGGCATCATGGCGACGCTTGGCACGAGGAGGAATCTGAGTGTAGAGGCAGGAGCTGACTGCGTCAAGGAACGTATAAGGGGTAGGATCGAGGATGGTGACGCATGGTTCGAAGATCGCTTCTATGATCCAGATCACCCGATAGACAGCGACTGGCTTGAGGACGCCGAGGCTGGCAGGTTGTTCGTGAAGGACATGGTCAGAGGGAACCTTGGAACGAAGCGTCTGTCTGTAAACGAGGCGATGATACGCGAGGCGAACCAGTACATGGACTCCAAAGGTCTCGCTCCCCAGTACCGCCTCAGGATCATCGAGCTGTACGAGCACGTCTACGCCGTGCGGCCCGACGGAGACGCCATCAGGCTGGACCATTCATTGTACTGGGAAGAGGATACCGGTTTCGCCAGGATGGTGGACGGTCAGCTCAGGACCATGTGCTCCGAACTGTATGTGCCTGCAAGCAGGTGCATACCTCCGATGACAGACCTCTAAGACCGAACCAGACATGCACTCTCATTGCCCTTCGATCTTTCTATGTTCTCCTTTGGACGGTTCGACGTCCTTCCAGGCATCTGAGGATCCAGCAACATAAATGGTCGGGCGGACGATGGCACCGAGCCCGAAAGGCCTGAAGGTGAGAGCTGGGCGTTTGAGTACGATGGACGGGAATGGCAGCAATGGGAGGAAGTGGGATGGGCGGTGCGAAGAACCGAGCTTGGCGATGTTCCGCAAGGCCACGCATTATGCCAAATCTCAGGCCTTACCTGGGATTTCATGCCCGAGCTCCGCAGCGAGAATGGGGTCATGCATGCGATACGACCAAGCGGTAAGAAGCTGAGGCTGGAGGACACAACGGGATGGGAACAGCTAAGCGGGTATGCGAAGCTGGTCGATGAACTGGCTGCGGCGATGCGGAATCAGCGCCCCCCTTCCGGGATGGAGCCGCACTGCCATTTCAAAGAAGCGGTCAAGGCCTAGGTCATCAAGTCACTCGCCCCACACCACTCACGCAGCGGTGACAGCCTTCGTTCTCTACTCCTGCGCGTCATCAATGTCGTAGAACAGCGTCCAGTAATTCCTTGATAAACTCGCAGATCCTAAAGGTTATTCATCGATCTGTTCTTACTCCCAGCCATAGAAATATTTCCGTGCCGTCGAGCGTCTAGGGGATCGAACGGCGAACAGGTTCTTACGTGCATTGACAGAATTATTGCTGATCGTGACTGTACTTTTACTTCCTTATCTCCAATGACCAATTGAGCCGTTTGCCGCAACAAGGAACAAATAAAAAGAGACACTGGGGCCGGGATGGAAGGAACCGATTGTGCTGCCTGAGCCTACGAACTACCGGACTTCCCGGCCCATCGAACCCATTCCTAAGGCGGCCCTAATAGGTTGGCTTCTTGTTTTTTGTAGAGCATGTTCTGGACAGTAGAGGAAGTGCTGTCATTTGGTATCCGAACCATGGCATCACTAGTTCGCTAGATGATTGGGGCTCGTCCCTCGACCGGCCGGACCAGGACAGGCATTCCGTCCTTGCTGCCGGTGATCCTCAGACCTTACTGGGTGCGGTGGAGGACATCTTTCATCAGGCATATTTCAGCAACAACACCCCGACACCTTAATGACGTGTTCAAAAATGATGTGGGCCGATTCGGGAAGGGACTTTCTTAATCAATGGTCGAGTGTTCCGTCAATCCGTGCTGGCTAAGCGCTATGGTTTGGTATGCGCAATGGCAGTTATCGCTGTCAAACCATGCACAGTCCAGTCCTGCGCAAGTCATAGTCATGAACGGACAGAACGGCGCTGATATGTTCTTCATTCTTCACCTCGTTCATATTAGGGGGCCTACATGTTTATTGGCATTGCCCAAATAGAATAAGGAAAGTACATATCGGCGTTCATTTCGGCCACCTGGAGTTAGACGAGCGCTTCGCTCCATAAGATCGGACAGTACTCATCCCAGAGGAGAAAGGTCACACACGATCGCCGCAAAATGAGAGAGGAGTCATGAGATAAAACAGCGGCTAACACCTCGAAAGCCCCGTTTGCCGTTCAGGCAGCCCCGCAACCGGGACACAAGGCTTTCAGATGCAATCCCTCTACTCTCGCCCTCCCTTAAATACTCTTCGCCTTTTTGACGATTGAGAATCTGACAAAGCCCATCTCCGGATGTTTTGAGGCATATCGAGCATGATGGTTAGTTTTACCCAAGAGCGCGTATTCAATTGATGGGCCGGAACATCAAAGCACATCGAGTAGTAAAGCTTTGATCAGGATTTTCATATCCAGATGGTTAGGGCCTCCCTGCCAGCAATTTGGATTTGAGGGAATCTATGGGCAGCAAGGATGAGCGTCCTTGTTGTGGCATTGCCGGCAGAGAGACCTAACGGCAATTTTTTAGGGGTGTTAATAAAACTATTGCCGAAATGTAGCAACCGCCGCCTAGATTGCCGTTCGGGGCGCAGGACTGCCGAACGACGTCCTCTGATGGTTTTAAGAGGCTCCGCTCCAGTGTAGCAAGATCGATCTGCACCGATAAGTTACGATGCGGCAGCCATCGAACCGTGGGTAAAAAAAATGCAAGCACCAGTTAAAAATGTATTATGAAAAAGTTTACAACCTTGCATGATGCAACACGCGAGTGGCGCTCCCACCTAAACATTCCCGTCAAGATTGTTACACAATGGCCTTTACTTTCTCCACTGCTTCCTGGGCATTTAGGGCATGGAGTTCGGCGCCGATCTCGTCTGCGAACTCTGGAGATGTGGGCGAACCGCCGATTATGATTTTCACTCCTGCCCTGAGGCCCGCTTCTGTCAGCGCATCTATGGTCCTCTGCATTTGATCGATCGTCTGCGTTGTCAGAGTGCTCATCGCCACCATCTGGGCCTGATATTTTATCACAGCATTGACAAAATTCTCAGGCGGCTGATCGCGGCCTATATCGAATACATTGTATCCAGAAGCAACAAGCATGGTCTTAACAATATTTTTCCCCAGGTCATGGACGTCTCCTTCTACCACGCCGATCACTATATTGATCTTCTTTGAGACGTACTCTCCATAGACATGCGGCAGTAGAACATCCAATGCAGAATACATTGAGTCCGCGGAACGCAGCATTTGTGGCAAGAATATCTGATGGGTCGAGTAATTCTCACCGACTGTCATCATTCCTTTGATGCAGCTATTGTCGATGGCATCGATCGGTTTTATGCCCTCCCTGATCGCATCTTGTGCATATAGTGTTGATTCCCTCCGTCTTCCAACCACGATCGCAGTTTCCAAACCCGCCAATATCTGTGATCGACTGCCCATATTTATTCCCCTCTAGCAATCCACTTTTTAGATACGATGGTGAGTTAACGCCGTATAGGACAATGCTATTAACACATAATAGTTTACCGCTTCTACCGGCGGGGTGTGCTTAGCGCAAAAAGTCGAGCTTGTGACTTGCGCTGCAGCTTCAAATGGGAAGGTATCCATTGGGCAGATCGGAATCTAGATCTCTCCTGGCTTAGGCATCGGGATGTTGATAGAATAGAGATATATGCCCGGTAGGGGCCATTGACCAGGGGTCCTATCCGAAAAGCCAACCGAGTTGGCCTCTAGAGTGGTGGTTTCGGGGTGCCTAGGCGACAATGTGCGTTGTCTAGCCATATGTCTCGTTACACCGTGGGATCGATATGCAGAACAAAACGGTCGTCTCTGTAAAGAACCGGACACGAGGCCGGCGAGTGGAAACGGGATGAGCACGACGTCCAAGGCAATCTAAATAATTGATAAAAATGGGAACGAGGTTTGGTCGCTAGTCAGGCGCCTTCTGGGAAGAAACAAAACGATTAATCAGAGCCCACCGAGGCGCCAATAGTTATTTATTCTAAGCTACATTAAGCCGTTTACCTAAAAAGGTGTTTAGATGGTAGAGTTCAAAGCTGTCATCAATGATGTAAAGACCGGAAAGTCGTACCAGGTCGCGGTCGCCGGGCATCACGCTAACTCCCTTATCGGCAAGAAGATCGGGGATGTCGTGGACGGCATCTTCGTGAGCCTCCCAGGATACAAGCTGACCATCGCTGGTGGAAGCGACAAGGACGGCGTGCCCATGCGTGCCGACCTCCCTGGCGTCAGGCGCAAAAACATCCTTCTTTCCAAGAGCATCGGCTTCACCTCCAAGGAGCAGGGATTGAGACGCCGCAAGCTGGTCCGTGGGAACACCGTGTCTCCTGACACCACCCAGATAAATATGACCATCTCCGCCGCTGGCTCCAAGTCCGTGGAGGATCTCCTTCCTAAGAAAGAGGAGAAGAAATGAAGGTCAGCCAGCAGCCCGAGGTCAACATCGGAATGATCGGTCACGTCGACCACGGCAAGACGACCCTTACCAGGGCGTTGAGCGAGGAGTGGACCGACCGGCACTCCGAGGAGATCAAGAGAGGCATCTCCATTCGACTGGGCTATGCTGACACCGCGTTCTATCGTTGCCCCAAGTGCAACAAGTACACGACCAAAGACTTCTGCCCGGAGTGTGACGAGCAAGCCGAGTTCCTGAGGGCCATCTCCTTCGTGGATGCCCCTGGACACGAGACGCTGATGGCCACAATGCTCTCCGGAGCAGCGATGATGCAGGGCGCCCTCCTGCTGGTGGCGGCTAACGAGCACTGCCCCCAGCCGCAGACCAAGGAGCACCTCATGGCCTTATCCATCATCGGCGTGGACAGGATCATCATCGTGCAGAACAAGATCGACATCGTGACCAAGGAAGAGGCTTTGGAGAACTACCGCGAGATCAAACGCTTCGTCAAGGGGACCATCGCCGAGAACGCCCCCATCATTCCGGTGTCCGCGCATCACGACGTCAACATCGATAAGCTCATCGAGACCATCGAGAAGTACATCCCGACCCCGCCGGCGGACAGGGATAACCCGCCCATGATGTACGTGGCGAGGTCTTTCGACATCAACACTCCTGGCTCCAGCCCCGACTCGCTCAAGGGCGGGGTGCTGGGCGGTTCCCTGACCCAGGGTACTCTGCGCGTCGGGGATGAGATCGAGGTGCTTCCCGGCCGTAAGGTCGAGGTTAGCGGAAAGACGAGCTGGGAAAAGATCACCACCACGGTGCAGTCGCTGCATACCGGCAACACCACCCTGGAAGAGGCCCGCCCCGGAGGCTTGATCGCCATCGGGACCAAACTGGACCCTGCGCTGACCAAATCGGACGGCCTCACTGGCCGGGTGGTAGGTAAGCCGGGCACGCTGCCTCCGGTGCTGCACAAGTTCGTAATGACCACCCATCTGCTGGAGAGAGTGGTCGGTGCCGCCGAGGATCTTATCGTCGACAACATCAAGACCAACGAGCCCCTGATGCTCAGCATCGGCACCGCTACCACTGTTGGAGTGGTCACCAGCGCAAGGGGTAATCAGTCCGAGGTAGCGCTCAAGATCCCGGTGTGTGCGCTCAAGGAACAGCGCGTCGCTATATCCAGGCGCATATCCGGCAAGTGGCGTCTCATCGGGTACGGTATCATCCAGTAGGTGTCCATGCCCCGCGTGGTACTGGACACCAACGCCCTTCTTTTACCGTTCGAGCGTTCGATCAACATCGACGCCCAGCTCCGTTCGCTGCTGGGCGAATGTCAGGTCTTCGTCCCCGGACCGATCGTGGGCGAGCTTAAAAGATCATCCAGCAAGCATGCCTCGGCGGCATTACGTTTGCTGTCCAGGTACACGATTGAGGACACCGAGGCCTCCGGAGACCGGGCGGTCATAGAGCTCGCGGAACGGCTGGGCGCGTACGTGGTCACCAATGATCGCGCCCTTATCGCCAAGCTCCGCCAAAAGAGGATTAAAGTGATTTTGATGAGGGGAGGCAGCCACCTTGCCCTCGATGACGCCTAGATCAGCGGCCTTGGGGGGTCCTCGGGTGAGGTCACATTAGAATGCTTGGTCAGCTCTAGCCTGGTCTTCAGCAACGTCTCGCCCCATAGCGAGGCGGCGTAGACCGGGACCTTGTTGCCGACCTGGAACAGCGCCCTTTCCGTTGCCCGTGCCCTTACCGTGCTGGACGCACAGGCCGTGACTATGTCGCAGACATCGAAGAACGAGTCCGCCTCCTCGGCGGTGCGGCCGGAGGTGTGCACCGCGAAGATCGCCACCCGCTGTCCGAACTCCTCCCGGATGCGCCGGGCATCAGAGGCGGTGGCCACGCTAACCCCCACCCGCTTGAAACCCTTGACGAACGCCAGCATGGTACCGGCAAACTGATCGATCTTCGCGCTCTTTGGATCCAGCACCATGTCCCGGCCGATGGCCTCGATGACCTCGGGGATGGGGGTCGTTTCGATCAGGCCCGAGACCCTCCCGCCAATGCCCTGGATGAGTTCAGGGTCGGAAACCACGACCGTACCGGCGCCCTCGCACACGATGACCGCGGCGTCCAGCATTCCCTGGGATACGGCCATGCCCAGGAGCTCGGACACGCCGAAGGACAGGTAGTCTTTCATGCGCAACTTGCGATGCGGAGTGCACATCCCGAAGTCCCGGATGCGGAACTCGATGTTCTCCCTCACCGCCTCCGGGCTTATGACCTGGATATTGCGGACCTTGGCGAAAAGGGGGCAGTACTCGACCTCCGGTACTCCGACCTCCACGACCTTGCCGTCCCTTATCACTACCCTGGTCCTGCCCAGTGCCTCGATGACGTGCCTGTCCATGATGTTACCTTCGCCCCTTGGTTATGGTCAGCGACGATATTAAAGTATAAATAGGCTGGTCGGAATGGAACGTATGTCGAAAACTGGTAGCTACCAGTTTTCACACATGGTGTGGAACGCATGAACGAGAAGTTCGCCATTGCCCTGAAGCAGATCGCCCTCCTGGGCGGGATCAACGATCACATTGCCATCTCCTCCCGAGAGCTGGGGGACCGGCTGCATATTAGCCAGCAATCGGCTTCCAAGCGCATATTGGAACTGCTGGAGGAAGGATACATCCAGAGGGACCTGGGGGCCAGGAAGCAGCGCATCCGCATCACCAAGAAAGGCCTCGACGCGCTGAGGGCCGAGTATTCGGAATACCAGAAGATCTTCGAGCAGCGGGACCACCTGCTCATCCGTGGGACGGTGACCACGGGCATGGGCGAGGGACAGTACTACGTCAACCAGCCAGGGTACCA
The DNA here is from genome assembly GCA_033485155.1 of Methanomassiliicoccus sp. Classification (NCBI taxonomy): domain Archaea; kingdom Methanobacteriati; phylum Thermoplasmatota; class Thermoplasmata; order Methanomassiliicoccales; family Methanomassiliicoccaceae; genus Methanomassiliicoccus; species Methanomassiliicoccus sp. The sequence continues at coordinate 291,278 of JAWQJJ010000001.1, forward strand.
GGAGCAGTTCAAGGAGAAGTTGAACTTCATTCCTTTCGAAGGAACGCTCAACCTCAAGATGAGCGCCGCCGACGTCGGCAAGCTGGACGTCCTGCGCAAGAGCGAGGGCGTGGTGATCAACGGCTTCCAACGCAACGGCAGAACGTTCGGTGAAGTGCGATGCTTCCCCGCCACCATCCAGAATATCGAGTGCGCTGTCATCCTGCCATCCCGCTCGCACTACAGCGACATCATGGAGGTCCTGTGCAAGTATAACCTGCGGCGAACGCTGGGGCTGTTCGACGGGGACACGGTGGAGATACGGATCAGGGTGGAGTGATCAGTACCTCTTGCTCACGTGATCGAGCACGGAGCGGAATATGACCTGCCCGTCGCCGCGGTCGTCCGGCTTCCCGGCGGTGCGGGTCCAATCAGGGTGCTGGTACCGGAACATCGCCCGCTCGGGGTGGGGCATGAGGCCCAGGACGTTGCCTTCGGGGTTGCATATGCCGGCCAGGTTGCTCACGGCGCCGTTGGGGCACCATGGGTACTCGTCATAATCGCCTTCCGGGTTGACGTACCGGAACACCACCTGGTCGTTGTCCTCGAGGCGCTGAACGAACTCCTGTTCCTGATCCGCGGGGAACCTGAGGTTGCCCTCGGCATGGGCGCACGGGAACATGACAACCTCTCCGCGGGGCAATAGAGATGTGAACGCGCACCGACCGTGGTTCTCGTGCTTCAGGTAGCTGGGACGGCACTCGAAGCGGCCGGAGACGTTGGTGTATAGAGCAGCCTGCGGTTCCTCGCTCATGACCTCGTCGAAGGAAGGCAGGACGCCAAGCTCCACCAGGATCTGGAACCCGTTGCAGACGCCCAGCACCGGCCGGCCGGAGGAAATGAAGTTCTCCAGGTCCGCGGCCAAGTGGCTCTTGATGCGGGCAGCGAAAATCGCTCCGGCTCTCACGTAGTCCCCGGCGGAGAAGCCGCCCGGAAACATGAGGATGTGGTAGTCATCCAGTTCCCTCCGCAGCTCCGCCGGGCTCCGGCCGATGAGCTGCTTCAGGTGCACCTTCTCGGGCGAAGCCCCCAGGGTCTTGAAGGCCTCGTACGCCTCCTGCTCGCAGTTCGTCCCCTCTATCCGGAGGACGCAGACCTTGATCTCGTCGACCTTCATCATATCACCCCAGCAGTCTCCAAAGGGGTTCGGACCACGCCTTCCGCATAGCCGGGACCTTGACGTCCACGATCGAGCGGCGACCGTCGCGGATGGTCATCCGTCCCCTGCCGACCATGCCGATCGGAGTAGCCAGCTCCCCGGCCAAGGACTCGAACTCCCCGCGTCTCTGGTCATCGACCTCCACCACGAAGCGGGAACTGGTCTCCGAGAACAGCTTGACCTCGGCGGGCAGGTCATCCATGGCCGAGAGGTCCCCTTCGAAGCCTAGATCGCCGCCTAAGCACATTTCGGCCAGAGTGACGACCAGGCCGCCGTCGGAGCAGTCATGGCAGCTGCGGACCAGACTCTTGGCCATGGCGCCGAGGAGCATTTCGGAGCGGGCGGACAGCGCCGCGCTGTCGACCGCTGGTACCTGCCCCCCTCGCCCACTGTACCGGCGGTAGAGTGCCGAGGCCCCCATTTCCTCTCTGGTCTCGCCGACGATGTAGACGGGGTTGCGCTCGTTCTTGAAATCGGTGGTCACGCACTTGCGGATATCCTCCACGATACCGACCCCCAGAACGGTGGGCGTTGGCAATGTGGGTCCGTTGGCGGTCTCGTTATAGAATGAGACGTTGCCGGAGGGCACCGCCAGGTGCAGGTCCGTGGCCATCTCCCCGATGCCCCTGACCGCCTCCTTGAACTCGAAGAGGCGCTCCGGCTTCTCGGGGTTGCCGAAGTTGAGGCAATCGGTGAGGGCATGCGGTCGCCCCCCTACCGCCACGATGTTACGGCAGGCCTCGTCCACCGAGTTGCGTCCACCGTTGAATGGATCTAGGGAAGTGAACCAGGGGTTGACCCCGACGGCTATGGCCAGACCACGGTACGAGTCTGGCAGGGGCTTGAGGACGGTGGCATCGGCAGGTCCGCGGTGGCCCGGCTTGCCCTGCAACGGCTTTATGACCGTGGACGCCCGCACCTCGTGATCGTACTGCGAGATCATCCAGTCCTTGCAGGCGATATTGGGGTCTGCCAGCGTCGAAAGGACCACCGAGTTCCATCCGTCCGGCAGCTGGGGGGCGCGATGCTCCTCCCTGGCCCCGCCCGAGGTCGCGGTCGGCCGGCAGTACTCCGGCCCCTTGGTCAGGAACTCCAAGTCCAGGTCGAAGACCTGCTCGCCCTCGAACAGCAGCTTGACCCGCTTCTCCTTCGCCACCTTGCCGATGACCGTGGCCGGCACGTCCCAAAGATCGAAGATCTCCAGGATTCTGGGGACGTTGGCCTCCGGGGCGGCGAGCATCATGCGCTCCTGCGACTCCGATACCCAGATCTCCCAGGGCGCCAGCCCCGCCTCCTTTAACGGCACCTTATCCAGCTGGACGACGGCCCCGCACCCGCCGGCCAGGGTGATCTCTCCGACCACGCAGGACAGTCCGCCGCCCCCGAGGTCCTTGATGCCGCTGACCAGGCCTTTCTCGTTGACCTCGAGGCAGGCGTGAATGGTCGGCTCCTTCGTGATGGGATCGCCGAGCTGCACTGCCCCCCGCGACTCGTCCTCCGACCTGGAGCTGAGCTCGGCGGAGGCGAAGGTCACTCCATGGATGCCGTCCCTGCCCGTGCGTCCGCCCACCAGGATAAGAACGTCCCCGGTACCGCGGACAGCATTATTGAGCAGCCGGTCCTTGCGCAGGAAGCCGATGCAGCCAACGTTCACAAGGCAGTTGCCGGTGTAGGACGGATCGAAGAACACTCCGCCGGCGATGGTGGGGATGCCGATGCGGTTTCCGTAGTCCCGAATGCCGGAGACCACCCCGCCCACGAGGTACTTTGGAAGCTTCACCCCAGCAGGCACCTCCCTGAGCTCCAGGGGACCGAAGAACAGCGGGTCCACCAGAGCGATGGGCTGCGCGCCCATGGCCAGGACATCGCGTACGATGCCGCCGATACCAGTTGCCGCTCCGCCATAGGGTTCGATGGCCGAAGGATGGTTGTGGCTCTCGATCCTCAGCGCGTACGCATGCTCGTCGTCGAAGGACATCACACCGGCATCGCCCTTGGACAGGACATCAGGATGCTTGAGGCCGAAGATATGCTCCCGGAGGAAGCACTTGGAGGACTTGTAGCAGCAGTGCTCGCTCCACGCCTGGGCAATGGACTGCAGCTCAACATCAGTGGGTAGGCGCTTCTCCTTCGAGAAGTAGGTCTTGACCGCCTCCAGCTCCTCCAGACTGAGGTTAAGTCCCATGGTCTTGGACATCTCCTTCAGCTGGTCGGGGGACGCGGAGAACAGGTCGACATCGTACAGGGGGAAGGGCACCGGCCGCTTCCGGGTGAGCTCTGTGGACATGCTCTCCCTCACTTCAGTTCGATGCTGTACGTCTGAATGACGGGATTGGCCAAGAGCTTGCGGCACATCTCGTCGCAGGCCGCACGGGCCTCGTCGGCGCCCATCTTCAGCTCCATCTCGAAGACCTTGATCGTCTTGACGCTCTCCACACCCTTGAAGCCAAGAAGTTCCAAGGCCTTCCTGGTGTTCTCGCCCTCGGGGTCGGCGACCCCGTGCTTAAGCCCAATGCGGATCTCGGCCTTCACCACGGTCAGCACCGCTTCTGAAATGACCTCGCATACTTAACAGTTTATCCGGCGGGCCCAGCAAGCTATTACGTGAGGCCGTTTCAGTTCCCCAGGGCGACAGGATCGGTGAACTCACGGCAGGATGCCATACATCGGTATGGCCTGGGCGATGCCCCGCAGAACGAAATTGATGGCCACCGCTGCAAGCAGCAGGCCCATGATGCGGGAGAAGGCCATCGCCCCGGATTTGCCCATGAGGTTGAAGATGCGCTCCGAGTGCACCAGCGTCTCGTAGGAGATGATGACCGTGAGGATAACTGCCCCGGCGATGGCCGCCAGACGCACCACCGCATCCGCCGTGATGGTGGCATCGGAAACCAGGATCATGACCGTGGTAATGGCACCGGGGCCGGCGAACATCGGGATGCCTAGGGGCACGATCCCCACCGAGTCCTTCTGCATGGCCTCCTCCCGCTCCTCCTCGGTGATCTTGGTCTTGGACTTCTGGCCCTGCAACATGGAGAAGGCTATGCTGAACAGCAGGATGCCGCCGGCGATTCGGAACGACGGTATAGTTATGCCGTAGATGCTGAAGATCCATTGCCCGAACAGAGCGAAGGTGAACAGAACGGCCGCCGTCACGATGCAGGTCTTCGCCGCCACCCTCTTCTTGTCCTCGGGAGTGTATCCTTCGGTCACGGCAAAAAAGAACGGGATGTTGCCCACGGGGTTGACGATGGCGAACACCGTGGCAAAGGCCGACACCGCGAACTCCAGGTCCACGAGCGGCCGAGCGGCCTGAGGATATTTAATCCCTTGCGGCCATTTCACGACCTAGCCGGTCTCCGCCCGAAGACCAGGTACCCGGTGTGGGCGAGGTTCTCGTACGACGGGCGCACCCCTCCGGGATGGACCTCGATCGACCGCTGGATGTTTTCGAATGCCCGGACCTCAAGATACCCGCGGTCGCGGAGGCCGTTGACCACCCCCTCGACCTGGTTGGTGTTGGGAACGAACCCGGCGAAGCGGCCACCGGGACGGAGGAAGCGGTCGACGTTGTCCAATGCTAGCCAGGGGTCCGGCATGTCCAGGGCCACGGCGTCCACGGTCGCGTCCAGCTCGACGGTCTTGACGTCCCCCACCCGGAGCTCCCAGTATGGCGCCAGCCCTGCCCGCTCCACGTTCCTCCTGGCCCGCTGCGCGAAGTCGTCGCGCACCTCTACCGAGATGACCCTGCCGGAAGGCATCACGGCATTGAGCAAGGCCATGGTAAGGCCGGCGGACCCTACTCCGGCCTCCAGGACAGTCTCCCCGGCCCTCAGGCCAAGCTGGAAGACGATGGTAGCGGCGTCCTTAGGGGTGATGATCTGCGGTCCGCGCTCCAGCGATTCCATCAACTGGACCACCGTTGCCCGAAACGCCCGGAAGTCCTTGCCCGCCAGTCTCACCAGCGAACCGTCCTCCTGGCCGACGATCTTGTTGCCGTCCACGACCCCCAGGCCTTGGACCCTGACCATGTCCTTCTGAAGCTGAAGCCAGTAGCGGCGGTCACTGTTGTCGAGCAGGTATACGAGGTCGCCCTCCGAGAGCATGACGCTGCAATGATGGAAGTGGGCTAAAGGTTTGCCGTCGGCGCCGCCGTCAAAGGCCGGTCGCTTTGCTTGCATCATTCGAGCGGGATCAAACACCGTTTTCATCGTATGCTCGAGGCCTGAGCATACAGACCCAGTGGCACTATTGCTACTAAGGCATGGCCGACGGGCATCGTTCCTACCCTACGGCGTAGGAAAGTCAAATCCTCTGCATCGACCCGGGCGGTCAACCCTCGCTCAACGACCTAGCTGTCACCGCCTGTTCCTAACCCTCTGTAAATATCTCGATAGTCCTCCTATATCGAGGCTGCATGACTGGTCATGCGAGCGAATGTTGTGATATCAGTGGGATTCGATCCATCGGCCGCCGCTAGTACGGACATAGCTTCAAATTCAAAGCGCGGTCAAGGAGCAACTCTAAGCAGCGAGGTGGGTCAATATGGACTCGAAAGGGAGGAAAGAGCCACGCTCGAGATACCCGATGATCGTGTTCGTGGCCGCCGCGGTCGCCGCCGTTGGCGGGATCCTGTTTGGCTATGATACCGGGGTGATCTCCGGGGCAATCCTCTTCATCGTCAAAGATTTTGATCTGTCCTCATCACAGGAATCGGTGGCCGTGTCCATAGTCCTGGTTGGCGCGATCATTGGCGCCGCTTCCGGCGGCTACATGGCCGATCACCTGGGGCGCCGGAGGTCCATCATCCTCGCATCCCTCATGTTTCTCCTGGGAACCATCATTGTGGTGGCGTCCCAGGGTCTCGACCCGTTCCTGGTGGGGAGGCTGTTCATCGGGGCGGCCATCGGCATCGCCTCGTTCATCTGTCCGATGTACATATCGGAGGTCTCGCCAAAGGGTATCCGGGGATCGATGGTCTCCCTCAACCAGCTCATGGTAACTGTGGGCATCCTACTGGCGTACTTCGTTTCCCTCTTTTTTGCATCCTCCTCCGATTGGCAGGCAATGTTCCTGGTGGGAATGGTCCCGGCAGCCGTCCTCCTCGTAGGCATCTTCGTTATGCCGAACAGCCCACGCTGGCTTGTTCTCAAGAGCCGGCACGATGATGCCGTTAAGGTCATCAAGCGCTTTCATAGTCCCCAGGACCCCGACTCGGAGATAACCGACACCATCAACGAGATGGAGGCGGCGGTCAGGAAGGAAAGAGGGGCTAAGATCAAGGACCTATTCACCGATAAGTTGAGGCTGGCGACCATGATCGGCGTCGGCCTCGCCATTTTGCAGCAAGCGACAGGCATCAATACCGTCATCTACTATGCGCCGACCATCTTCCAGCTTGCTGGTTTCCAGGGAGCCAGCGCGTCTATTTCCGCGAGCATATGGGTGGGGGTCACGAACGTGGCATTGACGGTCGTATCCATCTTTCTGGTCGATCGCATAGGGCGAAGGCCGCTGCTGCTCATCAGCCTTACAGGGATGGTCATCGCGCTTCTGGGACTGGGCATCTCTTTCCAAATGATATCCGGGGGCGGAGATGTAGGGACGATAACCGTCGCCCTGCTGATGCTCTATGTCGCTTCCTTCGCGATAGGCCTGGGCCCGGTGTTCTGGCTCCTCATCTCAGAGATTTATCCATTAAGGGCGAGGGGACAGGCTATGAGCCTGGCTACGGTGGCGAACTGGATGGCAAACTTCGTCATCTCATTGACCTTCCTGGGCCTGATCGACCTCCTGACTACCGGGGGCGTCTTCCTGCTATACGCGATCATAGGCATACTGGCCTTCGTGTTCATATGGAAGTTGGTCCCCGAGACCAAAGGTCTGTCTTTAGAGGAGATAGAGAAGAAGATAGAGGCTCACGAACACCATGTTCCCAAGGAGGCGCTCCATCCTAAGCGGATCGAAGGAGGCAAGTGAGGCGCAATTGCATGGTCAGGGTCCAACGGTCGAGGGAAGGAAGTGAGTGATCGCACAGGATATGAGCCGATAGCAGATTACGGTCTGATCGGGAATAGGTACTCCGCTGCCCTCATCAACAGTAAAGGTTCCATCGACTGGCTATGCATGCCGAGATTCGATTCTCCCTCTGTCTTCGCGAGGATGCTCGACCCTGAGAAAGGAGGTTTCTGGAGCATCTCGCCGATAGGGCAGTTCGAGAGCTCCCATAGATATATCGAAGACACCAATGTCCTGGAGACCACCTTCATAACGGCGGATGGAAAGGCGGTCATGATGGACTTTGGGGAGATCGATACCGGGCTTAGCGCAATGCATTTCTCGGTCCCCGGGCGATATATCCGCATACTGAAGGGACTCACCGGGACGGTTCGGTTCAGGAACGAATGCGCCCCCAGGCTAGAGTACGCCACCAAGATGCCTCGGTTCCGAGTGGATAGGAGAAATGCGGACTTTGATATCTTTCGCCTTACGGGGCCTGGCAGCTGGAAGGCGGATAACGAAGATGGGATGCTGACCTATGATCTTGACCTGAAGGGAGGTGAGAGCATCCCCTTCACCTTGCAGATACGGGGCGAGCCTCAACCTGAACGAGGCTCCCCGGACGAAGCTCTCCGCACAACATCCCATTTCTGGGAGGTCGCGAGCCAAAATTGCTTTTACCAGGGACCATATCGCAACATGGTGGTCAGGAGCGTGCTGACTTTGGCTCTTCTCTTCTATTCTCCCACCGGCGCTCTGGTCGCCGCGCCCACCACCTCTTTGCCCGAGGAGATGGGCGGGGAGAGGAACTGGGACTACCGCTATTCATGGCTTCGGGACTCCTCTTACTCTCTATACTCGCTCCTGTCCGTCGGATATGGATGGGGGTCTCATGTGATACCTGCGCACCGATGGATGCAGAACGTCATCTCCAGTTCCGGCAAGAACATCAAAATACTGTATCCGATCACGCCCGGCGGGTCCACGGAAGAGATGGAGCTGGGACATCTTCGGGGCTATCGTGACTCCCGGCCGGTGAGGATCGGTAACGGCGCCGTCGACCAGGTCCAGCTCGATGTCTTCGGGGAGCTGGCGCTGACCCAACGTCTGGCATCAGAGTCAGGCAAGTACAACATCGTTCCAGGCTGGTACTATACGCGGAGTTTGGCCGACTGGATTGCGGATAACTGGAGGGAGCCGGATGCAGGGCTATGGGAGAGCCGTGGCGGGGTCAAGCATTTCGTCTACGGGAAGGCGATGCTATGGGCCGCCCTGCAGGCAGCGGTGGAATCCGCAGGGAAGTGGGAGCTGGACGGCGATATCGAAAGGTGGCGAAGGGAGATGGACGAGTGCGGGAACGAGGTCCTTACGAAAGGATGGAGCGAGGATCTGGGAGCGTTCAAGCAGTCATACGAGGATGACGTTCTAGACGCCTCCAACCTACTGCTCTCGTTCATCGGGATCGTGGACGGCGAGGACCCGAGGATGATCGGGACGATAGACGCCACCCTTCGGCACCTGGTCAAGGACGGAATGTGCTATCGGTACGATACATCGAAGTTCGATGACGGGCTAAAGGGTAGCGAATCGTCGTTCGTTCTTTGCACCTTTTGGCTCGTGGAGGCACTGACCAGGGCCGGAAGGATCGAAGAGGCCCGAGAAATATACGAAGGGATCTTGGCCAAGGCCAGCTCCCTCGGGCTCTTCGCGGAGGAGCTGGACTCGAAAACGGGGGAGCACATCGGCAACTTCCCTCAGGCCTTTTCCCAACTGGGAGTCATCGGAGGGGCCGTGGCCCTGGCCAAGTACGGAGGGATGGGCAACATCGTCGAAAAGGTACCGCACCATCTTTCTGCAAAGAGGCACAACTCTCGATCCCATTAGGCGGTGGAGAGAACAAAGATGATCTTGGGCGAGATGGATCGTCTCGCCGGGACGAGGTCGAAAGAGGGGCCATACTCCACTGCTCCGAGGAGGTAGGGCTCGGTCGGAGTGGCTCCTGTGCCGACTGGTACTCAGGTTTCAGGGGGTCCGCCATCCTCGAGGGTCCGATAGCTCTTGCATTCCGATCAAAGGAGAAGTCAACAGGACGATGAGGACCAAGACGCTCATAAAGGAGGGGATATGGCGACATGAGGCTCGTCGTAGAGGAAGCCCGGCAAGACCTCTAGCAAGGGTCGGGAGGCCATTGCTTCGAACTTCAGAAGCCTCTCTCAATATCAAAGGAGCGCCTTTGCACGCTCGGTCTGGTCCCCCGAACCCTCGCCAGTGTAATCCGAGCTGGAAACCATTTTATAGAGTTAAACCGTTGGCCGCAACAATGGCAGAGGTCGCCTTTCCTGAGAAAGCCCAGAAGGTTCTATCCATCCTCCTTATACTCGGAGGTCTGGTGATGTACGTCGGGTGGGGGATCGCTTACGGGAGCTGGAACTTCTTCGAGCCACGCTTCATTCCCGTGTACGCCATCGTCGTCGTCCTGTTGCTCTTCGGTGGCCTGGGGCTGCTCCTTCTGAAGCATAAACAGTGAGCGGGAACCGATAACTAGAGGGGCGCCCATTACGGGCCCTGATAATTATGGACGATCAGGAAGTGATGGCCAAGGCCCTGGCCTTCGAGAAGTCCTTCAACTACCGCTTCAACGAGCTTGAGCTGCTGACGAGCGCGCTGGTGAGCAGCGGCTATCCCAACGAGCACAAGGATTTCAAACCTAAGGTCCGCCACGCGGTCCTGGCCAACCTCGGCGACGTTGTCATCGATCTGCTGGCCACCGAGCACTTGATCAGGGAGAAGCTCATGGAGGATGCCGGCCAGATCACGCTCATGCGGAGCAGGATGGTCAACGGAGGCAGCCTGAACGAGCTGGCCGGCCCGATCGTCCAGCTGCTGGTCATGACCAGCGGGGAGCGTAACGATCTGGAGCACAGCGCCATCCCGTGTGAGGCGCTGGAAGCGCTGGTCGGCGCCATCTACCTGGACGGAGGGCTGGCCCCCGCCAAGCGGTTGCTGGAGATGCTCGGGTTCTTCGACAGGGATTACGGAGAGTGAGCTCACATCGCCCGTGCCGCGTAGACTACCGTATCGGTCTCCTTACTGCAGCCCAAACACTTGCCGTGATACTCCTCTTTGATATATGGTGAGCCGAGGATCTTCAGCTCGGTGCGCTCCTCGATCTTCCGGCCGCACTCCTGCTCGCCGCACCAACCGAAGCGCAGCCACTTCTCCGGAACCTCCTTGAAGTCGAGCGAATCGACGTTGATGATGGAGTCGTCCAGGAACTTCTGGGCCTTCGAGCGCATGTCCTTGGCGATCTGGTCGAGCAGGGAGCGCACCTCCGTGGCGACATCTGCGCGACCGAAGCTTCCCTTCTTCCCATCGTCACGCCTGGCGTAGGCGACCACGCCCTTCTCGATATCCCTTGCCCCAAGCTCCAAGCGCAGGGGGACGCCCTTGAGCTCCCACTTGAAGAACTTGGCTCCCGGACGCTCGTCGCTGTCGTCCAGCACCACCCGGACGCCGGCGGCCTTCAGCTCGTCGCGCAGTGCCTTGGCCTTATCGCTGACATCCTGCACGTTGCCCTTGGCCAGGATGGGCACGATGACCACCTGGAAGGGAGCGATGGCCGGCGGGAGCACGAGGCCCTTGTCGTCACCGTGGACGCCCACGACCGAGCCGAGCAGCCGCTCGGACATGCCGTAGGTCGTCTGATGGACGTACTTGGTGCTGCCGTCGACATCCTCGTACTTGATATCGAACGGCCGGGAGAAGTTCTCCCGGTAGTGATGAATGGACCCCAGTTGCAGGCTTCGGCCCCGCATCATGGCGGTGTCGATGCCCACCGTGTAGTATGCGCCAGGGAACTTGTCCCACTCCGTCCGGCGGAGCAGCATGTATGGCAGGCATAGATTCTGCATGAGGTTCTCGAGGATGACGAAATCCTCCTCAACCTGACGCTGGGCATCGGCCTCATCGACGTGGCAGGTGTGCGACTCGAAGAAGTGGATCTCCCGCACCCGAATGAACGCCCGGGTCTGCTTGGTCTCATATCTGAAGGTGTTGACGATCTGGTAGATCTTGAGGGGAAGGTCGCCATGAGAACGCACCCAGATGGCGAACATAGGGTACATCGCCGTCTCCGACGTCGGGCGGAGCAACAGGGGTATGTCCAGCTCGTTCAGCCCAGCGTGGGTGACCCAGTACACCTCGGCATCGAAGCCCTTGATGTGGTCCTTCTCCTTCTGAAACTCTGTCTTGGGGATAAGCAGGGGGAAGCACACCTCATCGTGGCTGGTGGCGTCGAGTTCCTGGCGGATGAACGTATCGATGTACTGCATGATCTTCCAACCGTATGCCGGCCATACGTTCATGCCCTTGATGGGATAGCGCTTGTCAGTGAGACCAGCCTGTTCCACCAGGTCGTTGTACCATTCGCTGAAGTTGTCTTCCTTCTTCATCACTCACACCTGACCTAGCTGCACGGAATAAGGTTCCACATTAAAAAGGTTCGACGCGGCGTCTGGTGGCATCACCGCAGCGCCTTGGCGATCTGCGGCGCGACGGAGATGACCGACACCTCGTTCTCGATGGTGTTGGTCGAGTACACCGCATTGCAGCACTTACGCAGGCGGTCCAGCGCGCCCTTGGCGAACAGTCCGTGGGTGCACACCGCGGTAACACTCTTCGCGCCGAGGATCTTAAGCTGGTTGGCGGCCGCCTCAATCGTCCCGCCGGTGGAGATGATGTCGTCGACGATGAGGGCGTTCTTGTCCTTGGCGTCGACGTTCTTGGGTGCCATGCGCACCACCTCGCCGGACAGCCTGGTCTTCTCCAGGTGATCCCACTCCGCGCCGATGACCCGCGCGACCTCGCTCGCCCTCTGCAATGCTCCCTCATCCGGCGCAAGCACCAGATCGACCCCGTGGCCTTTGAAGAACTCCCCAATGCAGGGGGCGGCGTGCACGTCGTAGGCGTCGCCGCAGAACCAGTCGAGGACGATGGGCTTATGGATGTCCACGCTGACAAACTTCTTAGAGGTCAGCTCCATCAGCCGGACCATGACCTTGGCGCTGAGGGCCTCCCCCTTCTTGAAACGCTCATCCTGACGAGCGTAGCCGAAGTAGGGGACCACGGTGGTGACCTGCCTGGCGCCCAGCCCCACCGCAGCGTCCTGGAGCAACAACAGCTCGACCAGATTGCTGTCGGGGTGGGAGCTCTGTACGACGACCACCTCGTCGTCGAGGTCCTCCGCCTCGATGCGGACGTAACATTCCCCATCGGGGAAACGGGAGGTGTGGGCCTGCATGTACTTGCACCCCAGTTCCGTGGCCAGGTCCTGGGCCAGCATCTTGGAAGAGGAGCCACCGATGACTATCATTACCAGGGGCATAAGCATGACCGCTTTAACCTTTTGCGAACGGGGAATCCACTCCGCGACCATGAGAAGATGGCCAGAATAAATGCGCTTCAAATCAGTTCAACATCCATCGAGATCACCTGGAAGGCATGGTTGAACGTGATCGGAGCACTGGAGATATAGATGGTCAAGATGGCCGATATGTTATCTGCCTCGAGCGCGCGGTACACAGATCTATCGCTGTCCGCCACCGCGCACAACTCTCCGCGAGCGGCGGAGCAGACGATCGAGAGGATGCCTACTGTGCACTTCTCATTGTACCTGATATCAGGGTCCTGAGATAAGCACGTCCAGTGAGCAAGAGGTGGTCTTCGCCCCCAAGAGGGGAGCGAGGGATGACGGACATAGGCGAATCCTGAATGGAGGTCAGTATCTGTCAATGAGACTCAGATGGAAGACAGTATCTACACGAAGGGGACTTTTTCCCTCAAGGTGGAAGATGGCAGCGGATGAACAGAAAGTGGAACCGCCAATGGAGGTCGAGCACAGGGGCAAGGTCTGGAAGGGCGCCCCTAATGTGTTGCAGAGATGCTCTTTCTGTAACCTGCACAAGGAGTGCAAGGAAGCGCACGTTAAAAGGGGATCGCGCGCCTGCGCCGAGGCCCGCTATGCTGCGGGTTCCAGCGCTCGCGGGATAAGGTGAGACACTCACCGAGTTGGATGCTCTCCGGACCCGGACCGGTGACTGAAAATGGCCTGCGGCCCGGGATTCTCTATTGAAAACCTATTTATTCGCTACTTTCAATACATCGACGGGATGCATATGGATACTGAGGCGGAGGCACCGCCCTCTTCGGACGTTCAGCGCAGCGAGGCCCCTATCATAGTACCGTCCATG